>JAFGLD010000292.1 GCA_016928235.1 Anaerolineae bacterium | reverse complement strand
TTTGTCGGAAAAGCAACTTTGGGTAGTCGTCGGATGAACGAACAAGGCTTTCAACGCCTCAAAATCAGAGATTAGGCATGGTTTTGGAGCTCATTTCGGTAGAACAAAGCCGATTTTCCGACTTCTCCGACAAACTGCTAGAAAAGCTATAGATACTGGAAAAAGTGACGAGAGATGACTTCGAGGCGGCTTATCACAGCCGCGCAAATCTTCTTATCTAACCCTGATTTCTGTGTCCAGATTTTGGGGCGCAGTACAAGCCCATAGTATAGCCGTTTTGGAGATATTTTCGAATTCGCCGACAGCATCATATCAAGAGCACTCATTCGGATAACTGAGAAGATGCAAAGAATGTCTTGACAATGCTACTATGCAGATATATCATCACCCCCCGTAGCAAAATCATATTCATCTATGCCGCTCAGTAGAACAGCGGATATCTACACCGGCAATACCGGATGTAGGACATCTTGATGGAGGCGGGATGATACAAGTCGAAGGACTCACCAAGTATTACGGCCCCCACAAAGCCATCGACAGCCTTTCCTTTCACGCCGATGCAGGCGAGATTGTTGGCTTCCTTGGCCCAAATGGGGCCGGCAAAACCACCACCATGCGTATCTTGACGGGCTATATGCCGCCCAGTGAGGGTCGAGCGACCATTGCTGGGTTCGATGTGTTTGAGCAATCTTTGGAGGCACGCGGACGGATCGGCTACCTGCCGGAAACAGTTCCCCTTTATAAGGAACTAACCGTCTGGCAGTATGTCGACTATATGGCTGCTCTGCGAGGGATGGGCAACCCAGGTCGTGCCGAGCGTGTGGACGAAGTGCTCGACAGGGTAGGGATGCTCGATCGAGCCGACAGTTTGATCGACAGCCTGTCCAAAGGTATGCGACAGCGTGTGGGATTGGCTCAAGCGATTGTCCACAAGCCTGACGTCTTGATTCTGGACGAGCCGACTATTGGGCTCGATCCGCGTCAGGTGCGCGAGGTTCGCGAGTTGATCCGCGAGGTTGGAGAACATCGCACGGTGCTGCTCAGTACGCATATCCTTTCGGAGGTTAGTCAGCTCTGCTCACGCATCTTGATCATCAACAACGGTCAGATCGTAGCTGAGGACAGCCCTGCCACGCTGTCCAATCGACTTCAGGATACAACACGTTACTTTTTGCATATTGGCAATGCTACTCCTAAAGAAGTGGCAAAGGCTATCCGTGGAGTTGCCGGAGTCAGCGAGGTTTATCCTACTGAAGAGGGTGTTGAGATAGTAGCGGACAGCCAGATCGATCCGCGCCCTGCCGTGACGGCAACTATTGTCCAAAAGTCGTGGGATCTGCTGGAACTACGCCATGTGGATATGTCGCTGGAAGATATTTTCCTGCAGCTTACTACCGACGAGGCTGTCGCCGAGGAGGAGGATTAGTATGCCTAACATTGGCCGTTCGTTTCATAACTTGTGGACTGTTTTCAAACACGAATTCTCTGTCTACTTCATCTCGCCGATTATCTACTGGATCGGGGCCGGGTGGTTGTGCCTGGCAGGTGTCTTTTATTCGAACAGTTTGGGTTTTTATAACCAGGGAACCTATGAAGTATCGATGTCTTCCTTGTTCAGCCCGATGGCGTTCCTGACGATCTTTATCGCGCCGGCACTCACAATGCGACTCCTGGCCGAGGAAGTCCATGCGGGTACTCATGAATTACTCTTCACCGCGCCGGTACGAGACTGGGAGGTGGTAGTCGGCAAGTGGCTTGCCTCGTGGGCAGTCATGAGCTCTTTTATCCTGGTCACGTTCCTCCATGCAGGGTTGTTGATCTGGCGTGGCTCGCCCAACATAGCGGTGATGATTACAGGCTACATTGGGTTGTGGCTGGTCTGTGGTGCGACGTTGGCTATCGGCGTTTTTGCGTCATCGTTGTCCCAATATCAGTTGGTCTCTTTCATGATCAGCATGGGGACTTTGGTGCTGCTATGGGTGGCTGGTGCTGTTTCCAGCCTGATCTCCAACTCTCTCCTGAGCGAGGCTATTAACCAACTGACCATTACCAACCATTATCACAACACCATGTTGAACCTGGGTTTGGTTGACCCCATCGATGTGGCCTACTTTGTTGGAGTGATGGCTTTGTTTCTGTTTCTCGCCACGCAGATACTCGGCACGAGGAGGTGGCGCGCGTGAACGACATACGAATTAATCGGAACCTTGCCCGCTGGATTCTCCTGGGCGTAGGCGTTGTTTCCTTGCTTGTGATGGGAATAGCATATATTGCTACTAACACATTCGATACAGTTAGTTACATATCTCTGGGGATTGGTATTCTGGGGATAGCCAGCTTTGTATTACTTGATCCACAAGCCTTGGTTACCGGTATCACCGGTCGAACCAGCCAATACGGAATTACTACCGTGTTGATGAGTCTGTTCTTTACGGTGTTTGTGGTAGCGATCTTCATCATCATCTATTCGGCCAAGCTCGATCCCTGGGATTTGACCAAGGAGCAGAAGTACAAGCTTTCCGAGCAGACAGTCGATATTCTGGCTAAGCTGGAAGATGATGTTCACGTGGTCGGTTTCTACACCGAGCAGCACGCCTCGCAGCGCAAAGATGCTGAGTTATTCCTACAACAGTATGAGAAGTTGAGCAATGGTAAGCTAACCTACGAGTTTGTCGACCCCGATCGCAATCCCGGAATGGCGATGCAGCTCAACATGACTCGTGCTGGCATATTGGTCTTCTCTCAGGGGGATCAGACTGCCGAGGCTTCAACTGCCGATGAGCGTGCTATGTCGGGCGCCCTGGTGCAGGTTATGAGCGGTGAGGTTCGCAAGCTTTATATGGTCACCGGTCATGGTGAGCGTTCTGTTGACGATTTCAACACCACCGGTTATTCCGAGATTGGACAGTTGCTTGGCAATGTTAATGTCGAGATCGAGGCATTGAATTTGCTTGAAGCAGAGAATGTGCCGGAAGACGCCTCTCTGGTGGTTGTCGCAGGCCCGATTGCTCAGTTCTCCCCGATCGAAGTTGAGACATTGAAGAGCTACCTGGATGCCGGCGGCTCTGCCCTGTTTATGTTCGATCCGGCGACTGGCGGCGGGCAGCTGGGCAACGGTTTAAGGGGTATAGCTTTCAACCGAGATGGCTCTCGCCTGGCAACTGCTGGGGCGGATGGTACTGTCCGAACATGGGATGTCGGTACAGGTAAGCAAGAACTCGAGCTGCGGGGCCATACCAGTGATGTCCTGGATGTAGCCTATTCGCCCGATGGCAAGCAAATTGCATCGGTAGGACGCGATGGCACGGTGCGGGTATGGGACATCGCGAGCGGCGAGCAGCTCAAGCAGTTAGAAGGCCAGACGACAGGAGTAATCCGCATTGCCTATTCGCCTGACGGTCGCATGCTTGCCAGTGTGGGGGAGAACCAGGCATTGAATGTTTGGAATGCCAAAACGCTTGAGCCGATGGACTATTCACCCATCAGCGTCCCGTCACCACTCTATACAGTGCAGTTTTCTCCGGACAGTTCGCTGGTGGCGGCCGGCGGCGGGATGACCTCGGCTTCAGGCTCTACCGAAGGCCCAATCTACGTCTGGAAGGTCAAAACCGGCGAGCAGGAGGTGGCTAAAACGTTGCACACCAGCCTCGTCATCGATATTGCTTTCTCGTCTGATGGTGAGACTCTTCATACCGCGGCATGGGATGGGACAGGCGGCACCGTTGACATCGCTTCCGGGGATGGTAGCACCGAGATGCTCTATCCGGGTGTTAACATTACCAGCCTGGCAGTCAGAGAAGACGGTACTAAAGTGTACTCATTAGCTGATGGCACAGTACATGTCCGTGAGGCAGATGCAAAATCATCCGATGAAGATGCAGTGTTAAGTGGACATACAGACATGATCTGGGTGATGGCTCTTTCTCCTGACGGTAAGACAATTGCGACCGGTAGTCGAGACGGGACGGCTCGTTTGTGGAGTTTGGAACGTTTGGCCAGTATCATTACTGTGAAGGCTCAGGACACCAGTGATGCATTGCTTGGCTACCTGGCCGAGGAATGGGGTGTCCGGGTCAATGATGATGTGGTTATCGATCTGAGAACACAGTCTCAGTATGATCAATATACGCCCATTATCTACACGTTCGATCAGACCTCACCGATTGTCTCTGCTTTGAGTGAATCAGGTAATCTACTGGTCTTCTCCGTGGCACGCAGTATCCAACCCGTTGAAACTCCGCCTCAGGATATCACTCTGACTGCGTTACTCTTTTCAACTGCCGGATCGGACAAATCGTGGGGTGAGACTGAGCCCAGTCAAATCGTGCAATTCAACCCGGATAAGGATTTGCCTGGACCGGTATCAATGGGCGTGAGTGCCGAGAATGCAACAACACAGGCGCGGGTTGTTATTTATGGAGATGCTGACTTCCCATCGAATGGTTTCGTCAATCAGTATGGCAACAGCGATCTGATGATGAATACGGCTAACTGGCTGACAGAAAGTGAAGAACTGCTCAATATTCCTGTCAAAAATATTGGCTCGCACATGATGGATAAGCCGTTGCCGCAGTCCGGCCTGGTTGTCGTCTATGTTACCAGCATCTGTTTACTGCCTGCGGTTGGCCTGGTAGCTGGTGCTGCTGTCTGGTTTGTGCGCAGGCGGAGGCGCTAATCAGCTATGTCGCCTACAAAACGTCTGACTGTTGCGTTGGTTTTTCTCCTCATAGCAATCGCAATCCTTTTTGCCGTCAAGCAGTTTGACATCGGCGGCGAGAAAGAGGGCGATGCTACGGCTACGCCTTACACCTTGCTGTTTCCTAATGCCCAGGGAGAAGAAGTGACCCGAGTGCAGGTGAAAGACAACAGCTCACAAGATACTTTTGTAGCTGAGAAGAAAGATGAAGTCTGGACCATACTGGAAGCACCGGAAGGCAGCGATACGGGTCTAGGAATCGATGAGATGCGCATCACCAATGCTTTGACCTCAATTCCCTCTATCCAGCCTTCCCGCACTTTATCCGGGTTGGAGAATCTGGCAACATATGGACTTGGGGATGCGGCTCAGTATAGTATTGCCTTGACCATTGGGGGCGAGCAGTACAATCTGACAGTCGGTTCCAAGAATCCAGGTAGTACAGATTACTATATCCAATTATCATCATCCGGTGATATTTATCTGGTCGGCACATACAATCTGGAATCGGTTATCCAGTTGTTAACTGAGCCGCCTTACATCCAACCTACTCCCGATCCAAATGCGACGCCTAGTGCCACGCCTGATGAGAGTGTTGCAGAGTAGATTTCAGGTGGCTTGGCCGGATAAGTTTGCGTATACTTGTGGAGGGTGGCTGTTCTCATGGCTACCCTCCCATTTTTTTCGCGTTTTATGATTATGGTGGGCCTCGTTCTCTTGTTATGCTGTTTCTCGTTACCCTTACGAGGGTAGGGGATGGGGCAATAGATCAGTGAGGAATTAGTCCCTACATGCGCAAAAGCAAGTTTACCCGCCAGGTAACACAGGCCTTCTGGTGGATTGGCCTTGTGATGATGATCGTTGGAATTGCATTGGCTGTCTTGAGGTTCAGGTTCCCTGGTTTTATGCTGATCGGTGGTAGTTTTGTGGTATTGGGTTTGAACACCTTGATGGGGGGAGATCTGATCGCAGGGCCGGAGCCGCGCTCCTTCACCGCGCGCGGGGCTGTTGTTCGAGGCCGGTTGGAGGCCAGGACCGGCTTATGCGATCTGGTCGTGGGAAAGTGTGGCAGTGATCGCGTTGCCACGACGCATTATGGGCCATTGGGAAAACCAGGCTTTGAAGTGCGTGATGGTGTTGCATATTTGCGCCTGGCGCAGGCTGCTTTCCAGCCCAATGTGACACGTTGGCAAGCCGATCTGGCCACCAATGTATTGTGGGATGTGGAGGCTCGCAGCTTCATTGGTGAGATGCTGTTAGATCTGAGCGATCTGCGGTTGGAGGAAGTGATAGCCGGCACAACACTAGGCTATATTCATGTGACCTGCCCCACACGCGGATATGTTCGGATGAGCTTGACTTCAGTCTGTGGCGAGATCGAGATAAAAGTCCCCCCCCAGGTGGGGGTGAAGATTGTGATCAAGCCGGGCGCTTTGGCAACTGTCATCAATCGAAATGAACGTATCACACTCGTGAAACGTAATCGCTATGCGACACCCGATTTTGATACTGCATCCGGACAGGTCGAGATGCATATCAGGGTGGCAGCAGGAGATGTCATTCTGGTTTGATGGTGGTTTTCTCTGCTGGAATGCCAACCCCCACAAGCACATGGGATTTGGAATGTGGGGGATAAGCTTTATGGTTTTCACAAAGAACCAGGCTAACCTGCTACGGCTGTTGGCTACACTTTTTAGCTTCGTTCACGCGTCGCTGAGAGGTGCCGGTGTCACCGGCCTTCTTCTCCGCCCACTCGTGGGCCGAATAGGTATCTCGGCCCGCAGTGTGTTTTCTCGATCTGAGCTGGTTAAGGCAATCTCGACTTCTTCTCGATCAAAATCAACATAACGGGCAATAATTTCCAGAATCTCGTCTTTCATCGCTGCCACTTGGGCCGGTGTCAGATTACTACGGTCATGCACCAATACCAGTTGTAACCGCTCTTTGGCTACTTGACTGCTTGTTGGTTTACGCCCGCCGAACATACGATCGAAGAGGCTACTCATATCTGCTCTCTCCTCAAGCTGGATGTCTTGTGCTTAGTCATGATTAGCTCTCTGCGCCAGCACTTTCTTCAATCTTTTCCTTTTCGGACTTGCTGGTAGAGCCGGCTTTATCGTTGTTTTTCTTGTTCCTGGCAGTGTTGTTTCCGCTATCCACATTCTCCGAGCTAAAGCCCAAAGCGCGCAAGAACCGTTGCACGAATGTTAGATCTTCGTCTAGCGCCATAAATGGAACATCCTGTCCCAACAGGCGTCGAGCAATGTTTTGGAACGCCTTGCCGGCTTTCGATTTATCGGGGGTCAAAGCAGCCGGCGAGCCCTGATTGGCGGAGACTAAGATCAGCTCATCTTCAGGGACCAGCCCGACCAGCTTGATCGCCAGGATGTCGATGACATCTTCAGGGCTTAACATGTCGCCCCTTTTGACCATGTCAGGCTTGACCCGGTTGATGACCAATTTACCTGGCCCTTTTTGTTCCGCTTCGATCAGCCCAATGATCCGGTCGGCGTCACGTACTGAGGAGACCTCCGGATTGGTGATGATGACCACTTCATCCGCCGGCGCCAAAGCATTGCGAAAGCCACGCTCGATGCCAGCCGGTGAATCGATCAGAATATAGTCAACCAATGGCTTGAGCTCATCACAGACTCTGACCATATCACTGGGGCTGACGGCAGTTTTGTCGCGAGTCTGCGCTGCCGGGATCAGATAGAGATCTTCCTTAAGGCGCTTATCTCGGATCATTGCCTGGCGAAGCTTGGCCCGCCCTTCCACTATATCTACAATGTCGTAGACGATGCGGTTCTCTAATCCTAACACAACATCCAGATTGCGCAGCCCAATATCAGCATCGATGCAGGCAACCTTTTTTCCCAGCAGGGCAAATGCCACTGCCAGATTGGCGGTAGCGGTTGTCTTACCAACCCCGCCTTTGCCGGACGTAATTGTAATCACTCGAGCAGACATGCTTTCCTTCCTGACAACAAACGCAAAATGAAACGTTTGGCTATCGGCATTCAGCCCACAAATTGGCCGGATACCACGAACGCATTATTGTGAACAAAATATTACCTTAGGAGCCCCACTCCTCGGCGACAATCTGACCCTCGCGCACCGACGCGATCTCCGGGTGTGGGCGGGCTTGTCCGGAATCAGGCGCAATCGCAACATGGTTGGCAATGCGCAATTGCATGGGGCGCATGTCAAGCGCACAGACCATTGCCTCTTCGTCGCCACCTGCACCCGCGTGAACCGTTCCTCGAAGACGTCCCCACACGATAACATGCCCACCGGCGATAATCTGAGCGCCAGGGTTGACATCACCGATGACTATGACATGCCCAATATGTCGTACAACGCGCCCGGAGCGCAGCGTATGCTTGAGTAATACGGCACTGTCGCCCTGCTCATCGGAGTTGATAGGTGGCAGTTCAGCAGGTTCATGTGTGGGAACTGGCGAAGAATCACCAAGTTCTGTTTCGAGCTCCAGACGTCTGGCCTCACGGGCGGTCTCCGGCGACTGTCCCAGTACAGCCCATAGGGTTACGTCATGTTTGGCTAGTTTATCTCGTAGTTTGCGGATGTCATCACGATTCAACGTGCGTTCCCCTACCTGAAGCGCAATCCGCGCTCCTCGAAAGAATTCGCCCCGTGACTGTATGGCTGCTAAGAGGGCAGCTTCAGCCTGATCCCACTGGCCTTCTCCTAACGTTACGAGTAGACCGTCGCGAATACCTTTCAGTGATACGATTGGATCATCCACTTAGTCTTTCCTTGGGCTGTGGTGAGTGCAGTATAGCGAAGAACACCCCATAGTGCACATATGGTGCGCCGATTCCTGGGGTCTGTCGACATTTCCTTAAGATAACTGGAGCGTCTTTTTACCGTATAAATGTCAACAGACCCTAGAGCAGTGTTGCTTTTTTACCCGGACGTGGATCGTAATGATTGGCAAACTGCTCCAACATGGTACGCTCGATCAGCCAGGTGTTTGCAAATTTGCGCGCGGAAAGCTTACCGGTACGGATCAGCCGGCGGACAGATTCGGGATGAATATTTAAACGTTTGGCAGCTTCTCCCACTGTCACGTAATTCTCAAAGCTATCGCTCACGTCTCATTCCCAGGGAATAAAATTGTTGTAAAATGCAACACAACGAAAGTATAGAGATTTTGAGCAGTCTGTCAAGCCGACGCAATAACTCTGTAGTACTAGTTTCGATCATGGGTAACCAGTGTTATAATTCTTTCACATGGGTAGGGTTTCTTCTTAACTCGGAGAGGCAGACTGTGTCCAGCAACAAAGAGAGAATCTTCATCATCGATCCGATTGAGCATGAGCGTATAACGTTGTCTCATGCTACGCTTGAGCCTTTTGGCTATGAGGTTCAATCCACTGGTGACGGCGCCGAAGGACTTACTGCAATCTTATCGGACCCACCTGATCTCCTGGTGCTCGATCTTCATCCGGAAAGCCTGAGTGGTGCCGATGTAATGGCTGCGTTAAGCGCTCAGGCTGTCGATTTGCCTGTGGTTATCCTGGCTGATGTTGGCGCAGAGAAAGAGGCACTCCATGCTTTTCGGCTTGGAGCAAGAGACTATGTGGTTCGCCCTTTGCGTGAGGCTGAGATGATCCAGGTCATCGAACGGATCATGCGAGATATCCGGGTGCGCCGCGATCGCGAATCACTGGTGGGAGAGGTTCGGCAAGCCTCCAGTGAGGCCGAACAGCGGCTCCGTGAACTAAAAACGCTCATGAGTATTGGCAAGACTGTGACCTTTGCGCGTAGCCTCGATGAGTTGTTCGATCGGGTTGTTCGGGCAGCTATCCAGATTACCAGAGCTGAATCGGTCGGCTTCTTCTTGCGGGACGAAGCGTCTGGGGCATTGATTTTGCGAGCAGGCCAGAACCTGAGCCGCAACCTGCTGGATCGTATGGGCCAGCCGGTTGAAGACGAGTTGGCATCTGTCGTTATGAGCTCGGGGGAGACTTTCTTGCAGGGAGGAGAAGCCCTGACACAGTTTCGCCCGGCCCAGCAGGGAGCTACTGCTGTGATCTATGCGCCTCTGGTAGTTCAAAGTAAGCCGATTGGTCTGTTGTGGGTTGCCAATACACGTCTTCAGTTTGCCCCTCATATGAAAGATGTCATGACTGCCCTGGCAGATTATGCCGCGATTGCAGTAGTGAATACGCGCTTACGGTCAACATCACAGAGCCGCTCCGAACCTGAGCTGGTACAGCCGGTCGTTGAGGAACTGGATGAGACTGGCGATCAGGCTGCTATTGATATGGAACTGGTTGGGAGCTTGCGATCCAAACTTACTCACCTGATGGGAAACATGAATCTCTTCCGTACTGGCGAGATGGGGCCTCTGCCTCCTTCTCATCAGGCTGCTGTGGATGTGATGCATCGGGAGTTTGAAGAGGCTGTTGCTCATCTGGATGAATTGATGCCACAGGAGTGATCGGTGGATCGATTAGTGAATGTGGTCAGCACGAAGGGGGATGGGCAAGTGAGTGGTGAACGCATCCTCGTGGTTGACGACAGCAAAGAGGTTCGGGACTTTTTGGCAGGTACCGTCCTGGTGACCGAAGGCTATATCGTCGATGTTGCCGCGAACGGCAAAGATGGTCTTCGTGCAGCTATCGAGGCTGTCCCCGACCTGATCATTACCGATCAAGCTATGCCCGAAATGACCGGTATCGAGTTGGTTGAGCATCTGCAAAAATCAGGCCTTAATATCCCCACTATTCTGATGACTGCTGAGGGCTCGGAGGAAATCTCTGTCCGGGCGCTGCGGGCAGGAGTTGCCGATTATTTCATCAAGCCCTTCGATCCGGAAAAGCTACTCGAATCTGTTCATAGTATTTTGTCCGGTGGCTCTGATCAGGATGACGAGTTTTGTCCGGCAGATTTGCTGCGAGGGCTGAGTAACCTTAATGCCGTCCAGTTGGTTACGATCTTGCACCACATCCAGGAGCCCGTGCTGGTGATCGATCCCAATGGTA
Organism: Anaerolineae bacterium; assembly: GCA_016928235.1. Lineage (GTDB taxonomy): Bacteria > Chloroflexota > Anaerolineae > Aggregatilineales > UBA3940 > JAFGMS01. Next base: position 12,055 of record JAFGLD010000292.1, on the reverse strand, counting down.
AAGTAACCCTCTGCAACCTGGCCGCCCGTGAACTGATGAATAAGGCCGAGCCGGGAGAGGCCGTAGTGGGCCGTGCTTTGCTCGATATCACCAATAATCGTTCCCTGCTGGATATTTTTCAGTATGTTGAAGGAAAGCTGGTCCCTACCCAAGAAATTCGCCTGGACGATGGGCGAGTTCTCGATGCCCATATTAACGAGATCGAGAACATTGGTCGGGTGATCGTGATGCAGGATATCACCCACCTTCAGAATCAGGTGCGTTTGAGGAACGACCTGGTCACGACGATTTCACACGATCTGCGCTCACCGCTGACAAGCATCCTGGGCTGCATCGAGTTGATGGGCAAACTTGGAGAGCTGAACACAAAGCAAAAGCTGCTCGCCGATCAGGTTCGAGACAGTGTTCGGCGGATTACCGGTTTGATCAGCGAGCTTCTGGAGCATCATCAGTTGGAAACCGGGATCGAGCAGCCTCGCGAGCCTGTTTTACTCTGGCAGCTCGTTCGAGGGGCAGCCGAGACATTAGCCGGCAAGGCCGACATGAAGAAGCAGCACCTGCTCCTGGATTTGCTGGAAGACGATTTGCGGGTGATGGGAACACCGTCGCGGCTACAACACGTATTCAGCAACCTGATCGACAATGCTATCAAGTACACACCTGAAGGCGGCGAGATCAGCATCCGGATCAGGAATGAGGGTAACGAGGCCGTTTGCACGGTTTCTGATACAGGGATTGGCATCCCACCAGAAGATCAGCCTCATATCTTCGACCGTTTTTACCGCACTAGTCATGCTACCAGCGATTACGAGGGGACCGGTTTGGGCTTGAGCATCGTCAAAACGATTGTCGAGCAGCACGATGGGCGCATTTCGGTCGATAGCCGGCCAGATCAGGGAACCACCTTTACTGTTGTGCTGCCCATTAATTTCCCTGACAACGGTTCAAAGACATAATCGGAGAAGCGAAAATGACTCAGAGAGATGAGGAAGAGTTTAGTTTGACGCCGGTTTTGACCGTCTGGGATCAAGCCGAAGCCTCGTTAATTATCGCCCGGCTGAAAAGCCAGGGCATCTCGGCGATTGCCGGCTCGGAGGCTGCTTTTAACGCTTTCCCGGTTTCGGTCGGCGCGATCAGTGATATCAAAATCATGGTGCCGAAAACTGAGGAAGAACATGCCCTGGAAGTGTTGAGAGATCTTGGGGCTCTCGCCGATCAAGATGAGGTAGATGAAAACGACTAACACACAGCACTGTGTGTTATCCGGCGAGCCAATCGGCTCGCCTTCTTGTTTTCTGGGGAAAACACAATGGTCAAAAAGCTCCATAATACGATCACGGATGTTTCGGGCATCGAAGTGGGACATGCTCATGATGTCGAGGCGATTACCGGCTGCACAGTAGTATTATGCAAGAGCGGCGCAGTCGGCGGTATCGACCAACGGGGCGGAGCACCAGGTACCCGTGAGACCGATCTGTTGCGTCCTATGCATCTGGTCGAAAAGGCCCACGCGGTGTTGCTCACCGGCGGGAGCGCCTACGGTCTGGATGCTGCCGCCGGGGTGATGGCTTATCTGGAGGAGAACCGTATCGGTCTGGATGTGGGTGTAGCTCGTGTTCCGATTGTCCCGGCAGCAGTGCTGTTCGATCTGGCCATTGGCGACGCAAACAGGCGGCCAGACGCATCGATGGGAAGGGCTGCCTGCCTGGCCGCGTCGGGTGGCCGGGTAGAGCAGGGGAGCATCGGCGCGGGCATAGGGGCCTGTGTGGGCAGCCTGTTTGGGCCGCCTTTCCAGATGAAGGGCGGCATCGGGACGGCGAGTATCGACCTGGGAGGTGGGCTAATCGTCGGGGCTCTGGTAGCTGTGAACTGCTTTGGCGATGTCGTCGATCCGGCTTCCGGACAAATTGTCGCTGGGACGCGCAAGCCGCCCCGCGGTAAGGAGTTCGCCAATACACTGGCCTCGCTGCGAGGTCTGGTCGGCAAAGCAGCTGTGGGCTTCGCCGGGCGCAACACGGTCATCGGTGTGGTGGCGACCAATGCGAAGCTTACCAAGGAAGAAACCAACAAAGTGGCCCAAATGGCCCAGGATGGGCTGGCACGTGCTATCCGCCCGGCTCATACGATGTTCGATGGGGATACCATCTTTGCGTTGTCGACGGGGAAAAAGATGGCTCCGGTCACCGTCGTTGGTGCTTATGCGGCCGAGGCCTTTTCCCAGGCCATTCTGAGCGGTGTGCGCTCGGCTGTCTCGATGGGAGATCGACCGGCTGCGCAGGATTGGGCCGGGTGATGTTAGCCGGTGATGCGGTTTCATGCTCCGGCAGTAACGCCAACCGGTTTCCGGGAATCATGCTGTGGCCGATGCCACTGTCGAGTTCCACTCAGCACAGGTATCTTCGCAACAACTCGGGGTAGTTTTCACGGCTCAACGCAGAATTCCGTGGTAGAAACCAGCTTTGAGCCTCAATTTTACGCATAAAAAGTGCGACGAACGCTAGATTACCCCACAAATCTGCGTAGAGCCAAAGTCTATTCACGCTTTTGCTGCCATAGTGGGGGGCAAACCTTGATCGGTGATTTTGTAGAGTTTCTTCGCAAACAACCCAGTGCATATCGTACAAGCAAAGGCGCGTCTCCACAGCTTGATTACTTGCCTGGAATCGATGGATTAAGAGCCATTGCTGTATTGACAGTGATTCCCTACCATGCTTTTTCCCTTTTGCCTGGGGGATTTACCGGGTTTGACGTGTTTTTTGTCATTTCCGGATACGTCATCAGCAAGTCGCTTGCCCAAAAATCTTCGTTACAATTTGCCAGCTATCTCTCGGAATTTTATAAGAGGAGAATTCTCAGGGTTTTTCCGGCACTACTCATGTGTCTGATCGTAACCATGATAGCTTCGACATTATTTATTCCGGCTTCATGGCTAAGCTCATCAAACAGCGAAACAGGCTTAGCCGCATTTTGGGGGTTTAGTAATGCCGCATTTGCCCGGCTCAACGAAGGCTATTTTTCCCCCAGAGTAGATTTTAATCCCTTTCTTCAAACCTGGTCATTAGCGATCGAAGCGCAATTCTATGTGTTTTTCCCTTTGGTCTTCTATGTTTGGCTAAAGTTCAGAAAAGAACTCCCCGTGTATAGATATTTATCTCATGGTTTGATGTTAGGGCTGGCCATTCTGTCTCTTACGTATGCATATTTTGAAACCTCATCCAATCCTGTCCGGGCCTTCTATTTGTTGCCTGGCAGGTTCTGGGAGATCGCGGCGGGGGTGTTGCTTTTTCAGCTGCATTCCAGCAGCCTATGTACCGCAAAGTCGAAGCAAATATCAGATCTATTGCTGGTATCTGGTGTTGTTCTACTGGGTATAGGATGGATTTATTCTGACCAAAACGCATTTCCGTTTCCCTGGGCCATTGTCCCTGTCATTGGCTCGATGCTGTTAATCAGTGGTATTACGAATACTTCGGATCGATTGTCGGTTGGTCACAAATTTCTTCAGTCTCATGTGATGACTTGCATAGGGAGACTATCATTTTCACTTTATTTGTGGCATTGGCCTATATTAGCACTCTTTCGTTGGACAATCGGGGTCGATGAGTTGGCGTATCAAGCTATTTACCTCGTGCTTGTTTGCCTGCTGGCAACAGCCTCATATCATCTAATCGAGTCTCCTGTTCGCACCAACCCATATCTCCTGGAACACAGAAATTGGAAGCTGATTGCATCCGGGCTCGTCGTAGTCTGTGTTTCTTATGCCATTGCATATCACATCGATGCATCGCAACCGGCCATCAGCTTAAGCGTCACCAAAGATTCATATCTGTGGCGCGCATTTGCCCATACGCCCACAGAAGCAAGCTATGCCAGCACGGAGCACGATCTTGCCGGCCGAAAGTTGTTCGTTATCGGCGATTCTCATGCCGAAGCATATCGTACAATGCTAAAGGAGGCATCTGCTCAACTGGGGATCGAGGTCCATGTATATGCACGGGGAGGATGCCCGGCAGCCGGCTTGCTTAAACCAATACGCCAAACGATGCTCTGTCAAGAATTTTATGACAATACACTAACTGAAGTAAGCAACATGGCACAACCAGACGATATCGTATTCTTCGCCTCGTTGCGTATGCCTGAACTATCCGACCAATTTGAAGTCATCGATGAAGCGGCGATGATCGCCGAATTCAACAGCGAAAAGGCCGCAGAAAAGCGACAATTGGCATTAGAAGAAGCCGGTCAGCTGATTGAACAAATCAGTGTCTCTGGTGTTCATGTTTTGATCGATGCGCCAAAGCCTGTATTGAAAGCACCGCCTTATCGGTGCTCTGACTGGTTTAACAACATGAATCCCATATGTGCGCCAGGACTGTCAATCAACCGTGAGTTTTTGTTGGAACTCCGTCAGCCTATTATGGACTCTCTCAAAACGCTGAAAGACCAGTATCCAAATCTATCTGTTTGGGACCCGTTTTTTGTATTGTGCACAAATGAGATTTGCTCAGCTTATGACGGCGACAAACCGTTGTTTTTTGATGGAGATCACCTGAGTGGGCATGGCAATCGCATGCTCACTCCTTCGTTTACAAATAGCCTTCTGGATATTTGGCTTGGAGGAGATAAGTAGTCTCTTCAGAATAACATGAACGATCACTTGTCCAATCCACCCGGCGTTGAGACGAGAAATCGATCAACTTATTTTGAAGAGATGCCTAAGTGAGGCACCAGGGCACCAGGAGATGAACAGAAGGAGTGACTTAAAGCAGCGCTCCGGCGCCGACCTTCAGGGTTTCAAGCAAATCTATTGTCACATAGTTTCACATTCATCCACCCCATGATCGACATCCGGTAAGACCCACTGGCTGTACTCACGATGCTCTGATGAGCGCGTTACAACCTACTCTAATGTTACAGTGATCCACGTCGTGGGATCGCTGACTTTTAAGCGGGTACAATGGCTGACCATCGAGTCTTGTCGGGCTTCGCCTGGATGATCGTTATCGCTGAGCGCCACGCACAATCCAAAAGTCTGCCCGGCAGACAGGTTGATGCCGAGATCGGCACTCAACAGCATCGCAGCTTCGAGTTTGTAATTTCCACCTGTTTCGGCCCCACTGGCCGCCATCTCGATCCCGCGCGGCGTGCCTGTCGTAGGGTGATACCGATAGGCGGCTGAGGCAAGATCATCGAAGTTTCCGGGGTTAAGACTAACCTGGTAATCATCTCCATCCCAGACGGCCTTGTAGAAGTCACCACGCAGATCGGCATCGAACAGAATCTCGACCTCGTCACCTTTCCAGGATGTGTCACCGCGCTGTTCCTGGACATGTATATCGTCTGTAACACCCACGAAAAAGTAGAGCCTGTTCTCGTTCCAGCACAATCGCGCATGGCCTGAGAGGTCGCTTGATCCAGTCCATTCTGATGCGCCGTAGGTGTTCTGGTTCAGTGATACACCAAGCACTCCGCTCTGAGACACCCAGTCATCGTCATTGGCATCGATGGTGATACTGGTTGTACAACGAGGAATGACCAGGTTGCTGCCATTGCCAGTTCGGTTTTCAGGGGGCGTTGGGGTGATTGTATTGGCCGGCGTGGTCGTTTGATTCTGCGTTGATGTTCCCTCATCAGTAGACCGAGCCCGGGTCGGTGCTGCACTGGCTTGAGCCGTGATCGTCACATAAATGGCTTGCACAGTCAGTGCGCTGCCAACCTCCTCGCGGGGAATGTTGCAGGCCAGTGTAGCCAGGATTAAAACAGCCAGAAAACTAACAGGCTTATATGCAGCACGCAACAGGCGTATCGACATGTCAACACCATCTCTTTCCAATTACCTCGATGATATGCAGGATACTGCGTTTTGGTCTGTAGTTCAAATCAATCTGCCAGGTTTCATTGGAACAACTCCTCATACGTGAGAGAACAAGCAACTGCGTCGCAAAAACCGATCCGGATAGATGAAACCAGATCATTGCTCAGGCACACACTGTGCCAATATTGTCGTATCTCCGTGAGTCAAGCAGTGACGCTGCCCTTCAGTATCTCGCAGCAACAGGGCTCCTGTTTCATCGATGTCTTCAGCCACACCCACCAGCACACCGTCAGATGTCTCAGCCTGAACAGACTGCCCCAGCATCGGGCAGCGCGTCCGCCAGGCAGTAATCAGCATCTTCTGATCGACAAGCGGGTACCAATCACGCAGCCGGGTCATCGTCTGGGCCAGCACGCTCGCGCGGTCGTGTGACCGGCCGGTCTCCATGCGCAGACTGGTAGCAGTCTTGGCCAACGGATCATCGGGCTCAAAAACCTGATTGACATTCAGACCGGCCCCGATGATGACCCAGGCCAGTTGTTCCCCCTCGATGGCACTTTCAGCCAGGATGCCGGCCACCTTCTTACCGCCGACCTGAAGGTCATTCGGCCACTTGCCGGCAACTCGGACGCCGGTCACAGCTTCACATGCCTCAGCGAGCGCCAGTCCGCAAGCGATCACCAGCCGATGCGCATGGGTAGGCGGCAAGTTGGGCCGTAAAATAATCGACATCAGTAAACTGGAGCCGGGCGGAGCGATCCACTGGCGAGCCAACCGCCCTCGCCCGCGAGTCTGCATATCAGTCACCACCAACGTACCCTCTGGTGCGTCTTTCTCGGCCAGCTCACGGGCGACATCGTTGGTGGATTTGACTTGAGGATAATAGTGAACAATGATCCCAAATGGTCCGGCGTTAAAATTGGCCATTGCGGCCTTGATTTGAGGCAGGGAAAGAGATTCCACGGCATATTCTCCTGGTAGCGGCTATTTTTTGATGAAAACCTATCCGGTTGCGCCGATTTGTGAAGCGTGGCTGTCCTCTCCACTATCGTGACGCGCCATCGTCGATCGGATAGCGCCATGTCATCCCCCACAAGAATCATGATTCATGATGGCTGATTATGCAAGTTGCAGCCTTTCGATTCCTCAGAGTACAATCTCACCCGCTCAGGAACAGGTTTTTTACCTGCCCTGAAACTGCCATCCAGGTTAACTTATGACCATTGAATCAACTGTCACTCTCAACACGCAAACTGCCACATCTTCCGATTCGCCTCCTCAGCTTGTGGCTCCTGAATCAGGTCAGATCGCGCGTACGGCCAGCATCATCTCACTAGGAAATGTCGCCAGCCGGGTGTTAGGTCTGGTCAGAGAATCGGTTAAATCGTACTATTTTGGCGCCGGCGCAAGGGTCGATGCCTACAATGTGGCTGTCATCATTCCTCAAATGCTTTATGACCTGCTCGTTGGGGGAATGGTGAACAGCTCACTGGTGCCGGTCTTCTCAGAATATACCAGAGAGCGGCGTCAAGAGTTGTGGGAGCTGGTCAGTATCCTGCTCAGCCTGGTCATGGTCGTGCTGGTGGTTTGTATCCTGGTCATCGAAGCCTTCCCGTCACAGGTTGCCTTCCTGCTCAGCAGTGGCAAGCCTCCTGACGATCTGGCATTGACGGCTCAGCTTCTACGTGTTACCGCCCCGGCAGTGATCTTCCTCGGCCTATCCGGCGTGCTGACCGGTGTCCTTTATGCGCTCAAGCGATTTACCCTGCCTGCCTTCACTGTGACCATCTTTAACGCCAGCATCGTGATCGCGGTGTTACTATTTGGCAAGCGATTGGATATTTCATCGATGGCGCTGGGGCTGTTGGCTGGAGCCCTGTTGCAAGTAGCTGTACAACTCCCCGGTCTCAGGGATGCCCGCTTGCGATTCAGATTGACACTTTCCCATCCCGCGCTACGACGCGTGGCAATCCTCTACCTGCCGATCCTGTTAGGCCTGGTAGTCGATGTTCTGGCGCTGCGCGTGATCAGCTATAACCTGGCCTCGATGACTGGGGAAGGTGGGATATCCTGGATGGGATATGCAACCACACTGGCGCAGCTTCCGCAAGGTTTGGTGGCTACAGCCGTATCCCTCGCTGTACTGCCTACGCTTTCAGCCCAGGCTGTTCACGAGCGCGCAACCGGGCAAAAAGAAGCCTTTCAGGCCACATTGGCGCGTGGCCTGCGGTTGGTAATCGTGTTGATCATCCCTGCTACGGTCGGCCTGTTCATTCTGGCACACCCAACGGTAGCCTTGCTGCTGGGGCATGGCGACTTCCTGGCTCGTGATACGCTGATCACATCTCGCGCACTACAGTTCTATCTGTTGGGTATACCCTTTGCCGCAGTCGACTTGCTGTTGGTCTATTCTTTCTATGCCCGCCAGGATACCTTGACGCCATCGCTGATCGGTGTCGGCACGATTGTGCTCAACCTGACAACCGCGCTGGTGCTCATGCCATCTCTCGGTCTGTTCAGCCTGATGATTGCCGATGCGGTGAAACAGCTTGCCCATGCACTGGTTTCGTGGGTGCTGCTCCGGCGACAAGTAGGCAATCTCGCCGAGCATGGCGTTGCCAAAACGCTAGTCAAGACGGTGTTGGCCTCATCGGCGATGGGAGTGGTCGCCTGTGGCGCGTTGCGGCTTGTCCAAACCGTTGTGCCGGGCGAGAATCTGATAGCAGAGGGGCTTGCCGTCGGCATCCCAACCCTGCTGAGCGCAGTTGTCTACCTGGGCCTGATTACCCGTCTCCATGTTGAAGAAATCGATATGTTATGGTTGGCTATACACCGTTTGGCTGGACGAGCTTGAGCTAAAGTAACCGTCTTCACCGTCCGGTGCCGTTTGGAGAGGATTGTTTGATGACACACATCATCACGGGGCTGTGTATGCGGAGTGGGGGATGCGCCGAAATCTGTCCGGTCGGCTGTATCGTCCCCGGCTATCCTATCGAGCAATGGCCCTACTTTTACATCGATCCGGCTGCCTGTATCGACTGCGGCGCCTGTGTCCCAATCTGCCCGTACAATGCTATCTGGCCCGAAGAAGATGTCCCCGACGTGCTTCATAGCGATATCCAGCCCAACTATACATATTTCGAACAGGGGCCGGGTTATAGTGCTCGTCAGAAATTTCCGCGCTGGGAATGAGGATCAAGAATCGGTACGCCAACTGCGCTTTGTTCTGAGCCACAAAAAAACGGAGACAATTTCTTGTCTCCGTTAACAAGTTGTGTTGATCTGTAAACCCTAGTCGGGCGCCGTCAGCGCCAGGGCCTCATTCGGCTCAACCTGGACACGAGGTCCCATGGTGGCTGTGACAACCAGCTTACGCACGTAGGTACCCTTGGCCGATGCCGGGCGCGCACGGCGTACAGCATCCATCAAGGTGCTAAAGTTCGCCATCAACTGCTCGACGGTAAAGCTGACTTTGCCGATCGGCACGTGCATGTTTCCGGTACGATCGTTGCGATATTCCACACGTCCTGCCCTTGCTTCTTCAATGACGCGTGGGAGGTCCTCCGGCGCAACGACTGTACCCGCCTTGGGGTTAGGCATCAGGCCGCGTGTGCCGAGCACTTTACCCAACCGGCCTATCTTGCGCATCATCTCGGGGATTGCTATCGCGACGTCGAACTCCAGAAAACCATCCTTTTCAATTTGCTGGATAAGTTCGTCAGAGCCAACGATATCCGCGCCGGCATCTCGGGCGATTCTTTCGGCATCGCCCTCAGCAAAGACGGCGACTCGCACCTGCTTGCCCAATCCCGAAGGCATCACGACTACGCCGCGAATCTGCTGTTCAGCATGGCGTGGATCGATTCCTAACCGCATATGGACATCGACAGTCTCATCGAACTTCACCTTAGACATACTTTTAACCAGGTTAAGAGCCTCTTGAGGTGGGTAAAGCTTATCTTCTTCCAGCGAGGAAACGCTATCGAGGTATCTCTTTCCATGTTGTGCCATTATTCATGTACTCCTTGTGGTATTGGCGGGGAGAGCCCCTCCCACTTAATACTAATGAACTTTATCGGCAATAGGCTTGCTATGCGCAACTCCATTATTTCCGATCAAGTTCACTCTCAGCCACCCTTTGAGAATGGAAGGCTGAGAGCTAATCAGTCTCCGATAGTCACACCCATGCTGCGAGCAGTTCCCTCAACTTGCAGCATAGCCGCCTCAAGATCGTGTGCGTTCAGATCGGGCATCTTGATCTCGGCGATCTCGCGGACCTGGGCGCGCGTCAACTTGCCAACCTTGTCACGATTTGGCACCGAGGATCCCTTGTCGAGCCCAAGCGTCTTTCGGATGAGCGACGCAGTGGGTGGTGTTTTGAGCACAAAGGTAAATGACTGATCCGAATAAATCGTGATCTCAGCCGGTATGATATCGCCCATACGGTGTGATGTGCGAGCGTTGTACTCCTTGCAGAACCCCATCAGGTTGATACCATGCTGTGCCAGGGCCGGGCCGATAGGCGGAGCCGGATTTGCCTTCCCGGCTTCAATTTCGAGTTTGACGATTGCTATTACTTTCTTCGCCATAAATACTTTGCTCCAGACATTAAGAATTGCAGAGTTTTCCGATTTGATCGGCAGATTGATTGCCGCTCTGCTACGTTTTCTCTACCTGCAAAAAGTCAAGTTCTACAGGCGTCTCGCGTCCAAAGAAGGATACCATTACCCGTACTTTTGACCGCTCCATGTCGATTTCATCGACGACGCCCACAATATCGTTAAAGGGACCATCGATAATACGCACTTTCTGGCCGGGCTTGAAAGTTACTTTAACAACTGGCGCCTCGGCCTCCATGCGTTTCATGATCTGAGCAATTTCATCATCTCGCAGCGGAGTGGGGCGGTTGCCCATCCCAACAAACCCTGTGACACCGGGAGTGTTCCGGACGACGTACCACGAGTCTTCATCCATGACCATCTCGACCAGGATATACCCGGGAAAAACACGTCGTTCGACATTACGCCGTTTGCCATCTTTGATTTCGATTTGTTCTTCCGTCGGGACAACCACATCAAAGATACGGTCCTGCATCCCCATCGTTTCGATGCGCTGCTCGATGGCATGGCGCACCTTGTTCTCGTACCCGGAATAGCAGTGCACGACATACCAGTGACGGCCCCCATCAGCTTCGTCGATGGGAGGTACTTCGCTCATGTCCATAGACATGTCTTTGCTTGCCCTGCGACGGGATGGCGCAGCAGGTTTTTCGACCTCATCCATCTCGTCCAGAGGGTACTTCGCATCGTTATCCATCAGGGGATTCTCCCTTTTTACTTCTACAACTTTTTTGCCGCATCCCAGCGGCAAGTTAACATCTGTTTAGACCAGAAAGGATGCCAGAAATTGGAAACCAAAATCGAGCAGTCCAAAGAATATCGCTGTAGCGATTGTGCTTCCCAAGACAACCAGTGTCAGGTGTACCGCCTGCTCACGGTTAGGCCAGGCAACTTTGCCTAGTTCATCTCCTGTCTCCTGGAAATAGCGCAAAAGTGCATTCTGACTTTTAGAACCCTTATGTGAGGGGGCATGCCGTGGTGAAGCTTTGGGTTTCGATTGCTGCTTGGCATCACGAGCAGGCTGCTTCTTACCACCTGGTGTCTGTTTGGACTTCTCTGTTTTCTCGCGGTCGCTTATCGCCATCTTGTCCTCACCTTGAAAAGTGTGCCACATTCAAGACACCGCCACAATGAGCGGTGTCTTGAAGTAAACATTATAAGGCAGGTGAGGCAGGACTCGAACCCGCAACCTACGGTTTTGGAGACCGTTGCTCTACCAATTGAGCTACTCACCTACATCGTGCGCATGTTCTACATCAATCCCATTATATCATGGGAAGCGCCCATCTGACCATATTGTATTTACTTGGTCTCGCGGTGCATCGTATGCTTACGACATCGCCGACAGTATTTATTCAGTTCAAGACGCTGTGGGTCGTTCCGTCTATTTTTTTCTGATGTATAATTCCGCTCACGGCACTCTGAACATTCCAGAGTAATCACCGGGCGTACGTCTTTCTTTGCCATGCTATCCTCAACTGGTCAGCATCAGTTCAGGGGCAATAGTTTGCCTCCAAACTGATGCTGAGATTTCTATTCAAGAATCTCGGTGATAACGCCGGCGCCAACGGTCAGACCACCCTCGCGGATAGCAAAAGTGGAACCCTTCTCCAAAGCAACC
>JAFGLD010000291.1 GCA_016928235.1 Anaerolineae bacterium | reverse complement strand
TTGTGGGCTACGTCAATGCAAAAGAACATGCTTCTCCAAGGCAGCATCCGGAATACTTTGAGGGAATGCTCTGTGTACCGGTGGATTCCCGCCTGCGCGGGAATGACAAGCCGGTCCGGGAATGTCATGTTATTCCTCGACATGTTCACAAATAATCTCTTTCTATATCACAGCCCCGTATACCATCCCAACATATCTCGTTTGGTACTATGAAAACAGCTTATTGCTATCGGTACAAAACAGATGCCTTCAGCACGCGTCGCAAGCCGGAAAAAGTGAGGATCATAACCTTCTATGAATCGATTGTTCAACCAATCAACCGACCTCTGGTTTTTCGATGACTGATACTTCTCTATTGCAGATTGGCATCGACTACACGGCAGCTATCCATCAGACGGCAGGGATCGGACGGTATGTCCGTGAGCTGGTCGCAGCGATGGCCGTCTCGCCTTCTCGGTCAGAAAATGTTGTCTTGCACTTGTTTGTCGCGGGAGCACATCGCGCCCATTGTCCTCCGCCTCCAGATAACTGCGTCTACTCCGCCTCGCCGATCTCGGAGCGCAACCACGTCCGGCTGTGGCACCGGCTGAGACTGCCTATCCCTGTCGAATTGTGGACCGGTTGCATCGACCTCTTCCATGCTGCCGATTTCGCTTTACCGCCAACGCTGTCGGGTACTCGCGCCATTGTCACCGTCTACGACCTATCCTTCGAGCATTATCCTCAAGACACAATGCCCGGTATGCTCCATCACCTTCGACGCGTTGTGCCCCGATCAGCACGGCGAGCCGATCGAGTCATCGCCATTTCCGAAGCTACACGACGTGATCTCATCGCATTATATGGGGTACATCCCGACAAAATAGCCGTTGTCCAGCCCGGCGTCTCACCACATTTCAATTCGCGCGCCACAGAGGGGGATATCCGGGCGAAGTATCATCTGCCGGATGCGCCGCTGATCCTGACGGTAGGAACCATGCAGCCGAGAAAAAATCACCTGCGGTTGGTGCAGGCATTTGCTCAGATCGAAACAAAGGCCCGATTGGTCATAGCTGGTGGCCAGGGATGGGCCTATGATGTGGTACAGCAGGAGGTAACCCGGTTAGGAATGGCGGAGCGGGTCATATTTGCCGGTTTTGTCGATGATAACGACCTGCCTGATCTGTATCGAGCAGCAACCGTGTTTGTATACCCTGCCCTATATGAAGGGTTTGGGATACCCGTGCTGGAAGCGATGGCTTGCGGCACGCCGGTTATTACATCGAATGTCTCCTCGCTGCCGGAAGCGGCTGGAGAAGCGGCGATATTGGTCGATCCGCTCAACGTGGAAGAACTATCGATGACTCTGGATCGGCTTCTTTCCAACGAGATGATGCGGAACACCCTGCGGGGGAAAGGAATCGCCCGCGCCGGCAAGTTCACCTGGGCACGGGCGGCAGAGCAGACCTGGGATGTGTATCGAGCATTGCTCAACCTGCCGGCATAAAGCTCGTGGGGTATGCTGTTGACGGCAGCCGGGGACCGGTTTGTCTCCAGTTGCCGTTGTTTGGCTCACTACAAACATCAAACAATGGGGTTACTTTTTGTTTCCGCGTTCTTCCCAGGCCCACTGCATTGCCCAAATAGCCAGAGGTCGCATGTAAGCCAGGGAGCGATAATCGCCCATGTAGTTCCAGGCTTCCGGAGTACAGAACCAGTAGCCCAGATCATTGTAGGTCATGTTCGCGATACCTTTGGCCGTCGCGAACGCCTCTTTGTTCATCCCTGCCTGAAGCATGGCCGCCGCCAACGCGTACGTTGTGCCGGTCCACACTTCTTGCGGCTGCATACTGCTGGTATCGACCCAGCCGTCAGGCCTCATCCCATTCACGGCACCCATCTCGCCGTCTTCGAACTGCCTGACATTAAAATCGAAAATCTTCTTCAGTGTGCTGAGTATGTGATCTTCGGGCACGATCGGAGGTAGTCCGCAGGCCTGCGTGTACCACTGACCGGCCAACTGATCGGCCATGATGCTGTCGTGGTGGGAGCTGGTGCTGGCATCGTAGTCATAATATTCGCCGTTCCACAGTATCTCTTCATAAACGGCCTGGGCCTTTGCCAATAACTGCCGGTACGAATCAGCCGTCTCTTTATTCTTGAGCAGATCGCCGAGCGCCGCGGCAGCACCGAGCGCTGCCAGCCACAACCCACCCGAGTAGGCGCTGACGTCATCGGCTACCCAATAGTCGTAGGTTTGATCGGGAAAGCCCTCGTTCTCGATCATGCCATCCTCGTCCAGATCGAACTGGCGCAGATATGTCAAAGCTTCCTGCACAGGCTCCCACATCTCAGCAGCAAACCTCTTGTCACCAGTGGCGATAACATCTCGGTAGACTTGCAGCACAAACTTGGAGTTTAAGTCTTTCCATCGATTAGTGTCCTGGAAGTTGTAGCTGTTGACTTTATACCAGGGGTCTTCTACCGGAGAGCCAATATCGTGGGGGACGGCTCCTTTCACCTTGCGGGCAGCCTTCTTCCCCGACCCAAGCATCTGGGCGATCTCCGGGTGCTCAGCCTGGATTGCGCGGGCGATGTCGCGTTGAAGGCCAAGTTCCAGATCGGGCCACAGCATGGCCAGTGCAAACGAGGCATAGAAATGCACGTCGTACGTGTTGTACATGCGGTACTCGTGCCCTTCCAGGTAGGCAAAGTGCCCGATATCGTTTTTCTGCAGTGGCGGTTCACCCTCTTCACCATCTGTCCAGATCGTCCCACCATCAGTGATAAAGTACAGCTCGTTAAAAAGTGCCGCCTTATACCAATCCGGCAGTCCGGTCTCGCTCAGGATGGGAGCCTGCCATGCCTCGATCTGCTTTTCCCAGGCCGGGTAGTTTAACAGTGCATCGTGCGCGATAGCCGGAGCGGCATTGCCCTCTCTGCCATAGAAACGTGTGTAGCGACGATAGTGAGCCCTGCCTTCGCCAAAACGCGCCAGCGGCATATCCCAGGCCAGCGCGAAGGTCACTTCACGGCTCTTGCCCGGCGGTACCTGGACGGTAGCGCACAGCGCCGCGCCAATGGGCAATCCTGCCGATGACTTTTTCTCGTCCTCGACGTTCTCCAAGGTCCCGTTATTGGCAAAGTCACCCCAGACATCCATGCCACTGCTCGACGTGACAAACCGGGTCCGGTAGGTTACCTTGACATCGTCGCTCGCCTGCGCGGCAATGGCAAATGTCAGCGGATCTTCGACCAGTGGAACTTCCTCCACCTCATCATCCTCATCTCCAACATCCGATATGCCAACCTGGGGCAGGACATGGTGCATCTCGACACCAACGATCTCGCCACCCTTTGTCTTCTGGCGAAACAATTGGTTCCAATGCCCGGCTGCGCGGTCGTTTTCATCGCCCGTTCCGTTCTGGAAGGTAAACATCAGGCTGACGGTGGCTGTCTCTTTGCTGTTGTTCTCGATCGTCCAGGCGAACACACCTGCAGGGGTGCTGCTTTCCTCATAATTGTGTGGGATGACCGGAGAGATCTGCCGGCAGGTTAGCTTCACCTTGGGATCAGGCTCTTCGTAGACCGTCCAGGCGCGCGGGAAAAGCGCATGGTAGGTCGAGCTTCTCCCCTCCAGCCCCCATGTCCAGCCGTGCAGTCCGCCGCCCTGTGGACGGCCCGTGTAGAGCACCTGCAAACGCGGTTTATTGCTTCCTCGGCGGATATACACCGAGAATTGATCGGCGGGCACAGAGCAATACTCGATCATACCCGGTCGCATCTGCCAGCGGCAAAAATCACCCTGCCAGCCACGCATGATGCTGCCTCCGCCGATGCCACCCAGCGGCACGCCGCCATAAGGACCGAATTCAAGCGAGCCAAACGGATCGATTACCGGCTCCTGTCCTGTCTTGAGAGCACGGTTGATGTGTCTTCGTGTCCGCATGATAACCGGCAGCATCCCCAGCATTTCACCGATGGAAGTCTTTTTTGGCTCCCCCGGCTCTTCCAGCACCCGGTCAAGCCTGCGCTTCCAGGCAAAGTTTAAGATATCGAGTTTCGATGACATGGATTGCTCCTCTTATTGACGATACGTACCTTCTCAACAATTTGGGGAAAACTGTCTCTTGCGATGTGTTGACGCATAGAAAGCATCGAGAAATGCAACTTTACCTCCAGTTATTGAGAAGATACGACGATACTGTTTGAAGTCGCGCCTTAATGATACTCTTTAGCTGTCCACCGGAAAAGCTGAGGCGGAACGACAAGGCCTGATATATTCCATCTGACCCCGAAGACTACAACGATTTTCGAGCAATGCATAAGAGCGACACGCCAAATGGAAAATCGAAGGGTCCTGTTCGAGACATCGATACTGGCTACTCGGCTGTAGCTGTGGTAGCGCAGATGCTCGATGTTCATCCCTGCGCCACATCCAATATCGAGCATCTAAGGAGATCTGTAGCTATATGGAACGCGAAAGACCCGGTCAAAGAGAATTTTACGGCGGGAGACTTACTGTCAGTGCTTTTTCGATCTCGTCAATCTGGTCGTAAAGTCCCTTTTTATGTAAAACCTTCTCAGTTTTGAGCCTTAAACCGGCCATGTACTCCCCAGCTGTTCCGGTTGCGCCAGGTCAGGTCGATGATCTCCAGACCGGCCTCATCGAACCAGGCTGAGATCTCCTCCCGGCGAATGTAGAAGGCCACCGGCGCAACGAGATGATCGAAGACGACCGAATGAGTATGGCGGAAGCCAAAGCTGGCCAGCCACGCGAAATAGTCATTGTAGGGCAGTAGTTTTTTGAGACTTGCCAGGCCGTCCCATTGATTAACAGGCCAATACACCCATTTCAGGACGGGATGAAGAAACAATGTCATCAGCCACGAGATAAGATACAAGGCAAAGTGAGGCATAACGGAGGTGATGGTCTTCCTGATGGGATCGATAATATTGACCAGCCAGTCGTTATTCTCTCGGCCATAGACCCAGGCAAAGATCGAGCCGCTCGTTTGGAGATGGCAGACGAGCGCGTTAAACCCACCTTGCGGATCGTCGAGGTGGTGCAAGACGCCGATGGAGTACGCAAAGTCGATCTGCGCCTGGGGGCCTCGACGCAGCGGGAGATGGTAAATATCGGCCTGTACCACGTGAATAGCAGGCGCTTCACGGGTATTGTCATAGGCAGCCTCGATGCCCTCGCTGACATCAACGGACAGTACCATCCCGGCACCGAGTGTGTCACAGACCAGTGCCCAGCGTCCCATACCACATCCGGCATCCAACACAATCTTGTCTTTGAAGTACTCCGGTGGGATGGGCTTAACCCAGTCAAGAAACTGCTTTTGATAGGTCTTCAAGTTGTGCAGTTCTCTAAACTCTTGCCACTCCCAGCCAAAAGCATTGGCTGTTTGGGGGTTCGATGGGCTCAACCCCTGTTGAGGATCGATGAAGCGAGGAATGCCTCTCGTGATCGGGTAGGTCAGCTTGCATTGCGGGCAGCGCAGACTCCCTGACACGATCTCTTCACCGACCTGCTCCGATACATCACAATCCAACTCGGACTGGCAGGCGGGACATACAAGATAATCTAGCAGAATTGGTTTCATAGAAGTTTTACCTGGAGGACGCGCAGGCTGGCCGACACTCTCGTTTTAGTGAGAAGAGGACATCACCCAGCCCATCATTTCCTAAGATATACTGCAAACGGATGATTTTTTGGATTTTTTCTGAGCATACTGGTAGCCCCCGAAAATAACATGGTCGCGTCGGTGTGCAGACCAGACTCGTTTTGCCGCTTAAAATCTCACTCCCAACGACCTTCGATGGATGACAGACAACCGTCTGCTCCTCTACATGTATGGAGAGGGGCGGCGCCGAGGTTGGTAACCGGGATGGATGCACATAGAGTGAGGCTATCCAAACGACCAACCACGCTATCCTCGCGTGCTGCCAGCATACTCAAGTATAACCACAAGTCCGGTTTTCAACCGTTCGCAGTATAATTTACGCGACGGTTGCTGATACTCTGTCAGCCATCGCTACCCGTCGACCAACGGTTTCTACCATCTGACCTGTCCCTACAAACAGTTCATTGATATTACTCTCTAAGGAATGGCGATTAAACAACTTTCCCGTTTGAGACTGCAATAAGGATTATGGATGGGTAAGTTAATCAATCCTCATTCCTAAGCACCCCAGGCCTCGTACCACATCTCGAAGGTGAGCAATGTCCACAAGAGCTTCCGGGCATCGTAACGATGGGCCAGGTGATCATCGAGCAGTGCCTGCACTGTCTCCGGGACAAAGAAACCCTCTCGCCGCAGTCGATCGGGATGCAGCATGTCCCTGGTCAGTCCCAACAGCGGCCCGGCGATCCACTTTGCTACCGGGATGTTAAATCCCTTCTTGCCTCGCTTGACAATACGCTGCGGCAGCAGATCGGCGGCAGTCTTGCGTAACAGGTGCTTGGTTGTCAGCCCGCGCAGTTTGCGTGAGTGAGGAAGCTCGGCAGCGAAGTCGAGGAGGGTCTGGTTGAGAAACGGCACCCGTACTTCGAGCGAAGCCGACATGCTGGCACGATCCGTCTTGACCAGGATATCGCCTTCCATATACAGCTTCATGTCCTGGTAGAGAATCCGGTTCAACAACTGGTCGGCCCGGCAGCGCGACATCTGCTGTTCGACCAGGCTGTAAGTATCAGCTTCCGTCTTGCGGAGATCGGGGACCAGAATGCGATGCTTCTCCCCAGTCGTAAACGACCCAAGCCACTGCTGATGCCGGATCATAGCGGGCAACCCCGAGCCGCCGACAAATCGCTTGATCTTGAAATCAAGGCTGATGTTGTTAAACGATGTCGGAAGCCGATCGATGAGGGGGCGCGCGAAGCCCTGTTGCAGGAAGCGCGGCACCAACCGGTCATAGCAGGCCATCAAACGATGTGCCTGCAAGGTGCTGTATCCCGCAAACATCTCATCGCCCCCATCACCTCCCAGGACAAGCTTGACATGCTCGCGGGCAAACCGGGATAGGATGGTTGTGGGGATGATCGACGAGTCGGCCAGCGGCTCATCCATGAATGCTGTGACGGTTGGCACCAGGTTCAGTAAATCGGCGGCTGTGATGGGTTTGACGTGGTGCTGTGTCCCCACGTGGCGGGCGACGAGGTCGGCGTAATCAGACTCATCGAAGCTGGGATCGTCCATGGCGATGGTGAAACTCTGGACAAGTCCGGGCGCAGCGCGGGTCATCATGGCGGCAACCAGGCTGGAATCGATCCCTCCACTCAGCAGCACGCCAACCGGGACATCGGCGATCATCTCCATCTCGACAGCTTTGTGGAGAATGGCGGGGAACTCGGCCAGAAGCTCGGCTTCACGGCTGGGCGATACCTGCTCGCTCAATTCCAGGCGCATGTCCCAGTAAGGCTCGATCCGCAGATCGTTGTCTTCGAATAGAAGGTAATGCCCCGGCGGGAGCTTGTAAATGCCTTCGAAGATCGATAGCGGGGTTGGAACGTATTCAAAGCTCAGGTAGGCATCCAGCGCGGTGAGGTCGATGCGGCGTTGGATGCCGGGATGCGCCAGGATGGCCTTGATTTCCGAGCCAAACACCAGACCATCGGCGGTCCGGGTGTAATACAAAGGCTTGATGCCGGTCCTGTCCCGCGCGATGAACAACCGGCAGCGGGTCGAATCCCACAATGCCAACGCGAACATGCCGTTGAGCCGATCGACAATTTCCACTCCCCATTGTTCATATCCGTGAACGATGGTCTCCGTATCGCTGTTGGTATAAAAGCGGTGTCCGGCGGCCTCCAGCTCACGCCTCAGCGATGGATAATTGTAAATCTCGCCGTTGAAGACGATGGCGATGCTGCGATCTTCGTTGAAAATAGGCTGGTCGCCGCTGACCAGGTCGATGATGCTCAGACGGCGCGAGCCCAACCCAACAGGGCCATCGACAAACAAACCTTCGGCGTCCGGGCCTCGATGGGTGATAGCATCGCACATAGCAGAGACAAGGCGTCTATCTGCCTGTCGTTGAGGATCGGTATAGACTACTCCGCAGATGCCGCACATGTTATTTGTGCTTTCGTTCCTTATGAATCTGGCGCACAACGTAGATGGGCTTGTCTTGTGCCTCGTAGTAAGTGCGCACCAACAACTCTGTCGTCAACCCCAGGAGGACAGACTGCATGCCCAGCGCAAACAGAATGGCCGAGAGAAGGGGCAGAGGCGTCAATATCAGGGAAACGCCATAAAATATCTTCCTGACCAGGGCCAGGAGGAGTGCCAGAAAGCCAAGTGCGATCAACGAAAAACCCACGCCACCAAACAGATACATAGGAGTGGTGCGATAGCTCAACAAGAACTTGACTGTCACAAGATCAAGAATGACCTTGAAGGTTCGCATCAATCCATACTTGGCCTTGCCGTGAATGCGGGGTCGATGGCTGACCACGACCTCAGCGATTCTGGCCCCGGCAGCAGCGGCAAACACCGGAATGAAGCGATGCATCTCGCCGTACAGCTTGATCTCATCGATGACCTCGCGGCGATAAGCCTTCAGTGTACATCCGTAATCGTGCAAGTGAACACCACACACCACTGAAATCAACCCATTGGCGACGGCAGATGGAACACGCCTGGTCAGGAAGGTGTCTTTGCGCTCCCGTCGCCAGCCGCTGACGACATCATATCCCTCATGCAGCTTGTCGATGAGGAGGCCAATATCCGATGGCGGATTCTGCAAGTCGGCGTCTAACGTCACCACAATATCGCCCCGGCTGTGGTCGAGACCGGCAGCAATCGCCGCGGTCTGCCCAAAATTGCGTCGCAGGTCGATGCTAACTGCTTCCGGATGCGCGGAGCATATTTCGGCGAGCTTATCGCTGCTACCATCGCTGCTGCCGTCGTTGACATAGACAATCTCGTATCGACCGGCAAAGGCAACCAATGAAGCATCGATCTCCGCTTGCAGTGATTCCAGATTGTCCACTTCGTTATAGACGGGAATCACGATGGAAATCTCGATTGGTTGTTGAGATGTTGCAGGAGGCATTTTACTTTCCATTGAGACACAAGAGTAGATGGGACAAACAATCCTTGCAGCGCAATCAATCCTGTACTCTGTTAGTCAGCCGTGCAATTGTGCCACAGACTCTCGATCTTCTCCAAATAATCTAAAGGGCATGATCGATACCGGGCAAGAACCGTATTGCGCAGGCATGACACCGATGTCATCAGAGTCGTTGGTAAGGGTTCCAGATCCATTCGAGAAAAATGCCCCATTTGGGTCATTGGTTTTAACCGATACTCCATGTACAGTAGGGTTATATTTGTAGGAACCTGGTCCAGTTTTACATATCAGAGCCAACCCATGACCATCATTCTTAAGCCCGTCCCCGCCGGTCCTGTTCAACCTCAGCGTTGTTTGTTGAGGAGGTTGTGTTAGTTCTGAGTGGACGCCGCATATGTGAGCCAGTCTAACCAGCCTCCAGATGTTCAAGGAGGCTGGTTTTTTGTTAAGTGCTTTGGGGAACACTCCATGCCCTCATAGTAACCGCTGAGTTATTGGTACCTGGTGACATACGGGCAGAAGAGCAATGCTGTTCAGAATATGAGAAGTAGATGGCTTTGAACTGTTTTCTCATCATATCAACTGGAGGTGAAAAAGTGGACAAGACGGTAAAGGAAGGATTGAGAGATGTGGTTGTTGCCAACAGCTCGATCTGTATCATCGACGGTCAGATGGGCAAACTCCGCTACCGGGGTGTCGACATCGACGAGCTTGCCCGGCATTCAACCTACGAAGAAACGGCCTATCTGCTCTGGTTTGGTGATCTGCCGGATCGGGAACAACTGGAAGAGATAGAAGATCGCCTGGTAGCTCATCGGGAGTTGGGTGAGAGCATCCGAAACGTGATCAAGGCGCTGCCTAACACACTTCATCCCATGGAAGTACTCCGGACGATAGTGTCGGCATTGCCGGGATGCGATGTACAGGCCGGTGACACCGGCTCCAGCGCCACTATCGACAAAGCCATTCGCCTGACGGCCAAGCTCCCGACTATTGTGGCCTATTCCCATCGATGCCTGGAAGGTCGTGAGTTTGTATCACCCAATCCGGCGCTGAGCCATGCCGCCAATTTCCTGTATATGTTGCGCGGTCAGGTCCCCACACTGCTCGAAGCTGAGACGATGAACCTGGCCATGATATTGATGGCCGAGCACGATCTCAACGCTTCGACCTTTGCGGGACGGGTCACCGCCAGCACGCTCTCCGATATGTACTCTGCGATCACCACTGCCGTCGGAACGTTGAAGGGGCCTTTGCATGGCGGTGCCAGCCAGTGGACAATGGAGATGATGCTGGCCATTGGCACGCTGGAGAATGTCGAGCCCTATATCAAGGGCGAGCTGGCAGCCGGACGGCGTATTCCCGGATTTGGCCACCGAGTCTACCGGAAGGTAGCCGATCCGCGCTCCGTATGCTTTCGGGAGAAGCTCAAGGAACTCTGCACGGCAGCAGGCGATATGCACTGGTACAACATGGCAGTCAGGATCGCCGAGGTTGTCTACGAGACAAGCGGACTGTACCCCAATGTCGATTACTTTGGCGGGCCGGTTCTTTACAGCCTGGGCATTCCTCTGAACCTGTTCACGCCCGTCTTTGCCATCAGTCGTATTGCGGGATGGATCGCGCACATGATCGAGCAGTATGATGACAACCAGTTACTGAGACCGCTTTCGAACTATGTTGGCATACGAGAAAAGGAGTATGTGGCACTCGAAGCACGCAATGGTGAAAGTATGCTGGTTTCGGCATAAGGAGCATCAGCAGTGATGGGAAATAAGCGGACAAGACATGCGATAGTTTGACCAAACATGAAGTCATGATTATACTGGCTGCGGTTTGATGGCCTTCCGGAATATTCTAAAAGCACACAAAGTATTGTGTGCTTTATTGCGAGTTTGATTCTTTGCCCTGGGAGCAGAAAAAAGGTAGGAGAAGAATCCTTACCCGGCCATTTTTGCTCCCTGTTGACGAAGAAATCCTCTTTACATCAGGAGAAGTTTCATGACATATCGCGTAACCCTCATCCCTGGCGACGGCACAGGGCCAGAATTAGTGGAAGCTACCCGGCGAGTGCTGGAAGCTACTGGTGTTCCGTTTGAGTGGGACGTACAAGAGGCCGGTGCTGACGTGATGGACAAATACGGTACCCCATTACCGGAAGCGGTGCTCGACTCGATCCGCAAGAATAGAGTTGGCCTCAAGGGGCCGATCACCACACCGGTGGGGACAGGCTTCCGCAGTGTCAATGTCGCTCTTCGCAAGGCGCTCGATCTGTATACGAACTTGCGGCCGGCGCGGCACATCAAGGGTGTCCGCAGCCATTACGAGAACATCGACCTGGTGGTGGTGCGCGAGAATACCGAAGGTATGTACGTGGGCATCGAGCACGATGTGATTGTCGGCGAGGCGGCTGAAGCTATCCGCATTATTACCCGCAAGGGCAGCGAGCGCATCGTGCGGTTTGCCTTCGAATACGCTCGAGAGAACGGGCGTCGCAAGGTAACTGCTGTGCACAAAGCCAATATTCTCAAAACGACCTGCGGGTTGTTTCTAGGCGTGGCGCGTGAGGTAGCCGAGCAATACCCGGATATTGAGTTCGAAGACCGCATTGTAGACAACATGTGTATGCAACTCGTCCAGCGCCCCCAGGAATATGACGTGATCGTGACGACCAATCTATTCGGCGACATCGTCAGCGATCTGTGCTCAGGGCTGGTCGGCGGGCTGGGTATGGCGCCGGGCGCCAATATCGGCGATGGGATTGCCGTGTTCGAGCCAGTGCACGGCTCGGCACCCAAGTATGCCGGAAAGAACAAGGTCAATCCGACTGCCAATATCCTCAGTGGGGTATTGATGCTGCGCTATCTGGGCGAAAAAGACGCGGCTGACAGAGTGCAGAACGCCATCGCCGCCGTTGTTGCAGAGGGGAAGAACGTCACCTACGATATGAAGCCCACCCGTGATGATCCGACTGCCGTTGGTACAAGCCAGATGGCCGACGCGATCATCGCGGCCATGAACACAGCGTAACAGCAGCCGCATTGTAGAAAATGCCCCGGGCCAATTGGGCCGGGGCATTTCAGATATCATTCTCCGCTTGCCAGCATCGGTGCCAAACTATCCCAGATCTGCTCTGCATACCAGCGATGGATCTCCGCGTTGGGGTGCGGATCGTTAGGAATAGCCCATAATGCGCGGAATGGCACACCCTCGAATCGCTCAACGTAGGCAGGAAAAAGATTGGTTGTTTCAAAACCGGCTTGTGTGAACCCGTCTGCCAACGTGTTGTGGATGCGCTCGAATTTCTCAAAAATTTCAGGGTTAGAATAGTCGGCGGGCTCAGGCAGCGTATAAGCATACAGACGCTTAGCGCCGCACTCGGTTGCCAGATCGCCGAGCTGCCTGACCACCGGATGCCAGAGATCGATCCAGGGCTCGGCAGGATCGTAGAGCGCGGTTAGCCAATCGTCGTAGCTGTACTCTCCGAAGCTGCCGGCTATGCCATGGATCGTCCCATCGAGCATATAGATCAGGTCAGGGTTGAAAGAATAAGGCGATTCCAACTGCTTGAAATACGATCGATAAGGTGGCCAGGGCGGCGTATTCTTTTCCAGCCCAAGGTAAGGATCGTTGCTAAACGCGCCCACGATGACCACATCCGGCGCAAACTGGCAGCCATAACTTTGGAGTAAATTGACCTCGTGTACTGTCTCTGAAGCAGGCTGCGCTACAACAATGAATTCGAACGATGGACCGGCAGCCTGGCGCAGCAGAACAGGATAGTAATCAGTCTGGGGCACGCCATAACCCGCGGTGACCGAATCGCCGATCAACAGGATACGTGTCACGCCGGGCTGTTTCTCCACCGGATGGTCGATGTCACGATAGCCCGCAGCATTCAACTCGAACCGGATGCGATGATCGGTGGTGATCTCCCAGGTCGGCCAGATGCCGAAAACGTGGTGTCGGGAAAAGTCACTCTCGACAAAAAGCTCTAACGCCACCAATGCCCCGATCAAACTGCACAGCACAAATGCGACACGCTCCACTGCCACCGAAGCCAAAACCCGTTGGCCGATCCGGGACAAGGCAACGACATGCCAGCCGGACAACACCACCAGAGCCAACCCAAAGCATATCCAGAACACAACCCCGTTGCCGGTGGTGAAAATGCGATCAACAGTCCGATCAAGAACGATAAGTGTTACAAGCAGCACTATCGCCTGGAAGAAAAAGCGAAAGAAGATAGTTCGGCGGGTTTCCGAGCCGGGCTTTGCCTGGATAGGGATAACGCTGTCCCAGACCACGACCAGCAAAACGAACAAAACAAGTCCGATCCAGTAGACCGGACGATGTGGCACAAAGATATGGCCCAATTCGTCTAATGCCAGGAGGCCGGCCAGCAAAACCAGGCTTTGAGAGAGAACACGCGCCGGCCGTGTCCAAAAGCGAGATGTACTCATGTCCCCTGGTCTCCCACTTCTCTACCAGCCCTCCGATTCGGGCCCCAGCTTAGCCCACATTTGTTCAGCATACCAGCGGTGAACCTCAGGGTTTGGGTGGGCATCGTTGGGAACGGCCCACAAGGTATGGAATGGTCTGTCTTTGAAACGCTCAAGGTATGCAGGGAGGAGATTGGTGGTATCAAATCCTCCCTGAGTGAAGCCGGTTTCCAGGGTGGCATGGATGTACTCAAATTTTTGAAGAATGGCAGGGTCAGAGTAGTCAGCCGGCTCGGGCAAGGTGAAGGCATACAGGTGGCGCGCGTTACACGCAACAGCCAGCTCGCCAAGCTCCCGAACCACCGGATGCCAGAGGCCGATCCAGGGCTGGTCAGGATCGTATAGATCATCCAGCCAATCGGCGTAATCATATCGTCCCCAGGCGCTTGCTGCCAGACGATTGAGAGGGCGATCAAGCATGTAGAGCAGATCGGGGTTGAATGAATACGGCGATTCCAGTCTCTCGAAGTATGTCTGGTAGAAAGGCCAGGGCGGGGTGTTTTTATCGATTCCCAACCAGGGATCGTTGCTGACCGTGCCCACTATCACAACGTCAGGAGAGAATTGGCAGCCATAATGGCGAAAATTCTCGATCGAGTGTACCGTCTCGGCCGCGGGCTGCGCGACAATGATAAACTCGAATGATGGGCCGGCGATTTCACGCAACAAGACAGGAAAATAATCGGTCTGCGCAACGCCATAACCAGCCGTGAATGAATCGCCGATCAGGAGAATGCGGGTCACGCCGGGCTGTTTCTCGATGCTATGGTCAACGTCGCGATAGCCTGCCGAGTTTAACTCAAACTTGATGGGGGGATCAGACGTAATCTCCCAGGTGGGCCAGATACCGAAGACATGGTGGCGGGAAAAGCTGCTCTCAACAAAGATCTCCAAAACAACCACCGCTCCAATCAAACTGCACAACACAAGTGTTGCGCGTTCTATGAAGGCTGAAGACAAAATACGTCGACCGGGTGCGGTTGATACGATAGCGTGCCAGCCACTCAATAGGACCACTACCAGCGCAAAGGAAACCCAAAATGCAACAGTATGCCCGGGAGCAAAAATGCGATCCACGATCCGATCGAAGACGACCAGCATGACAAACAGCGCTATTCCATGGTAAAAGATTCGGAAGAAGCGCACCCGGCGGGTTTGTACCATCGGTTGGAGAGGAGCAATTTCGTGCCAGGATACGGCCAGTATCAGGAAGAGGATGAATCCAACCCAATAGGTCATGCTATGTGAGACAAAAATGTGACCAAGCGCATCGAGCGCAAAAATGCCGGCCAGCAAAATGAGAGCTTGCGAAAAAAACCTTACCAGGGGTGTCCAGGTATTCTGTTTTACGTTCATCAATGGCGCTCCACCGGTATCAAGGCGTCAGTATGTCAGATAAAAACAGCCGGTCGCCGACCGGATCGCCATTGATACTGACAGGCAATCGCGTGCCGGACTGATCATAGATACCGATCATGATCTGGTAAGTACCGGATGGCGCATCAGGCATCAGCAGCTTGTGCTGATCGATGATTGTCTCCCCTGGAACCCAGCTATCGGTCGGCGCGGTCCAGTCGGCGGGTTCTCCATCGTGTTGCGAGGTAGGGGCCCCGCCCGGCCCGTCAAGATGGACGAATACTTTATACCGCTCTCCCAGTGGCGCTTGGGCGTGCCAAAATAGCGTCACACCAAGCCCTTCACCGGGCGCGAGCGTGGAGGCGCTCAACGTGAACCCATCCAGTACAATCGATTCGCCAAAGGATGCATTGCTGAGCGTAGCCGGTTCTGCAGCAGCCGGGCCGGTAACCGCATAGCTGACCAGTTGGGTAGCGCCAAAATAATCTAAATTGGCGACAACTGCCTTCGCTCCGAGCACAGTTTCGATGGTGGGCTCAGAATCTCTATCGTCAACGTTCCCCAAGACCGCATAGACGCGACGATAGTGCTCAATGAGAGGCGATATCTTGCCATTGATATCGTCATTGGCCCGAACAACCACAACGTCTCCATCCGGATAATAGTAAGTGAACACATCATACTGGTCAGGGGCTGCCAGTATGATCGCTGCCTGCGGTCCTACCTCGGCCCTAATGCGCGCCGCGATGCCACGATAGTCATCGCGAGCATAGTTGGGATCGACATAAAGATGCTGGAGAGCATTGAAGATCGGCAACAGGGACAGGGCCATCAGAAGAAGTACGACAGTAGATATGATCTTGTTGCTGTTGCGGCCGATAGCCGGTATTGGTTTGGCAAGCTCAAACCCCATCCAGACACCTCGCGCAGTCAGTATCATCAGCGCCAGGTTGGCAGACAAGAACAACGCTGCATTGCCGCCTTCCCAAAATGACAGCATGAGCGATGCGAGCAGCCATACAACAATCAAGCCTATGCTTTTTGAAAAGCTTAAACGATCGGCTTCTTTAAGAGACTTGATGGGAGGAAATACCCCGATCGTTGCCAATAGCACCAGAGGAACGAGCCCGTCCTGGGCCCTATCGATGGGCAGGGTGAAGCCATAGGCAACCACCTGAAGCCACATCGGGACGGCAACCACTTGCAGATCAGCAACACAGCCTGCTAGAACCGGAGCCCAGGGAGCAAACAACAATAGAGTTGCCAGTTGCATCCCTGACCAGATCCATATCGCACGTTGTTTGTGCGGCTGTCTGAAGAGCCACAGCAAGAAAACCGCCGTCTCGGCCAGAATGAGCAGCAAGAAAAGGAGGGGAGCCGTGTAGAGCCCAACCGTGTTGATTACAATACAGCTGCCGATCAGAATCACCGTCGGATGGCTACCGGAGAGCGTTTTTTGTCTTTCGCCCAGATGAGTCAGGATGTGGCGGGTTAACAAGAGCGATGCCGTGCTTATCAACCCCAGCATTGCGCCTCGTGTTGCGTCCTGGCCGATATACACCTGAAGAGGGTTAATGGCGACAGCTATGGCAGCCAGGAGACCGGTCAGCGGGCTAAAGAATCGCCTGCCGAGTCTATAGATCAATGCCACCGTCAGTACCCCGCCAAGTACTGAAAACAGCCGCAAACTGAGCTCGCTCCGGCCTACCAATACACGCCAACCGGCCAGAATAATTTCATATCCGGGTGGGTAGAGGTTACCTTTTGCCGCCTCGACATTCTCTGCCACAGTCCGAACTGCAGACTGTGCCGAAACACCCTCGTCGCGAGAGAGCGACTGGTCACCCATCTGGTAGATTCGCAGACCTGCAGCCAAGAGTAACACGACAGTAATCAACAATAGAGCAGGGTAGCGATACGGCTTGCGGAAAGAGTTGTTCATAGTTTTTTTCTTTAAGGAGTATCTTGTACTGAGAAACTTCCTGGTTCCTGTGTCTCCACCATAAGTGTCAACTCAAGAGCCTGGTATTGCTCAATGATCCGCTTTCAGCCTCGCGAGCTGTGTGTCATTCCCGTGAAAGCGGGAATGACGGTAGCCATAGCAAAAAGGATGGTATTGGGCTTGAGTTGACACCTGGTACAGTTGGGCAGAAATAGCCCGGCGGTAAAGAAGCCCCTCATACCCAACTGTTTCAGTTTTTCGCAGGTAGCCATAACTGACGGCCTACTTATGCCGCGAAACACTAGGGTGTCTCCACCATTACTATCATAGTGGCGGAAATCCCAACTGTTCCCAAGTCCCAATTCCCCAATGGCAATAGCTTATGCGCTGCCTATGATACCCATAACAACTCGATAATCAAAGTAGGAGCATGCCGGTGAGGAGTAGGAACACGAACAGACGGCAAAGATGTCCTGTGAACCGAGAGGATGGGGCGTATGTCGTATTTATTGTTTGAGATTTGCCGAACAATCCCGGTTATTCGAAAAGAGCATCGAATTCCCGTAGTAAAGCCAGGAGTGTGCTGGTATCTTCGTCGTAGCGCAAAAACTCAACGGATGCTTGTGTGGCTACTCTGCTCTTAGCAGGAAAATCACCCTGGGTCTGGATCGTTCGCAAAACGCGGGGTACCAGCTTATGCTGGAGCCAATGGGCAAAGGGCTTCTCGATATCATGAGGATGCTCAAATTCATAACTGTCATCAGGCTTGGGTTCTTGCTCCCATAAACCGAGCCGCTTCATCTCTGCCACGATCTTATCAATTTGTTGTGCTACTTCTTGATGATGCGAAGCCATGATGCCTCCAGTCTTGATCAAAAACCCATTTCGCCGCAGGTGGGTGGTGTGGTACCCTGATTGGCCAACACCAGTGTCCAATAGTGACCCAGCTGTGACCCGGCACGAAAGAGGTGCGATAAATCCGCCTCTCGAAAATCCGGATTGAGTAGATTAGCTTTGTGCCCAGGCGATTCCCACCACAGACCGAAGGTTTCCTCGGCGCTGGTCGATCCGGCTGCCAGGTTCTCACCGACAGCGAGCCAGACATAACCCTGTGCAGCGACGCGCTCACCAACAGTGCCCCCATCGATACCCTTATGATCGAAAAAGCTGTTGGACAACATATCGAGACTGTGTTGTGTGGCTGCGCCTTTCAGTAAAGAATTACTGGTAACAGGTAAGAGCCCCTGCTGGCAGCGCGCCTGGTTAACGAGAGTAAGCATCTCCACGGTATCATCATAATCGATAATATCGGTGAGCGATGCAACCTCGCCTGAGGAGACAATGGTCGGCGTGATGACGTTGGCTTCTTCGAGAGGAGGGGGAGGGATGGTGATATTCATGGGGGTGGTCGTACTGGCGATGACTGCCGCCGTCGACCCGGCAGTCACAACACCATCGAGCAATGCAGGTCTGATGTTGGATACAGGCAAGTTGCAACTCAGCAAAAGCAGAGCAATCGCTACGAGAAAGCAAGGTTTGATGTTGTTCTTCATCCCATGTCACCCATCTGCTCTCGCCTGATATTCCATCTAAAGCCTACCGAACAAACTCTGGCACCACTTCGACTTAATCTGAGTATATCAGAAGTTGTCTATTCGTACTGTTTCAAAGGTATATCATTGTCCGGATAAGTTTTTGTGCCATGGGTCAAGTGTGGTAGCACCTGGAAATAGCGTATTTGGTCAAGATAGGTTGTCTTTGCGTCAAAACCTCACCCCCTGACCCCCTCTCCATACATGGAGAGGGGGAAGACCAAGCACCAGCGAGATCGGGGATGAGGGATATGACAGACCCAAATCATCAACTAAAACTCGATGATCAAGTTTTTGCTCTGTCTGGTTTAGTAATCAGTTTTCAGTGATCAGTGATCAGTTTTGCATCGCGCAGCAACGACTGTGCTCTTGGGTATGGTCACAGTTAGACAGCAACATAGATGGTTTCAGGTTGTCATTCGCCCTGCAATCCCTGTGA
>JAFGLD010000290.1 GCA_016928235.1 Anaerolineae bacterium | reverse complement strand
TTTGTTTTTCCGCAAAACAAACCTAATCGGCGTTAATTATACCCGTGAATGAATGTTCAGATCGCAATACCATCCATTGGTTTTGACGCGAATTTTTCCCAAAATGAACATCTATTTTGACTCGTCACTCGTCACTATTTTCTTCGAATGTTTGTGCCCAGACTCGACCGGCCTCATACTCTTCCAGGGAAACGCCGTAGAACTCAGCCATGGCGACAGGATCGTCAACCGCGATACCGGCAGAGGCGGCATCCTGAAGATCGCCGGGGAGATTGAGCCGCCCATCGTAACGCTCACCCCCCGGCATCGACGCGCCCCGCAGGCGGTTGGCCCGGGCCAGTTGTGTCATCGATATCCTTGCACCCTGCAACAGAGCTTCATCGAAATCAGCCCCCTCAAGATTGGCATTTTCGAGGTTGGCTCCGCGTAGATCGGTCTTCCCTAATCGGGTCTTCTGCAAATTGGCTCGATGCAGGTTGGCTTCCGGCAGGACGGCATGTCGCAGATAACCCGCCTGTAGATTGGCATTGACCAGATTGGCGCCTCTCATTGTCCCATCGATCAGCCAGCCGTGTGCCCGCAGTTCCTCGATGGCAACCAGGGTCAGTCCATTATCGCGGCTGTGCATCTGGCCGATCAACCGGGCCTGCTCTCGTTCGTCTGCTCTGCGCTTCTCGCGGCTGCCAAGCAGGAAATCGATCAGGATGAAGGTGACCAGCGTGCCACCCATATCTGTGCCGAAGTTGAGCGCCAGGCCGGGCCAATCGGGGTTAAGTGCCATTCCCCAGACGGTCGGGATCACCGTACAGATCAGCAAAATGGGGATGATCAACAATCGAAGACGTGTTCCCTCGCTAAGGGAATACCACCAGTCACGTAGCTTGTTCATGGTCAATCGCCTCCTGACAACAGCTCACTACAATTGCATCGAAAACAACTTGCCGGACAATGTCTAAGTGCCTCAATTCCCAGTTTTTCCTCACGCCCGCATACTCAGCCCGATCCGTCCGCGTTCCACATCGACTTCCAAAACGGTCACCTCGACGATATCACCGACGCCCACTACCTCGTAGGGC
Source organism: Anaerolineae bacterium (assembly GCA_016928235.1). GTDB lineage: Bacteria > Chloroflexota > Anaerolineae > Aggregatilineales > UBA3940 > JAFGMS01. Next base: position 15,580 of record JAFGLD010000290.1, on the reverse strand, counting down.
GATTCGACGCGGCGGTCGGCCATCTGGGAGATGTGGACCAGACCATCCTGCTTGACGCCAATATCGACAAAAGCGCCGAAATCGACCACGTTACGGACGGTGCCATTCAACCGCATACCGGGGCGCAGATCCTCCATCTTGAGCACATCGTCACGCAAAATGGGCGGCGGCGCCTCATCGCGCGGGTCACGGCCCGGCCGCTGTAGATCGGCAAAGATGTCAGCCAGTGTCGGCGCGCCGACACCCAACATACCCGCCAGTTCTTCGATGTTATGGGCGGAATGCGCCTCTCCAAGCCGGGCAGCCAGCTGTGGATCATCGAGTGATAGCCCCAGCAGATCGAGAAGACCGGCCACCGCGCCGTAGCTTTCGGGGTGAACGCCGGTATGATCGAGCAGGAGCACAGCATCGGGAATACGCAAAAAGCCGGCCGCTTGTTGAAAGGTCTTGGCTCCCATTCCGGAAACTTTTTTGATCGATTCGCGCTCCTGGAAGGGGCCGTTTTTGTCTCGATGGGCAACGATCTTCTCTGCCAGCTTAGGGCCAACCCCGGCGACATAGCTGAGCAAAGCCGGCGACGCGGTGTTGACATCGACCCCCACAGCATTGACGACACTTTCCGTCACCCAGGCCAACGATGCTGCCAGGGCGCTTTGATCGACATCATGCTGGTACATTCCCACGCCAATACTCTTGGGATCGATCTTGACCAGCTCGGCCAGCGGATCCTGGGCACGGCGCGCGATACTGACCGCGCCGCGTAAGCTCACATCGAGGTCAGGAAGCTCAGATCGGGCCAATGGGCTGGCCGAATAAACCGAAGCGCCTGCCTCATTGGCAATCAGATAGCGCAAATGTCCCTCCAGTCCATTCGATGATATCAGATCAGCAGCCAGCTCCTCGGTCTCACGTCCGGCCGTGCCGTTGCCAATAGCGAGCAGTGTGATGTCGAATTTCTTGACCAGCTTCTCAAGCGTTTCCAGTGCCTCTGACCACCAGTTTTGCGGTTGGTGCGGGTAAATCGTCCCGGTGGCCAGCACCTTGCCGGTCGGATCGACCACTGCCAGCTTACAGCCGGTCCGATAGCCTGGATCGATCCCCAAGACGGTCTGATTCTTGAGCGGCGGGGTGAGCAGCAAGTTGCGTAAATTGGTGGCAAAGACATTGATGGCGTGCTCGTCGGCCCACTCCTTAAGATCACGGCGCACCTCCCGCTCGATGGCTGGGCCAATCAGCCGGTCATAGGCATCGATGACAGCCACGTAAAGGTCATCGGAAAGAGGAGAGAGCTTGTTCGATGGGTAAAGTCTGGCCAACGCGGCGATGATCGCCTCGGCTTCGATCCGGACGCCCACGCGCAGCGCATCCTCGGTCTCTGCGCGCGTCATCGCCAGAACCTGGTGAGGCTTGAGCAGACGCAGCCGGGCCTCGAATTCATAGTAGAGCTGGTAGGTTTGCTTGGGGTCTTTCTCGGCATCGGCCAGGACCGATTTGAGCATCCCTTTATCCCAGGTCAGTTTGCGGACGATGTCACGGCCCCGGGCATCGTCGGAGATAACCTCAGCCACGATGTCACGAGCGCCCTGCCAGGCCTCCTCCGGCGTAGGGAACTGCTCCGACAGGTAGGGAGCGGCGGCCTCTTCATGAGATATATCGAAGACGGCCTGCTCCAGAATCCAGTTCGACATTGGCTCCAAACCGGCCTCCCGCGCGATCTGTGCCCGGGTGCGGCGCTTAGGCTTGTAGGGCAGGTAGAGATCTTCGACTGCTTGAAGGGTCTGCGCCTCCTCGATAGCCTCAGCCAGCTCAGGTGTCAGCTTGCCCTGTGTTTCGATAGATTTGAGGACAGCCTGCTGCCTCTCCTCCAGACGGCGCAACGCCTCCAGCTTTTCGCGAAAGTCAGCCAGTTGCTCGTCGGTCAGGCCACCGGTGACTTCCTTTCGATAACGAGCGATGAAAGGGACGGTATCGCCTTCATCGAAGAGGTCAACAGTACGCTCAACTTGATTACGGTGCAGTCCCAGGTGGCGGGTAAGGCGTCCGATGAGGTCTTTCAAGGGGTACTCCGGTCGTTAGTGATTGATTGATCAGTGACTGTCAGAGAATAGTCTGACTGGTATTCTAGATGACAATGATGAGGCGATCCTTGTTACCAGTGCGGATCGCCTCATCATTTTACCACAAGCTGAAGATGACAGAAATTCATGGCGTGGGTCAAACCTTTTGAAAAACCGCCCTACTGCGCAGGTCGTATTCCACCATGAGAAAATCTGAGTGGCGGAAAACTCTTGATGGAGAAAGCGATTCAAATTGATAGCATCAGGGCCGGGCACAGTGTACTGAACCTCTCCCCAATTTCTTTAGTTTGATTTCTCCATCAGTCTATACGCTCCTCGGATGTAATCCAAAAGCAAAACCGCTTTCAGGGCGGTGTAAATGAAGCATATATCTATCTCGACCCCAATCGACAACAGCGTGCAGTTGCGGGTGAACGGATTGCGGATATGCTCGTCAGGCCGTCTGGATATTTGAAGGTCACCGCTCTACCACGCCAATCAAAGGCTTCACTAACATCAGGAAGCCACTACCTCTGGTAGTGGTTACCTTAAAAAGGTTCTACCGGAAAACAAAGGCGAAAGCGATTACTGTCATGCGGAAAATGCTATTCTTTATGCTCCAACAGACCAATTATGATGTGCTGGGGCAGTTAGTGAACGGCACTGTGATGTGGGTGGTGGCTCAATGGATTGCCACTCGATCATACTCCAGCCAAGCCGCTGACAAATCGTGTTTAGCAGCAAGAGCGCACCTTCTAGGTGCAACAGCATAAAGCCACCACCTCTGGTGGTGGTCATTTACTGTGCGACAGGGTGACTTTAGCGGTATTGCATAAAAACACTTTACGCAATAGAGCGAAACTAACCCTGTCATCTGAATATTTGGAGCAGTGTTACCAACATTCACAGGGTGATTTTAGCGGCATTGCCACTTTACAGTCGGATGTTCATGAGTACATCCTTACATATTTATGGCTCAACGCGGAATAGTGGGAAAAGCCGGAAGAACCCGGGTTTTTATCTCATCGAGAACGGCCAACGGATTGCGGAAAAACCCGGTTTCTTAACCTACCCCAGTTTCCCGCGTTGAGCCCATATTTACTCACCCGACATAACGACCTGTCAAGGACTTTTCCGGGAAACTATAGCTCGACGTCCCTGGTTCAACACTCTTGCTTTCAGCGTGATAGCAGATTCTTGTTGATGTCTCGTGCTCGTCAAATTTGCACTGTTGTCTTCTCACCGCAGCGCATCAAGCACCGTCTCAAACTTGAACCTCGCGCTGAATGTCCATTGTTTCGTGTGTCCTGTTCTATTATCTCCCAAGTTTGGCCAGGATGACAGACTCTTATCCTCTGTGTCTAAAAACCGGGGTATGCTTCAATCTCAATTGCCAAAGGAATACCGCCCCACATCTACGTCATGCATTTGACCTGGATGTGCTGTGGGTTAGAATATGACAGCAGTGTCATGGATCTATGCCAATCAACAGGGGCTGGGGTAATCGCAGATCGTTGCAATGGACAATAGCCGCACAACTGGCAGTCATAGCGAAGGGAAAACACATTGATGAGCTTGAGAGGCGAAGACGGCTACGAGTTATGGCTGCGCTATCGCGAGGTGGATGATCCGGCGCGATTGTCGCGCTATCGTAAGCTGCTTGGCCGGGCAACCGTTCTCGGCCAGGGTCAAACGGTCACAATCATCCGGAGCGAGCTTGAGCGGGCGCTGCCGGCGATGCTTGGTCGGGCCGTGTCATTCTCGGAACAGGTTTCACCCGGCAATGGGTTGGTGGTGGGCACGGCCGATGACCTCGGCGCGGCGGGCATCGATATTCCGCGGGAAGATCGCCTCACATTGGGCGAGGACGGCTTCCGCATCCGCTCTGCCGCGGTCGATGGGAACACCCGGCTTCTGGTTACCGGCAATACCGCCCCCGCTGTTCTCAGAGGTGTCTTCCACTTCTTGCGGCTTCTCCAAACGCACCAGGATATCGATGGGCTGGACGTCGTGAGCTGCCCTCGTATCCAGCATCGATTACTTGTCCACTGGGATAACATCGACGGCTCTATCGAGCGCGGCTACGCAGGTCGCTCGCTCTGGAAGTGGGAGGAACTGCCGGAGACTATCGACCCAAGATATGATGATTATGCGCGGGCCTGCGCGTCTGTCGGCCTCAATGGCGTGGCGCTCAACAATGTCAACGCTCAGGTCAAGAGCCTGACATCGGAATACCTGGATAAGATTGCTGCATTGGCCGATGTCTTTCGCCCGTATGGGATCCGCGTTTATCTCTCGCCCGTCTTCTCCGCGCCCATGCAATTTGGAGATCTCCCGACCAGCGACCCGCGCGACCCAGGCGTTGTTGCCTGGTGGCAGGACAAGGTCGATGAGATCTACCAACTCATCCCCGATTTCGGCGGCTTCCAGATCAAGGCCAACTCGGAGGGACAGCCGGGGCCGCAGGACTATGGCGCCAACCACGACGACGGCGCCAACATGCTGGCCGATGCCCTCGCCCCGCACGGTGGGATGGTACTGTGGCGGGCCTTCGTCTACGACGTGACGGTCGATGCCGATAGGGCCAAGTGCGCCTACAAGGAGTTCGTGCCGCTGGACGACAAGTTCCGTCCTAACGTCTTCGTGCAGGTCAAGAACGGCCCGGTCGATTTCCAGCCCAGGGAACCTTTCCACCCGCTTTTCGGCGCTATGGAGCAGACCCCGTTGGCCCTGGAATTGCAAGTCGCCCAGGAGTACTTCGGCCAGGCTATTCACCTGGTCTACCTGGCCGGCATGTGGAAAGAGGTGCTGGACGCCGAAACTTACAGCAAAGGCCCCGGCTCGACGGTTGCCAGTACTGTCGACGGCTCATTGTACCATCATGACACTTCGTGCATGGTGGCAGTCGCCAACACCGGCTCGGATCGCAACTGGTGCGGCCATCACTTCTCGCAGGCCAACTGGTATGCCTACGGGCGCCTGGCCTGGGATCATACACTCAGTGCCGAGGCCATCGCCGACGAGTGGATCCGCATGACCTGGTCAAACAACGCGGAGATCATCGGCACGCTCAAGGAGATGATGCTCGGCTCCTGGCCGGCCTGCATCGATTACATGACGCCGCTGGGGCTGCACCATCTGATGCAAGAAGGTCACCACTATGGGCCCGACCCGGGCTTCAACAACGCGCCGCGGCCGGATTGGAACAACACCTACTATCATCGAGCCGACAAAGAGGGTCTTGGCTATAATCGCAGCAGCATCGGCAGCAGTGCCACCGGACAGTATCACAGCCCGCTGCGAGAACAGTTCGACAATCCAGCCACCTGCCCGGAGGAATATCTGTTATGGTTCCACCATATCCCATGGGATCATCGGCTGAAGTCCGGTCGGACACTCTGGGAAGAATTGCAGCATCGATATGACATTGGTGTAGCGTTTGTCGATGAGATGTGCAGTACCTGGAAGAGTCTGCAAAGAAAGATCGATCCGGCTCGCCATGCACACGTCAGCGAACGACTGAGACAGCAGCAAGAGAACGCTCGAGAGTGGCGCAAAGTGTGCATCGATTACTTTGGGCGCTTTGCCGGTCAATGAAGACAAACGGTATCTCTTTTCGATTCCAAGATGGTCACGGCCTGGATGAATGAATCGACCTTATGGCCAGGAGGAATGAGCGGATCGCCGGTTTTGAGCCGACATACATGCCAGGTTGTTGGTATGGTAATGGGAAGAGTACGCAGGACGATTGTGATTCATCACTATTGGTCGTTCAATGAGTGGGGGAAGCCAATGCATTTTCCAAGATTGCAGACTATCAGTAGTCTCACTTATTAGAGAGAGGGTTATGATGGAATTCAGACGTGACGGATATTGTGGGCTGTACTGCGGGGCATGTCCAAACCTGCTGGCAACGGAGCATGACACACTCGACGCATTGGCAGATATTCGGCGGTCGAAGCCGGAAGATCAGATTTGTTTTGGATGCAAGAGTGGAAAGACAGCACCCTTTTGTACGACTTGCCGAATAAAGCAATGCGCCCGAGACAAGGGATTTGAGTTCTGCTTCGAGTGTGACAGTTTCCCATGTGACATATTGACAGCATTCATCGAGGATAACCAATATCCCTATCATCTCGGAGTCACAAAGAACCTGAGCGCGATTCATGAGGATGGCGTCAAAGCCTGGCTGGAATATCAGGAGAGCCGGTGGCGTTGTTCGGCATGTGGAGCCAAATTCGCCTGGCAGGATGAGACCTGCAGCACCTGTGGAAAACCGGTTTCCAATTACAAGGCAGAGTTATGAGTGTAGAACTACTCAGGAGAATCAGACGATGAACGAACAGGACGACACGCTATTGCAGTCTCATATCCGCTGGTTGAGTGACTGGTTTGCACCCGATAAACGCGATGTCTTGTGCTTCACCGATCAAGAGCAGCGCGCACTCTTTGACGAACTGGCCACGCTCGACTGGAGACGGTCCGGTATCATTGCCCAACTCGATGCGCTGCAGGAGCGGCTCGGCCCGATAGTCGTCGACGTCATCGAGGCGGTGGTAGCCCAAAGTTCCCGCCGGGTTTGGACTGAAGTTGCCCAGCAAGAGACGAGCAAAACCATTGACGATCTCATCCGTGTTTTATGGGAGCCCGGACGGGGGCGATTGTTTGATTATACTGTGGAGATTCGCGATGATGGTGTCCAGATGCGATGCACGCGCTGCTTCTATGCCGATCTGGGTAAACCCATTGGCGGCACCAAATGGTTCTATCATCTATTGTGCATGGGAGACCCTGATATCGTTGAAGGGTTCAACCCGAAGATGGGGTTTCGTCGAACCAAAACACTGATGGAAGGGCACGATTGTTGTGACCATTTCTATTTTATGAAAGAGTAGAATTGTTCTATCTCGCGAGTGTACGCTTCGGGGTGGAGGAGGAACCAACTTGGCAGAGGACATTCAACCAGGCGCTACCTATGCAGACGATATCTTCAAATCGCTCGATGCTCATGGTGAGCAGATATCGACTTGTGAGTTTTACGATTGCTGCTTTGAGCGGTGCGCTTTCATCGATGCAGCTTTTCTTAACTGCCGATTTGTAGGCTGCCGGTTCCTCCACTGCGACCTGAGCATGGTGGCGATCGATGGGACAGTTTTCTCTGACAGCCGGTTTGAGCACTCGAAGGTCATTGGCGTCGATTGGACTCGGGGAGCCTGGCCGGACGTGCAAATCAAAGGGCCATTGGTGTTCAAGGAATGTGTTCTCACCCACTCGACGTTTATTGGCCTGGACATGAAAGAGACAAATTATCTGGACTGTGTGGCCAAAGATGTCGACTTCCGCGAGGCAATTCTCGCCGGGGCGGATTTTTCCGGCACCGATCTGTCTGACAGTCTCTTCATCAACACCGATCTGAGAGAAGCTGACTTCAGAAGCGCGCGTAACTACCAGATCGACCCGGTACAGAACAAGATCTCAAAAGCAAAATTTACCCTTCCCGAGGCAATGTCTCTTCTGTATAGTCTGGATATCGATTTAGATGACCTGTTCAAGGAATAGGGGATGGGCAGACGAAGTTCTGATCGGAGAGGAGCGAACGTCATGTTAGATGAGAAACAAATCACACAATCAACAGCTAAGCCAACGTTAGTCTCGCGGGTTATCTATGCGGGTTTTTGGGTGGTTTTGGTCGTCGTTCTCGTTCTAGCCCTTCGAACCTTGGGCTTCCAGTCTCAAGGAGAGACTGAAGCCTATCTGAACAACCAGGCGGTACAATATATCCGTCCGACTATCACATGGCCCGTGACCGGTTCGCCCGACCAGGCGGCGCCTCTGTCGAGCATTACCGGGGATATCTGGTTTTTGGATCAGCCCAGGGTTTTCTTCGCCGAGACCATCTTCGCCGGGCGCCTGGAGCGCGGTACGATAGCCAATGGGCAGTCGGTCTACTACATCGAGTTCGATGAAGCCGGAGTCAATCAATATCTCACTTATTGGTTCGGCGAGTGGGCCGATCAGAATGCCCGGCTGCGAGATGCCCATGTGGACCTGATACCTGATGGGGTAATCATTTATGGAGATCTCAACCTGGGTATGCATTGGCAGCAGGTTGGCGCAACATTCCATTTGGACGAGAGCAAGCGGCAGTTTACCTTCACGGGGGTCGACGTAGATGGTGAGTTTCTGACCTCGCCCCCCATCGGGCCCATTGCTCAGGGCATCGATGCTTTAGAAGCGGAAGGAAATCGAGCCTTGCGGGAGTTCAGGTTTATCGATTCGGAAGGCTCTCTGTTCTTTCAGCAGATCGTCGTGTTGGAAGATCTGGTCCAGATCATAGCTTATTGAGCGTCAAATCTGACGTGGATATCTAAAAACAGGAAACAGGAGAAGAAAAAGACATGGATATGCAGCAGCATGAGGGCAAACCCATCTTTTCGTCATCTGTGCCGGGCGAACAGGCCTATCATCCGGACACCTTACAGGCACAGCAGTTCCGGTCGGCAGTACAGGATGAGCCGAATCTGTTTGCGGCACTCCTGGCCGGCGGTGTTGTGGCGCTTGTCTGCGCGGTGATCTGGGCGATTGTCACAGCCGTAACCGACTACCAGATTGCCTGGATGGCTATTGGGATTGGGTTTCTGGTTGGTATTGCCGTTCGATGGGCCGGCAAAGGGACTAATCTATTCTTTGGAATGACCGGCGCTGTCCTGTCTTTGTTGAGCTGTGTTGCCGGCAATCTGCTGTTCGTAGCCATCATCGTTTCTCAAGAAGAAGCCATGTCGTTGCTGGAAGTGTTGTTTATCATGGTAACATCGCCCATGATAGTCGTGGAGATCCTGCAATTAACGTTTTCTCCAATCGACTTGTTGTTCTATGGCCTGGCGCTTTATGTGGGATATAGGACATCCGTCAGCCGATAATACGCGGGCCGGAAGACGCGCTTGCTCATCAGTAAACCGGGTGGTTGTTGGCGCGCAGGGAGAGACAATATGAAGATCAAGCTGCACAAACCCAGGCGTCAGGTGTGGATGGCATCGATGGTGGCATTCCTGGTTGGGCTGGTTGCCTCGGTTGCCAACATCCCAATCCTGAGCCCGATTGCCTTCTTCCTGGTGGCCCTGGCCGCGGCGATGCTTTTATTGGGAACCTGGATTTTTTAGAAGCGACGAAGGGAGCGAGCCGGACTTGGCACAGCAAAGTAATGATCCACCATCGTGTATGCGGCCCACCGAACCCGACCGGCCTTTTCTGCTGGCATCGGACATCGATGGGACGCTGCTCGGTGACGAAGAGGGCATGACAGCATTGAAGACATTTGCCGGGCACTATCCCGGCGCCTTTCATCTTGCCCTGGTAACAGGGCGATCGCTTTCTTCGGTCGTTGGGCTGGTCGAGCTGGGATATTTGCCGCGTCCCAATTACGTCTGTGGCTCGGTCGGCTCTGAGATCGTCGACTATCACGATCCCCATAACGTCATCGGACGAAAGTATACCGGTCGGGTCTCTCCTACGTGGGATCTGGAAGCGATCTATATGCTTGGTGAAGGGGAAGGGATTCATCGTCAAGATTTCCCGAATGGACGGCCTCGTTTCCAGGCCGGGTTCTATTGGGACGGACGGGAAGAGACGCTGGCGGCATTTCGTGAGCGGCTGAACGGATGGGTAGGGTGTCGCATTCTTCCCAGCTATGGCCAGTTCATCGATGTCTTTCCCGACCTGGTGGGAAAGGGACATGCAGTGCGATTTCTCCGGCGAGAGTTAGGGCTGGATGTGGACAGAGTGGTGGTGGCCGGCGATTCGGGCAACGATCGGGAGATGTTCGAGACGAACTTCAAAGGGATTGTTCCAGCCAATGGGCTGGATGAACTCAAAGCCATTGCCTGTCAATCACGGCATTATCAGAGCCCCTTCCCGGCAGCCCTGGGTGTACTCGATGGCCTGCGCCACTTTGGTTTCATCGAGGATACTTCCGAAAGTGGTCAATGCCCGTAATGCTGTGGGGTTCGAGGTTATAAGTATTCACTGAATGGGTTGATCAGGAATTGCCTGGTGATCTGTTTTTTGTTCGCCATGAGTGGGTAACGGCAATGTAGATTCCCGCGAAAGCGGGAATGACAAGGGCTGTGTGTTCTGAGCGCGTTTTGCGCCATTGCGAAAACAGCTTTTGACCCGTCACCCGTCACCCATCACTATTTTCCAAGGAAGGAACACATGACTTCTTCACCCAACCCTCTCGCTGCCACGCCACCCATGGGCTGGAACTCGTGGAACCAGTTTGGATGGCATATCGATGAGGCGGTTGTCCGCGAGACCGCCGAGACCATCGTCTCATCGGGGCTCAAAGACTGCGGCTACGAGTATGTTGTCATCGACGACTGCTGGTCAAAGAAGGACGGCCGCGACAGCAGCGGCTGCCTGGTACCCGATCCTGACCGGTTCCCCAACGGCATCAAAGCCCTGGCTGACTACATCCACAGCCTGGATCTCAAGATCGGCATTTATTCCGATGCCGCCGACCTGACCTGCGGCAGTTACCCCGGCAGCTATGGCTTCGAGGAGCAAGACGCCCAGATGTGGGCCTCCTGGGGCATCGATTTTCTCAAGTACGACTACTGTCATGCGCCCGAAGACCAGGCAACAGCCATCGAGCGGTATTCCCGGATGGGCCAGGCGCTGCGCAATACGGGCCGCGAGTTTCTCTTTTCGATCTGTGAGTGGGGTGGCCGCAATCCGCATTTGTGGGGACAGGATGCCGGCGGACACATGTGGCGGGTCTCCGGCGACGTGTTCGACAGCTGGGTCGATATCTGGGTGGCCGAGCACAAGTATTACGGAGTGGGCATCGATGTCTCGATTGACCTGGCCGCCGATCTGGCTGAATATGGCGGCCCCGGCGGCTGGAATGACCTCGATATGTTGATCGTGGGGCTGAAAGGCAAGGGGTTGATATCGGGCGGCGGGCTGTCGTTCATCGAGTACCAGACTCACATGTCGATGTGGTGCATGGCCTGCTCGCCGCTGATGATCGGCTGTGACGTGCGGGCGATGGATCAAGAGACGGCAAAGCTGCTGATGAACCGGGAGGTGCTGGCCGTCAATCAGGATGCGCTGGGCGTGCCCGCCCGCCGCGTGAAACAACTCGGGCGCTGCGAGGTGTGGAAGAAGCCGCTCGCGGACGGATCGACGGCCGTAGCGCTGATCAACCGCGGCGCGTCGGGCAGTGACATCACCCTCAAGGCCAGCGATATCGGCCTGCTCGATACGCCCAAGCAGGCCCGCGACCTGTGGACAGGAGAAGACATCGCCGATTTCAAAGCCGAGCTGACCCGGCGCGCGCAGCCTCACGAGATCGTCTTGCTGAAAGTCAAAGAGGATTGAGCGATTAGGTGACTGATGATCGACATTATCGTTCCTGGAGCGCATGATGAGAATAGAGTGGATTGAGCCTGGGATACTTGCTGCTGGAGGTATCCCAGTGGGTATTCAAGACCTCCAATCACTTCACAATCAGGACATCCGCGCAATGGTGACCCTGGTTGAGCATCCCCTGACCATACAGAAGGAAATCACGCCCGATGTGCTGGACAAGATGGGGCTAACCTGTCTGCATGCTCCTATCAAGGATCAGCATCCACCTGATGCCGCTGTGGCAGAGATGGTTGTGCAGTTCATCGACCAGATGAAGGCGCAAAGTCGCCCTGTATACGTTCATTGTCATGCGGGTATCGGGCGAACGGGAACGATGCTGCACGGTTACTACCTGACACAAGGCCTGAGCCTGGAAGAAGCCAAAACCAGGGTTAGGGCAGGCAAGCCATCTTCCCAATTCCTGATGCTGTCCGATACGCAACGGGTATTTCTTGAGGAGATGGCCGAGTGTTCAGAACTCAGCGATAGGGATTAGCGATACTGGTGGAGTAGCTTGTGAGCCGACGCTCACCATTTGTTACCCATCACTATTTTCAAGGAATGAGGGCGATGAAAGACACAAAGCCTTGATAGGTTCAAAAAACACCTTTGGTCGATTTAACGCCGGCGTGCATGGCTTTGTGACCAACGGAGGCGTGCGCGATACAGATGAGATCATCCTCCAACAAATCCCCTTCTGGTCACGGTATATCGGGCAGACGATGGTGCAAACTCGCCTTCAGTTCGACGCTAAAGATATCCCGGTTGCCGTCGGCGGCGTACAGGTCCGCCCGGGCGATGTAGTAGTTGCCGATGGCGATGGCGTCATTGTAGTGCCGCGGGAAATCGCCGAGGATGTTGCTAAGTGGGCGCAAAAAGAGCACGAGAACGACAAGAAGACCCGGCGCAAGCACTACGAGGCAGCCGGGCGCATTGGGGCCCGCGCTGCTCAACGACTACGGGCCGAGCGGCCGCTTTTACGCCGCGCAGGATGTCAAGAATCTGGAAAGCCAGGCGGTTGCCTTTTGACTGACGCTGCCGCTTTGCCGGTACTGAAGCCGCCATAGCTCTGCCACACTGTGGTAACGCAAGCTTCAAATTCTTTATCCATCATTAACAACAGGAGAGGCTATTCGTGACGACAAAACTGTTAGATGCGTTTACCCGATTTGCAACTGTCAGAAATATCTTGATTTTTTTGGGATTGTTCATCCTTCTCAACATGACTATTTTGCCGATGGCAGCCGGGCGCATCGATGCCGACTCGCAGGGGGTTGGCCCGATCGATTTGCAGTTCACCTACACCTCCGATCAGGTCTATGATCTCATCGACGCTTACGGTCAGGATGGGCGTGGCTTCTACACCATTTTCGAGCTGACGGGTGATGTCATCTATCCCATCATTAATATGCTATGGTTGAGCCTGGCTCTGACCTATCTGAGCAACCGGATATTCGACATGCAAAGCCGGTTACGTGGGCTGGCCCTGCTGCCGCTTGGCTGCTTCGTGGCGGATCTCCTGGAGAATATCGGGATAGTTGTCCTACTTGCCAATTACCCTCGCAAGCTGTCCTGGTTGATACCAATCATAAGTGTATTTACGTCCATCAAGTGGATTGTTTTCGGCGCGAGTCTGATATTGCTGCTTCTTGGTTTGGGGATACTGGTGTATCAACGAGTGCGTGCCAATCGATAGCTGAAGATGTAGGATGCGCCAGGAAGGATATTCTGTCCCTGGTGTCTATCTTGATGCTCTGCCGATGATCAAAGTGCTCACCGCAGGAAATGGAAATAGCTTTTTGACTCGTTATCCGTCACTATTTTCAAGGGGGTGCATTCCCAAAATATGACAAAGATTCTCACAGGTGCAGGAAAGGACGATTTTGGTGCTTGGATAAGCGACCCGAGCGGGTAAATAGCTTGCCAAATCTGCACAGTCTGACACTGCTTTATACGGGAATGTCACAAAATGGGAATGCACCCTTTTCAAGGAATGAGGGCGATGAAAGACACAAAGCGCGGAATGTTGCTGGCGCTGTATGCCAATTTGCGGGTCTGTGATGTGCGCGATGGAATGGATGCCATGGGCTATGTCCACTATGGCTCGCTCGACGCGCGTATCAGGCCGCTGTGGCGGACGCGGGCGTATGGGATTGCGCGAACGGCGCGTTATCTGCCCTATACCGGCCCCGCGCCGCGCATGCCGGCTAAAGAATACCGTGCAGAATGGTCATCGATGTACTACCGAGACATCTGCCCCTACCCCTGGTGTGACGACGTCGAGAAGGGGGACTTTATTGTCATCGACCAATCCGGGGTCAATGTCGGTTTGATGGGGTCAGAAAACACGTTTGGTCGATTTAACGCCGGTGCACATGGCTTTGTGACCAACGGCGGCGTGCGCGATACAGATGAGATCATCCTCCAACAGATCCCATTCTGGTCACAGTATATCGGGCAGACGATGGTGCAGGCTCGCCTGCAGTTCGACGCTAAAGATGTCCCGGTTGCCGTTGGCGGCGTACAGGTCCGCCCAGGCGATGTAGTGGTTGCCGATGGCGATGGCGTCATCGTAGTGCTGCGGGAAATCGCCGAGGATGTTGCTAAGTGGGCGCAAGAAGAGCACGAGAACGACAAGCTGACCCGGCGCAAGCACTACGAGGCGGCCGGGCGCGCGTTGGACGAGACGGTGTAACAGGCGTTGGCTGTATGTCATTAGCCATAAAGAGCGTAACTCATGAGCCACAGATCATCCAAAGAGATGAAAACAACTATTGATTCATCACCCGTCACTCGTCACTCTTTTCAAGAGAGGTAATCCACCATGAACATCATCCCGTACAAAGGTGCATTCGAGCTGATTACTATCGGCTTGGGGCCGGGTGAGATGCTGTTGGAAGGCATCCGGGAAGCCGTTAAGCAGTACGACATCAAGAACGGCATCGTGATTTCGGGGATCGGCACCTTCAAGAAGTGCCACATGCACTACATCAAGCACACCGATTTTCCGCCCGAGAACGGCTACTTTATCCTCGAAAAACCGTTGGAGCTAACGGCTGTCAGTGGTATTATTGCCAACGGTGAGCCACATCTGCACATCGCCGTTACCTGTGGGGAGAATGAAGCCTACGGTGGTCACCTCGAGCCGGGCAGCGAGATTGCCTACCTGGCCGAGATCACCATCTTGAAGTGCAACGATCACAGACTGATCCGCAAGCCGGATGCATCGGGCTACCTGGGCATGCTTCAAGCCGATGAATGAGCCGCAGTGGAGCGAATTGATCCTACTACCGGCAGAAGGCAGGTTTATTGATGACACACACGGACCAGAAGATACGCTGGGCGCCTCGAGTATCCCAGTCGAAGATACGGCGGCTGTATGAGACCGATGCTCAGGGTATCATCGATGAAGGGCAAATCGACGATGTTGGCTGGGCGCTGTGGAGCCGCTGCGACAGCATCCTGACGGTCACCGCGGCGCACAATGGACATGTTCGCTGCCCGGCATGTGATACGAGCATCGAGCGCCAAAACACCCGGGAGACCGATGAGCAGGTCACCTGTCCGGCCTGCGGATGGTCGATGGCGTGGGAAGTCTATCATCGAAGCTATCGCGGCAAACAACTCTTTGGCGCCAATGCCGTCGATGCGTTCCAGGTCTACCATCAGGCTTTTCCGCTTGCGCAGACAGCCAGGGCAAAGATGCTGCTCATCGACCAGCTCATTCATGCCTTTCACATCAGCCTTCAGACGGTCGGCCGGCCCGCGGCTGCTAACCTGATCGAGGGATCGCTCCTCGATATCATTGGGTTTCTGGATGGGCTAACCAGCGCAGGCACAAGCGCCGCAGGCATCGGCGACGCGCGGGAAGCGTGGCACAGCACATTGGCTGCCGCAGAGTGGTATACATCACTGACCGGAACAGACTCGGAGCCATAGAGGGGAAGATTGAGCGGCACTGGCGGCAAAAAAGATCGAAATGTTTTTAAAAAAGATCGAGAAGTTTTCCGGAAAACTTCTCGATCTTTTTTGGCTCAACGCAGATTTGTGGGGGAATTTAGCATTTGCCGCCCTTTTTATACGTAAAATGCTCAAAACTGAAACTCAGCACTGGT
>JAFGLD010000289.1 GCA_016928235.1 Anaerolineae bacterium | reverse complement strand
GCTTGGTACGAGGCCAGAAGTGTGTTACCAAGAACGTCAGACGGGAAAACGCCGTTTTCCAAAATCGAGTTTTTTCAGTGGAGTCATCCATAAGACCCAGCACTTCTTTATACTCGATGATCAAGTTTTTAACATCGACAGGCGATCAGGTTGAGTAAAAAATATGGCTCAACGCGGAAAAGTGGGGTTTCCATAAACTCCTTTTCCCTACTATTCCGCGTAGATCCAAATATGTAAAGTTGTACTCATAAGCATCGAGTTATAGTATGTCACAAAATGGGAATGTCCCTCTTCTATCCTGCAAAATATCCGCCCCCCCAACAACTGAACTGCCGACCACACCATTCTCGTGTTCTACCACTGGGCATTTCTACATACAAGAATTCGAAGAGGTCACTTTTATGTTCAACAAATGGACAGCGGATATGCTGGTATTGAGAAGAAAAAGGTTGCCCCCTCACCGGGCTGAGATTCGACCCATATATGTCCTCCGTGACGCTCAACTACCTTCTTGCACATCGCCAGGCCGATGCCGGTGCCCGGATAATCGGCCTGTGAGTGCAAACGGCCAAAAATGACAAAAAGACGCTCAATGTTCTCTGGGGCGATGCCTATACCATTATCGCAGACGGAGAAAATCCACTCATCGCCTGATTGCCTGGCTGAAATGTGAATATGGGGACGTCTCTCGGCATGAAATTTAGCCGCATTGCTGATGAGATTCTGAAAAACCATCAATAACTGTGTGCCGTCAACCATAATGGTGGGGAGCGGATCGTGGGTGATCAAGGCATTAGCTTCCTGGATGGCAACCTTCAGGTTAGAGATAGCTTGGGCTAATATCTGGCCACAATCGGTCGGATCGAGAGGTTGGCGGCCCGTGGTCAATCTCGAATAGGCCAACAGAGCGTCGATCATCCGCTTCATCCGAGAGGCTCCATCCACCGCGTATTCAATAAACTCCCTGGCATCGTCATCCAGCTTATCTTTGTATCGCTTCTCTATCAATTGGAGATAACTGGAGACCATCCGTAAGGGTTCTTGCAGATCATGTGAGGCTATATAGGCAAAGTGCTCCAACTGGGCGTTGGCATCTGCCAGCTCAGATGCATGCTGTTGTAGATGCTGATTAGATTGTTCGATTTGCTGCATCAGTAATGCTTTATACAACGCCGAACCGATCTGTTCTGAGAACCCATCAGAAATATAAAGTATTGTCAGATGCCCAACGATCATCTCCATCACGATGAATCCAAAATGATTATCATGGGCTACCAATGGATGGATGATGAGAAACAGAGGTTTGTCGTCCGGGAGGATATCATCCGGCATCAACTGCACAGAAGGGAAGATCTCACCGTCAGGCCCCAGTTCGAATCTCTTTTCGTTGACATAGGCCATGATCAGTCTAGACTCCGGCGACGGAATAATGTCCCCAACATACAGTGCTAGGGAGCCAATATGGATACCCAGTCTGGGTAGACCTTCTGCCAGGATATCAGCTATCTGCTGAACATCAGATGCTGCATTGATATCTCGAATGAGCGCGGACTGTACTTGCAGGCTCACTCCTGCGCGGCTTTGCATGCATGAGTGCGCGCGTTCAGCGGCTTCAGCTATCAAGATACGCCCTTGATGCAAGAGTCCATCTATAGTTGCTAGAACCTCAGGTCGCTTATAGGGCAACGCTATCTCACGGAATATCGAGATTGCTTCCTGCCATTTGCCCATGATCCCCCTCTCTAGTTCTGTGTGGCTAATGTTCATCGCGCTTATTCCCAATAAATGGCGAAATAGCGACAGGAAGGGGAGAGAATCGTCACCTTGAAGGGTGTCGAAGAAGACATTAACCAGTTCATCAACAGATTGGAGAGACACTTCCGGGAAATATGGACATATCGTCTTCGAAATTTTGCTCACGGCTATGGATTGCTGCTGTGTCAGCGAATCCATTGGGACATCAGTTACTATCGTGGGAATTGATAGCGATGAACTGGATACTGCCGACGACAAACAGCCACATGATTCGCGGATGATTAACTCGGTCTCCAGAATGAGGTTTTTAAGTGGCGTGCCGCGTTGCAGATAATCAAGCAGCATCCGGGTTGCATGTTGACCCTGTTCATTTACAGGCTGCCGTACTGTGGTTAGTGGCGTAACAAAGATTCGGGCTTCCGGCATATCGTCGAAACCTGTAATCGCCACATCCTCCGGCACCTTGAAGCCACGTTTGCTCAGCTCCTGCCAGGCGCCAACGGCCATGGCGTCATTACTGGCAACAACAGCATCAAACCTCACTCTCCGTTGATCCAGTAACATCTTGATGGCCTCGACACCACCTCCAATATTGAAATTCCCCGGCACAACCAGATTGGGATCGAGCGGTATATTGTGATCTTTAAGAGTCTCCACATAAGCTTTATAACGGATCTCAGCCTCTTGATTGTTCTCCGGCCCCCAGATAAAGGCAATCCGCTTATAGTGATGATGGTCAATCAAGTGTCGAGTAAGCTCGCGCAATCCAATGCTATTGTCGACGGTGATGCTGTGAAAACCCGGCAGTTCTGACGCGATAACAACTATGGGAAGCGGGGCATATCGAGCACAAAATTGTGTCATATCCTCGATGGTTACATAGTTTTGGAGAGCAGCAGAAATGATGAGTCCATCGAGATTGGTTGAGTCTGCCAGATTATAGATGACATTCCAGTGCCTTTGAAATCTGATTTGAGAGTCCAGTTCGCCACCCACAAAACATAAGGCATTGGCGTTGTATTCTGTGGCAACCTGAACAATACCGTCCCAGATTGCTTCATAATAGCCTCCAGTATGATCGATAAAGAACCCGAGGGTTGGACCTGGTCTGTTTTTTCTGGATGAAGCCATGTTGGCCTCCGTTATCTTGTTCCTGTCACGAGTCAATCTGGGGAACAGAGTTACCTCTCATCAGCATCTAAGGTCAAAAACGTGTGTTGTTATTCGATGTTACTGTTTGTCTGCCGGCGCGTAGCAGCTTAGAATTCGAACCACAATAGCCGACAGATCTGTGAGGCCCACTTGCTTCGACTTGGTTCCACCCAACCAGGTCAAAACGAGGCAGTATGTCGTTGGACTGTGCTAGACTTTCCGAGTATCCGGGTGTCCTATCGATTGGCTGTCATCTGATCACAGAATATAAGTATCGCGGATGATACTGATATGGTCAACCAGAGGAGAGGGCTGGTATGCGCACGAATAAAGGGATTTGGTGCGTTGACGGCAGACCAGACAGCATGTTATACTTCAATCAGGATTTCCCTTATCTCCTAATAACTTGGTGATATTCCTGCTTGCTCACCTTCGCAAGGTATAGCGTATCCACAGTGTGTCGTCCAACCTAACAAAGAGGTTTGCAGGAAGCAATAGCCCTACACATCAATCTGCAGGGCATTCTACCAAATCAATTATCATTTGAATTAAACAGGGCCAACGATTTGGCGTGCATAGACATTCATCCAGCCCTCTCGTGTCTTGAAGCTTATAAAAGATCGGTCAATGGATGACTGGACAAACAACAACCTCCATGGTGTCGCTAGGCACAAGTGATGTGCTTGTCAATCCACTAGGTATTGGTACCTGGGCCTGGGGCGCGCGTTTCGTTTGGGGAGACTATTCGATCCCGGATTTGCAGGCTGCCTTTGATACCAGCCTGGCCGGAAGGGTGACACTTTTTGATACCGCCGAAGTCTATGGCTTGGGGCGTTCGGAAACTCTTTTAGGAACATTCTTGAAAGCAGCAGGCAAAAAGGGCATTATCGCTACTAAATTTCTCCCTTTTCCCTGGCGATTAACAAAAGGCAGCTTACATAGAGCCCTCCAGAACAGCCTGGATCGGCTGGCGCTGGAGAAGGTTGATCTTTATCAGATTCACTTTCCGATTCCCCCCATTTCCATCGATACGTGGGTTGCAGCCCTGGGTGATGTCATTGACGCGGGACTGGCGCGTTTGGGAGGAGTATCGAATTACAATGTCAAGCAAACCAGACGTGCCCATGCTCTTCTGTCAGATCGTGGGCTCCACTTGACTTCTAACCAGGTACAGTATAGTTTATTACATCGAGAGCCCGAACACAGTGGCCTGCTTGACCTGTGCCGGGAGCTTGACGTCACACTCATTGCCTATAGCCCATTGGCTCAAGGCGTTCTGACTGGAAAATACACACCAAATGCACCTCCACCCGGTGTACGCGGGCGCCGTTATAACCGCGAGACTTTGCTCCGTGTTCAGCCGCTCATTGACCTGATGAGAGAAATTGGTCAGGCTTATGGGGGAAAGACCCCAGCGCAAGTTGCGGTCAATTGGGTTATCTGTAAAGGGGCATTGCCCATTCCTGGTGTTCGTAGTGCGCGCCAGGCCCAGGAAGTCTTAGGAGCATTGGGCTGGAAGCTGATGCAAGACGAAGTGTTGGCGCTAGAGCAAGCAGCTGAGAAATCATGAGAGTAAATCCTCTCTCACAAAAAGGAACAAGGATCCGATAACTACCCACCCATGGTTGCAGTGCAAACGCAGGGCTCGGAAAGTTGAAAGTCCTTGTTTTACATCCATCCCCTGCAGGAGACAGGAAGGGAATAGAAAACAGATGAATATAGCGGAACTTGAAGTGATGACGTTGTCTGAACTACGTGATCTGGCTCGAGATGCCGAGATTGCGGGAGTCAGCCGCCTGAAGAAGCAAGACTTGATTTTGGCTTTGTTGCGCCACAAAGCGGAACAACAAGGCTTCGAGCTGCGTGGTGGCGTCTTGGAGATCATCGACGAAGGTATTGGCTTCCTTCGCTCCGATCACTATGGACTGGGGCCGGATGACATTTATGTCAGCCAGACGCAGATCAAACGGTTCGATCTCCGGACCGGCGATCTGGTCATTGGGCAGGTCAGGCCGCCCAAGGACACCGAGAAATACTATGGGCTGCTGCGTGTCGAGGCAGTTAATGGGCTCGACCCGGAACAGGCCAAGAAACGCCCCCACTTTGAACAGCTCACCCCCATCTTTCCGGAAAAACGCTTTGACCTCGAAACCAATGCCCGTATTCTCTCAACCCGGTTGCTTAACCTGGTTGCGCCGATCGGGCGTGGGCAGCGTGGTCTGATCGTCTCACCACCCAAGGCTGGTAAGACAACCGTCTTGAAGGAAATCGCGAATGCCATCAGCCAAAACTATCCGGAAGTTCACCTGATGGTCTTGTTGATCGGCGAGCGCCCGGAAGAAGTGACCGATATGGACCGCTCGGTAGAAGCCGAGGTGATCGCCTCAACTTTCGATGAAGCCTGGACCAGCCAGGTTCATGTCAGCGAAATGGCGATGGAACGGGCTAAACGTCTGGTGGAAAGCAAGAAAGATGTTGTCATCTTGATGGACAGTATCACACGCCTGGCCAGAGCCTACAACCTGGTTGTGCCACCCAGCGGACGCACGCTCTCCGGAGGTCTTGACCCCAGTGCGCTCTACCCTCCCAAGCGTTTCTTCGGCGCGGCACGCAACATTGAGGAAGGCGGCTCACTGACGATCATCGCAACCTGCTTGGTCGATACAGGTTCGCGGATGGACGACGTGATTTACGAGGAGTTTAAGGGAACCGGCAATATGGAGCTGCATCTCTCCCGTAAACTACAGGAGCGTCGTACCTTCCCGGCATTCGACATCGAGCGTTCCAGTACACGGCGGGAAGAGCTGCTTCTCGGCGCCGATATCCTCTCGCGGGTCTGGCTCATGCGCCGGATGTTGGGGCAGATGATGGCAGCGCCTCCGAATGGCGCAGGCATGGAAATGACAACTGCCACCGAGGCTGTGATCGATCAGCTTCGCCGCACCGACAGCAACGAAGAATTCTTGCAATTCCTGACTGATAATAGCTGATGATAGTAGACTGTATCGGCAATAGACACGTTATGCGTAAAATCTGCGCTGTTTTGCTCACAACTCAGTTATTTTCGATAAAGTCTATTGTAGTCATTCGCCACGCTATAGAAGGCGACTTTCTTTAAGAATATTGCCGGCTATATGCTTTGAGTTGCTTGACAGTTGGCCGTGATTCAGCTACAGTTCTGCCCATCTTGTAAAGAGCCTATAGACCCCTATTCGAATCGTTGACACTGGCAATGTGATACGCGATCCGCGGGACGAGAGCCGCAAATGAGCGATGGCAGAGATTGCGGTGCTATTGCTCACAAGCACATACGACTTCCGTCGCGTATCACACATCACTTGTCATGTCAGTAGCAAGATCGATAATTTGAATAGTCAGTATTGCCAATTACTAGGAACTAATCACCGAGAACTATTTTCAAGGAGTATTCATGCGTGAAATCACCGTTGCCACCGTCCAGATGAAACCGGACCTGGGTGAGCTTGAAAACAACCTGGTTAAGATGTCTGATATTGTTTCCAAGATTGCCAACCAGCAGAAAGTCGACCTGATCCTCTTTCCTGAGCTCGTGACCAGCGGCTACGAGTTGGGCGTCAAGTTTACCAATCTTGCCCAGCTTGTTCCTGGCCCGACCGTCAATTTGATGGCACAACGTGCCCAACAACTCGGCGTCCATATCGCTTTTGGCATGGTTGCCAAGGAGCGAGTTGAGAGCATCCTGTATGATGCGGCGGTGTTGATTGGCCCGGACGGAGAATTCATCGGCGATTACCACAAGGCTCACCTCAAAGGCGAGGAGCGGATGGCCTTCCGTGAAGGCTATCGACTGCCGGTTTTCGAGACCCAGATCGGCAACATTGGGCTGGTGTTGGGCTGGGATCTGGCTTTTCCGGAGGTATCGCGTAGCCTGGTGCTCGATGGTGCTGAGTTGCTGTGTGTGCTGGGAAGCTGGGAAAAAGATGATATCGACGAATGGAAAACTTACCTGAGAGCACGTGCTTATGAGAACGCTGTCTTCGTGGCAGGCGCGAACCGGGTGGGCGAGGACGTCACCCTGACCTTTGGTGGCGAGAGCATGATCGTCGGGCCACGCGGCAAGGTCTACGCATCTCTTGCCAACGAAGTGCCGGAAGAGCCAAAGAAGGACGGAGACAAGAAAGAGGAAGAGAAGAAAGACGAGAAGGTCACTGCCAGGGAGAAGAAGGAAAAATTCGTTGAGGGCTACTGCGTAGCGCGTATTGATCTCGACGAGGTCAAGCGTCACCGTGAAGAGCGGCTGACGCTCCAGGCCCGGCAGCCAACTGTATATCGAAATATCGTCAGGAAGTACTGAGCAGGTCTCTCTTCCAAGCTGTGTATAATTTGTGACCGAAAAACGGCGGCCTGATAGGTCGCCGTTTTGGTAGATTCGTAATGGTGGGCTTGGGCTGTTGTAGCCTGTCTGCTTGTGCTAAGATTGACAGTACTGTAAGCGCGAGATCGTCAATACACATTCATTCCAGTGGAGATATCGATGAACTCCATAGACTTGCGCAGTGATACCGTCACCTGGCCGACATCTGAAATGCGCCAGGTCATGCATCAGGCCGAAGTCGGCGATGATGTTTATGGGGAAGACCCAACTGCCAATCGGCTGGAAGAACTGGCTGCCAAACGTCTGGGCAAAGAGGCGGCCCTGTTTGTATCGAGCGGGACGCAGGCTAACCTGATTGCCATTCTTGCCCATTGCGGACGCGGCGACGAGATGATCGTCGGGCATCTGGCGCACACATTCATCAACGAAGCCGCCGGCACATCGGCGTTGGGCGGGGTCTCATCTTATGTCATCCCAACCCAGCTGGATGGTACCCTGTTACTCGATGACATCAGGGTTGCTATCCGCGACCCACGTGACATCCATTATCCGACCACCCGGCAGATCTGCCTGGAGAACACCAATGGCGCGATGGGTGGGCTTCCACTCAGCGTCCAGTATACGCGCTCAGTAGGAGAACTGTGCAGCGAGTATGGTCTCAACCTGCACATCGATGGCGCGCGTATCTGGAACGCGGCGACAGCGCTGGGCTGCAATGTCCAGACTCTGGCTGCTCCAGCTGACAGCATCAGCTTTTGCTTATCGAAGGGGCTATGCGCGCCCGCCGGATCGATTTTGTGTGGGCCCCATGACTTCATCGAGCGTGGCCGCCGTCTGCGTAAAATGCTGGGAGGCGGCATGAGACAGATTGGCATCCTGGCCGCGGCCGGGATTATAGCCATCGAAAAGATGACCACCAGACTACAAGAAGATCATGACAATGCCAGACGTCTGGCCGAAGGGTTAAGCGATATCCCTGGTATTCACCTCAACTTGAAGCAAGTACAAACTAATATGGTTTTCTTCCGGCTGGCCGATTCGACAGCCATCGATGCAACACAGATGACGGCTGCCCTGGCGCGGGAACACAATATCAGGCTCGATGTCAGAGGTCCGCGCAGCTTCCGTGCCGTGACACACTACTGGATTACGCCGGAACGCGTCGATATTACTCTGGCGGCTATCCGTCAAGTTTTGGAAAGTATCTGATGACGATTCCAACGCTGTTCGATCCGGAAGAATCTGAGGAGAAACCTTCGTACACCGGGATTCATCACGCTGTCCCGCTTAAGCATGGCAGCCTGGGCCTGGATTTGTTTGTCCCGCCTGTCCTGCCGACGATCGATATCAAGGCAGCCCGCCAGCCCCTCACGCCAGGAATGCCACCTCTCAGGCACATTCCCTTGCAACCACCAGAGACATATCGTCCTATGATGCTTCCTCTGGAAAGTGGCAGGTTCGAACATCCCTCCCATTCCATCGGCGCGGCATCGGATCATCCGGTTATCTCGCCTTCGGAGCGCGTTCGCTTTCCGGTGGCCGAGCCCCCGGCTTTCAAGCATCTGAAACCGGCTCCATCAGTGGCCGGCCAGATGCCTGTGCAAGAATCGGTCTCTATCCCTGCTACAACCCTGACATCGATACCTGTTGCCGTGGCTGAGCCAATGCCATCCCAGGACGAGTCCTCAATTTCCCAACCTGTCGATCCGTTCTTTGCGCTGTTGATCTACCTGGCACTCGGCCTGGGCACCTGGGTGCTTAGCGATCTGGAGAGTCGCTACACCGTTCTGTGGATGACACTGATCGTCATTGGCGGAGGCATGGCACTGTTGGATACGGGTAAGCCACAAGGGAAGATTGTGCTGGGTAATTTGAGTTGGGGGTTGGTGTTTGGACTACCGATCGGGTTGATGTTGCTCGTATTTGCCCCACAGGCTCTATCGACCACCTCTTCTTTGCTCTTCCCCAACATCAGCTTACCGGCATTATTCCAGATGCTGGCGATTACCGCCCCGCTTGGCGAGACGCTTTTCTTCCGGGGCGGGCTTCAGGATCGGCATGGGATGGTGGCCGGCATCATTGGAGCAGGGCTGGCAACGCTGGTGTTGTTTTTGCCGGCTGCGATGGGAACACCCGAACAGCTAACCGCGGTAGCCTTCGTTGCGCTGTTCCTGACGCTATTGGCAGGTGTATACAGCTACATACGGGAGCGATATGGGTTGGCAGCTTCCTATGCCTGCCAGGTGACGATCAATGTCATGTTGTTTGTGCTTCCCCGACTGGTCGCGCCACCAATACCGTAAAGCGTGATGAGTGCCAATTCGGTGGTGTTCAAACAATTATCCTCGACGATCCTCCTTGCCGGCGCGGAAGCTCATCATAATCGGCGTGCCGGTAAAGGGATAGGCCGCCCGAATCTGGTTCTCTAAGTATCGCTCATAGGTAAAGTGCACCAGATCGACATCATTGACGTGAAACAGAAATTTGGGCGGATCGACGGCTACCTGGCTGCCATAACGAATTTTGAGGCGCTTACCGGCTTTGAAGGGTGGTGCTTGCTTGGAAACTGCCGTGCGCAGGATACGATTGATCTCGGAGGTCGGGATGCGCACGAACCGCTCTTCGTGCGCCTGGATCGCCAATGGGATGATCTCACTGACGCGCTGACCGGTCTTGGCCGAGATGAAGACAACCGGCACATAAGGCAGGAACTTGAGCGCCTCGCGAATTTTATCCATTTCTTCCCGCATGGTGTAGCTGTCTTTCTCAATGGCATCCCACTTATTGACCAGGACGATCACGCTCCTCATGTCGTCCAGGATGAAACTGGCAATGTGAGCATCCTGCGCAGTGATCCCCTCGATGGCATCGAGCAGCAGCAGGGCAACATCGGCCCGCTTGAGTGCCTTGAGGGCACGTAAGACGCTGTACTGCTCGACCGCGCCATGCTCGATCCTTCCCCTTCGACGGATGCCCGCCGTATCAATCAGCGTGATGGGTTGGTCGTGCCAGGTGATTTGTGTGTCGATGGCGTCACGGGTGGTGCCGGGCACAGGGCTAACGATCACACGCTCTTTGCCCAGCAGTCGATTCAGCAGGGAAGATTTGCCCACATTGGGTCGCCCGACGATGGCGATCTTGAGCGATGTATCCTCTTCCTCACTCTCCGGCAATTTTTGGGGTAAAGCCTCCACTACCGCGTCCAACAGATCTCCAACGCCGGCTCCATGCAATCCTGAGACAGGAAAGACCTCGCCAAGCCCAAGGTTATAGAACTCGACTGCTTCTTCACGGCGAGCCTTGCTGTCGCCCTTGCTGGCCGCGAGCAGCACGGGTTTGTTGGTTCGGCGCAAGATGTCAGCAACTTCTTCGTCGGCGGCGGTCATACCGCTGAGCAAGTCAACCACCATCACGATGACGTCAGCCTCTCCAATAGCAAGCTCGGCCTGGCCGCGGATCTCCGCGATGAACTTGGCCGAGTCTTCAGCCATCGGATCGACTATACCGGCCATAACGCGATTGAGTGCTTCGATGCCGCCTGTGTCGACCAGCGTAAAAGTCACGCCACTCCAATCGGCCTCTGCCTGCTGGCGATCGCGAGTCGTGCCGGGGCGGTCGTGGATCACTGCCATGCGCCTGCCGACAATCCGGTTGAATAGAGTGGACTTACCCACATTAGGCCGGCCCACTAGAGCTACAAGTGGAATATTTTTCATGAGACATAGTTTAACAGGTGATGGGACAAACGACACATTGGGAGGGTCAGGGTAACAGATTCAAGATCTATTTATGCGTGGAAGGGATTGTCTTTGTCGCCCAATGTCGGCTAAAAGAATAAGAATGGGGTATGACTGAAGGTCAAGCAGGGTCAGGCAGCATTTTTCCTGGTATACTTCTTTCCGGAAAATCTATACCCTATTTTATTTACGGTGATTGTCGCGGTACCATGCAAGCATAGGCGTAGTCGACGTCGTAGTCATTGGGTGGGGGAGATTTTGTCAGATATGGACTTGCCTTTGAGGTGATTTCGTGCTTGCACCACCACCCAATCTATACTCCTGGACATCGCTCTCATTCTTTAACGACCCCGACCATGCCATTTTAGGGTACTGCGGTCGTTGCTGTCATTCCTGTGTCAGCGGGAATCCACCTGCTGCGCTTGTAGATTCTCACTTTCGCGGGAATGAGAAGTTTGGTGAAGGGATTGAAGAAGATATGAGACAAATTGCTCGTTATTCTTGTTGCTCCCCCCATAATACGGCTCTGGTTTTATCCGGGTCATTCATATCCTTTTCATTGTCTGTAGATAGGGTAGAAACCCCCACCTTTCAGGTGGGCCGTTTTCAACATCAAGTTGGTTGTCGGAACACAAAACTGATG
>JAFGLD010000288.1 GCA_016928235.1 Anaerolineae bacterium | reverse complement strand
TCGTTGCTGTGCGATAAAAAACTGATCACTGAAAACTGAAAACTGATCACCTAAACCAGACAGAACAAAAACTTGATCATCGAGTATAAATAGTTACAATTGTCCAACTGATCTTACCCGGTCAACGTCAGATTGCGGAAGTCTCGCGCCACAATCTCCAATTTGCGACCGCTACCTTCGTCCCAGTCAACGAAAACAAAACGTCGCAAGGGAGATTTTGCCTCCATCTCTGCCAGCCCATACACGCTCATTCCCTCAGGCCGTGTGGCGTGGACACTGACGACTTCCAGAAATTCAAGGGCAAACGGACGCCCTTCATGATCTTGCGAAAAGACTTTTGTAGCGTTGTTCCCTTGCATGAGGCGCAGGATGGTGGCGCCATGCAACTCCTGAGGGCCAATCCACGCTATGAATGATGTGTAGCCTTCCGCCCATTGATCGGTGTCAACTTCGTATTCATCAAACTGGAAGCCATCCGCCGTATCGCTGAATCCCGGCAAAGCGGATACACGACTTTGCGCAGCCCTGGCTTGCTCATAGGAGGAATAGACTCCGATGAGCTTGACGTCTTCCTGGTCTTGCCCCGCTCGGTGAACATGATGAAGCACAATGACTTTCATTTTTCCCGATGCCTCTTTCTGTGTAGTGTGGGCAGCTCGATGACCGTTGGCCTTTCTCTATTTTATGTAATACTTCCCAACCAGGTCGATGCGATCGGTGACAATCCCATCGACGGGAATATCCAAGAAACTCTGGGCGTCTTCCTCGGTATCGACAAACAGGTAGAACTTCGCTTCGGCATCAGACACTTTGCCCAGGAAGCGGTAAGGCCATCCCCACACAAAATGGGTATATTGAGGCGTTAGCGCCATAACATAACCCTTGCTTTCGGGGGGGATATCGGCGATACCCGCAGTCAGCAGATAGGGCAATATCCATTGTTTCATCTGGCTGCGGTTGCAGAAAAGGCGTGTGACGGATGGGACTTTGCTGTGTAAGTATTGGTAGGTCTTTTCCGTTCCCCAATAATAGAGCAGCGATTGTTGCTCTGTAGGCAGATCCTTCAAGGTTTCAGCCAGGAGTTGTGCTGAAACCATGGCACCATCTTTGTGATCGATCAGGAACTTCTTATCCGGGAATGTGTGCAGCACCTCGATCAGAGTGGGCATCTTGCCGATGCCTTTTCCCCTCAGCGGATAGGTAGTGCCGTTGTCGGGTGTGTACCCATAGCCGACATCAAGCTTTTGGAGGTAGCTAAGGGGGTGATCGCTCACTACGCCTGTGCCGTCAGTGCGACATTCCAACATGTCATCGTGAAAGATCACCAGTTGATTATCGCTCGACAGCTTGATATCGATCTCGACGATGGTGGCACCGAAGGAGAATGCTGCTTCAATGGCTTCCAGTGTATTTTCGATGTATTCGTGCGGTGGCTCAGAGATGTGCTGTGCCTCACAGCCTGTCAAGGGATCGACGGTGTCGCGTTGGAAATTCTGATGTACGCCTCGATGGGCCACAACTTCAAACCCGGTCTTGGGAGGGATATCATGAGGAGAGCCTGTGTAAAAATATTGAAACAGAAGAAAGGCAATAAACAGGCCCCCTACCATCAAGATTGCTCTTTTGATCATGTGATTCTCTCCCAAATGAATGTGGTGATGCTGTGTTGGCGCACGCCATAATCGGAACACTGATTAGTCATACACATGCCAACAATCATGGGGCGTAAATCGGCTCGAACGATGACTGTGAGTTGTCATCAATGCCTTCGTGCCCACCTGCCTGAGCGTTTTGAGCCCTATTCTGATACAGACTTGCTGAGGCCGCAAAACACTGAATCACCAGAATCTTTTCCAGGGGTTGATTCCCATCTTTTTATGTTTGTTGTACAACAGAACCAGGTAAATCACATCGAAGATGACAATGGCTATGTAAAGCGTGTTGAGAAGAAAAGATGTTGGGAAAAAGCTGTAGAACAGAATCGACGGCAGTATCGTGCCGATCATCTTGAACAGGGCGATGTAGATCGATTGCCCACTGACATCGTTTCGCCTGAGCAGCATCGTTACAAACATCACCGACATCATCAGGTTTTGCCCAAAGGCGGCAAATCTGCCATACCAGTCCTGAAACTCGTAGGTGATCCCCAGAATCAGGGCAACACTCAAGATGAGAGACAAGACAAAGGCCGGATAGAAGTATCTTCCCGGCAGGAAGCCTTTCAGGGCTGTTTTTCCAAAGTGGAGGGCCTGGTACACAATCACACAATCAAATAGGAACCAGATGATGTCGACGTAAAGTTGAGGTGGCTGGTGGGGATGGACGAATGCGAATATAAACTCCCAGGCGATGTTCGCGCACAATGCTACGATGGGCATACCATACGTTTTGTCTACCGATCCTCGGCGGATGATCAGGATGTAGGTCAGCGTCCAGAATATCCCTGAGCCGATTTTTAACACCATCTCTGCTTCTAATGAGAGTGCCATGATTGTGTCTGTCCTCCGTCTTGATTGAATGGGTGATTCAGGTCAGAGGTTGCTTCTTTGTTTTCTTTTGTTCCCGGATGAACCTGAGAACGCCTTGATGGGTAGGGCACTTCAGCACCCCAGGGAATGTCGAGCAGATGATCCCGGCCAGTGCCGCAGCGTATTCGATGATTCTCTCATCGCTCCAGCCTTTCAGCAGACCAAAGACCACCCCGGCCCGGAAAGCATCACCGGCGCCGGCTGTATCGATGGTCTGCACGGGGAAGGGGGCAACCGTCTTGATGACCTCTCCCTTACGTCCATAGAGAATTTCCCGGCTTCCCGCTGAGAAGATCACGAGACCTTTTGCCTGGGTCTGGTATGCCTTGAAAAGCTCGCGCAGATCAGTTTGAGGATACTCCCGATCACGATACTCGCCGGAGATGACAGTGGCTGCCGCTCCGGTTGCCAGGCCGGATTCGGGGGAGCAGTCAATCGTGACGTAGGGGATGCCCAGTTCGGTGGCGTAACGACCGGCCAGCATGCTCTCGTCACGGAAGAAGGGATCGAGACACACGATGCGCGCGCGGGCAATATCTGCTTTGCGCGGGATGTTCCACTGCCGGGTTGTGAATAGGAGATCGATATACGTTCCGAAGACCGTCCGGCTGTGCTCGTCTGAGAACACAATCTCGGTAACTCCCGCATATCGCTTCCTGGTACGCAGGCGGCAGGTGTCGATGCCATATTGGTGGAGGGTCTCCAGGAGAGCCTGGCTGTTAGGATGATCGCCCAGCCAGTTGCCGTCCAGGAACACGCGCTGCCCCAGGCGGCTGAGGACTATCGACGAATTGAGCGCCTCGCCCCCCGTCATCGTGTGCGTCTCGGCGATCTCGGCGTAGCCGTCGGGGGCCGGGAAGGGTTTGCTGAGAATATGCAGGGTACTGGGAGCGATCATCCCATAGGCATAGATATCATAATGGCTCATGCCGGATGGCTTTCCTGGTTGTCAGGATTGTTGTCATTGCGCGTCTCGTCAGTCTGCCCGGCCCGCAACTCGGCGCGGATCTCCATCAAAATCTTTCCCAGCTTGTTTTGCCCTGAGCCGTTGGCGCCACAGCCCCAGTAATAGTCATTAGGCGCATTTTCGATAATCTCCTCGTCGCCGGTCTCCAGCAAGACGGTCTGGATATCCTGGTGAGCGCGGAACTTCTCGCGGACGGCATCCCGCATGATACCATCCTTCACTTTTTCCCAATCCTTTCGCAGGGGCCGTCCCCGATCGCGCCCCATGTTGGCGGCTTGCTTGGGCGTCTTGGCATGGCGGATTTCTTCCTCGTGTGATGTCCCCGCGAACTTCTGAGCCTGGAAGTAGTGCTCGGTCGTCGGCCACCATTTGCCCTTCAGGTGTATGCCGTGAGGCGAGAAATTAGAAAAACACCCATAGGTATTGTGAGGACTGTAGAAATAGATCGGCATAGGATGGTACCCCCAATGACAAATCGCCTTGTTAGCTGATTGGCAAGTTGCTCGATGGAACAATGATGATTGGGATGCCTGATCTTAGCGCAGTGGATTCTTTGGCACGAGCTGTCTTTCGTACTCCCCACGCTCGAAGCGGAATTCCAGATCGTATTCCCAATCACGATGAAACTGAGAGAAATCGTACCACCGAACACACTCAGCTCCAACTTCGATCCGGGCCTGGAGGAACCAACAGCCGGTGATCCCGCAGGTGCATTCAAGAAGAAGCGCTTTTTCCCGGCGGGGATCGTTCTCATCGAGGATGAATTCACGCTCAGCCGTGCAATCGGGTTTGTCCAGCAAGTTTCGACATGGCAGGAAGAACATCGAAGATGGCGGATAAAGGTACTCCCGGGCGCCCCTTGGTCGGATCGACTATTACCTCCCGGGCCACCAGGCCGCAATCCCCGATCCAATCTGGTACAGCAATTCCCGCTTTGGAAATTCACCGCAGAGCGACGACCAGAGGTCGTTTCAGAGACCGCAGAGAAAAAACAAGGAGAAAATCTCTGTTGCTGAACTCTTTT
>JAFGLD010000287.1 GCA_016928235.1 Anaerolineae bacterium | reverse complement strand
TCGTTGCTGTGCGATAAAAAACTGATCACTGAAAACTGAAAACTGATCACCTAAACCAGACAGAACAAAAACTTGATCATCGAGTATCAGAAACGAACAATCAGGACACAATACCTTTCGTGGCGCGCATAAAGACTGACTCCAGGTCGCGTGTCTCCTCGGTGAAATGCATCACAGGTACACCCGCCTTGACCAGTGTAGCCAACAAGTCACTGACCGCATGATCATCGCCAAGCAGGCTAACGTGTAATTTATTGCGACCATTGTCCGGGCTGATCTCGTCTACTGTCTCGATTCCCGTAGTGGTAAGCAGTACCTGCTGCGCCTGCTCTATTCCACCAAGCAAGGTAATGACAATTTCTCGATTAGGAACAAGCTTGCGCTGCATCTCCTCGAGGCCACCCTCCATGACTAATTCGCCTGCCTCGATGATGCCTACCTGTGTGCAAATCTCGGCAACATCCGCCAGGATGTGCGTGGAAAAGAAGATGGTTTTTCCCATGTTAGCCAACTCGACCAACAACTGACGGATCTCGACACGAGCACGCGGATCGAGACCGGATGCCGGCTCATCGAGAATCAGCACCTGTGGATCGTGCGCCAGTGTACGCGCCAGACAGAGACGTTGCTTCATACCACGGGAAAGGCTGTCCACCATGTCATCAGCCCGATGTGACAAATCGACCAATTCCAGCAAGTCTTGGATTAGCGCCGGACGATCCCCTTCCGGAATATCGTAACAGGCAGCAAAAAAATCAAGGTATTCCCATACTTTCATATCGTCATAAACGCCGAAGAAATCAGGCATGTAGCCGATCATGCGACGAACGTCACGTGGCTGTCTGGTAACTGAGTAGCCTGCTACCCAGGCTTCGCCTGCCGTTGGCGCAAGCAAAGTTGTCAGGATATGCATGGTAGTTGTCTTGCCAGCACCGTTTGGCCCTACAAAGCCATAGATCGCTCCTTCCTCGACCTGAAAGTTCAAATCCTTAACGGCTACCACCCTCTTAAAATGCTTGGTCAGACCTTTGGTCTCGATAATAGCTGCCATGAGCTGCTCCCACTCAAGATTGACTGTGTACCCTGGACATACCAAGGGATAGCACACTTAGACTTATTTACTTACTCAGCAATGTCACATCAAAACGCGAGATATAACCGCCATAATCTGCACCGGTTCGAATGCGAAGGTTCACCCCCCCGCTCGCATCCACGTAAGATACTGCATTCTCGATCCGCGTATCGCCCCAATTGACTTGTAAAGTTTCCCAATTTCCGGCACTGAAATTCCAGATTTCCACCTGCGGTACCGCGCTACCGTTTTCACCCTCCAGATGAATGACTAGCGACTTGATCTCCGAGACAGGCACCAGTGAAACAGGCTGGAACCGGAAGGCAAATGTTTCCGCGGGATCAAGGTACAGCTCGTAGGGTGTCGCACTGTGATACCCTCCCGGATCCTCAATCAGCTGCCAAGTCATCAAGCCGGGAGGAATAGTGTCTAACACCTGGCTACCCTCAGCAAGTTTAACATTGAGTTTGACAATGTGTAAGACGAGATCCATCTCGTCGAATGAAGCATTCAATACATTTACCTGCAAGGGAACTTTATCACTCCACCCTATCAAATAGATATCTTCACCACATCCATTATTGGTGAGCACACTGGAGATCAACCTGCATCGCTGCGTACCGTCATCTTGCGACATGCCATAACCATAACAAGTATCCGTATCGGCTATCTGTGCAGCAAAGCTGCCACCCAACCCAAATGGATCATAGAAATATCCCCCATAAGAAGCTGGATAAGGATCGAGTCCACTGCCCAATGATTGGGTTGCCTGTCCACCAGAGAAAAGCATATCCACCGGCAACACACCGCCAGCCGGTAGATCGTTCAGTGCATTGACGCCTCCAGCCAACACCAGCCTTACATGGGTCATGGGGACATCACCGGCATTGATGACATCACCCACAAGCCTGAGCCCACGATCGCTAAGAGACACAGTCAAGTTGCTCTCGATATGGGGAACATTTGAAGTGGTCCCCTCGATGATAAAAGGCTGCACCGAACCGACATCCACCTGGACGCGGCGCAGCATGGTCGTTTGACCGCCCTCGATGACGGTATCCGTCGCAGAGGTTAACATGCCACCTAGATCACGCGGGAGTGGACGGGCAAGGTAGCCCGGCTCAATTTCTATATCGTATCCTGTCCGTCGAGGTGACCACACCCCCAACAACGCTCCGACCCTGGCTGTATCGCTTCCTTCCCAGGACTGAACTACCGCCAGCCGATGCAAGATCACTTGCGAGCCGCGCAGTTGAAACCCTGTCAGATAGGCTATCCCAGAGAACAGAATGACCAAGGCTGGGATGGTTACCCAGGCCAGCTCCCGACGTTTCAGTCGCCATAGAACCAAATAGTTAACCGGCCCAATCAACACAATATAAACCACCAGAAAGCCACATAGTTGCAACACGGAGGGAAGTGACACACCCGGTATCGCCACGACAGCCTGACGGGCTGCCTCCCAATCCGAGGAAAATCCGTAAGCCCAGCCAGGACGCACGCCACCGTTGGCAAGAATCAGCTTCCACAAATCAGGCATAGCCTGCCAGGAAAGAAGTGGATCCAGGCCCGGATCAGCAGCCAGAAAATCCACACGTCCGTACCCCATAGGCCGCCAGGCCACCAATGGCACCTGAGCATCAGAATATAGAATCCGCGCATCATTTGCCAGCGAGCCCACCGAGACTAAAGCATCCATCGACACTTGAGGCTTAAAAGGCTCGCCGACTGCCGTGCTCAACCCCTCAACAGAAACGTTTGCCGTGCTGGTGGCATTCAAGGGTGTCAAATCGCCAAGACCGATCAAGGTACGCTGAAAACTAGCCCCCCCCGCTACGATTAACCGCCCACCCGCTTCTACCCAGTTCCGCATTGCTGTTTGCTGTTCCGGGCTAAGTTTCCCCGTATCGGCATCATAGATCACCAGGACATCGAGCGCAGCCCACCCCTCTGCCACTGGCGGCAGGTCATCCTCGGTCAGTGTTGCCACTGACACTTTACCACTGGTTGGCTTCACTTTTCCCAAGCCGGCAAGAGCTTGCGGCGTATCGCTCCACAGGCCGATCAGCAAAGCAGTCTGCTCCACAATATTCACACGAACCTGTTGGCTGGCAACCACTCGATTGCCACCTATCAAATCGACCTGAGCAACGTTGTTCAGCGTCACGATATCTGCCGGATAGAACGTTACCTGCTTATGTGAACCTCGTGGCAAATCGATAGGATAGGTGTAGAATGTACGACCACCGGTCAGAGCATCCACCTGTATACGCAACTCACCGCTGACATCAGCACCAGTATTACTGGCCACAACGGTAACCGGCACCCAGGCACCAGATTGCACATATCCGTCAAATCCAACTCGCACATCCAGCGTCAGAGGGTTGGTGTTTTGCTGAGCAGCCGACGATGCATAGGCACTACTACCGCCAGATAGCCCAACCACCAACACAATTATCGGGATCATACTAATATGCTTCAGCACACAGTTGCTCCTAGCTACAGTCATGAGTCTAGACTTGAGGTTTTGGGATAGCAGCCAACAAAAGCATTTTCTGTCAGATTCCGGACACTATCCGGATTTCTCCATTACCGCAGCAACCCAAAAGACTCTGGAATTGTAGCACACCTTTCCCAGAGTCAACCATGCGCCAACCCTGCGAAAAGTCTATGAATGAGCCATAAAAGAGCTATGGAACGAGGATTAAATGGCCATAAGTGTCAACTTAAGAGCCTGGTATTGCTCGATGATCCGCTTTCAGTCTCGCAAGCTACGTGTCATTCCCGCGAAAGCGGGAATCCACTTGACGCGCTATGGATTCCCGTTTTCACGGGAATGACGGTAGCCGTAGCGAACAGGATGGTATTGGGCTTAAGTTGACACCTATGATTAAATGGCTATTCCGGCTAAGCTCGATTTTGCACGTGAATGATGGAGACATCAGCCTTGAATGCAAAGCCGGGCGCATTCCCAAAATATGACATCTGATCTCACACATACCGGGAAGCCTCATGACAAGTTGGTTTTTACGGGTGATCAAGAGACTTGATCGGCTAAATTCATCGCCCCACTCACAGGATCAGGCATTGCTTTAGGGAACAAGGATGAAATAACTTACTCCCGCTAGCAACTCCCATCATTAGACGCACCACCAGGTAAAGCTGATCATCCTCCTCGCCGAAATCGTATACAGAGACGATAGCAGGATGTTCAAGAACAGCCACTGTTCGGGCTTCTCGTTCAAAATGGGCTCTGAATGTGGGATCATGCAAAAACTCGCGGGGCAAAAGCTTGAGGTCAACCTGGCGTCGAAAACGCGGATCGTAGGCACGGTAAACTGTTGCCAGGCCCCCACGACCGATCTCCGCCTTGATTTCGTAACGGCCTATCCGGCTGGGGAGCAAGATAATCCTCCGGAGATCACAACGAGAACAGGTTTAGGGCTCAAGTGTGGTCTGCGATGTAGCCTCAACAATGACAAAATTCTCGATAGCAACGCCCGATGGACAACTTGCCTGCTCGGTCAAAACCCATCCCAACTCCCGATGCTCAACAATATTCCACACTTGCAACCAGTGTCCATCAGATGTACGTCCTCCAATGGCAATCTGCGGAATATCGGCCAGTACGACTGGAACTGGCACAGCATTAACATCAGGAAACGGCAAGATCTCGGTGTCTTCGTTCAATGTACAAATCACTGGACGGATTGTCACTGCCGCGGTTCTAGATCGCTCGACACCATCCGTGCCGGTAATGGTCAAAGTATAATCGTGCCTATCCCAACCAAAAGCACTGGCCAGCGTCCCAACAGAGACGACCAGGCGACCTGTACTCCAGTGTTCGGGAGCAATAACCAATATTTGCCCTGTTGTGTTATCCATCAGGGTATAACCGGCAACACTAGATGGGCTCTCGATGCGCCACGAGAACACGACTAAGCCAATCAGGCCAAAATCAACTTCTGTGGGTTGAGCCTGGAAATCGACAATGCTCACGACAGGAGTCGGAATAATAGTTGAGGTGGGAATCGGCGCCAACGTCCACGTCGGAGGGATTGATTCTGTTGCAGCAGCAGTCTCATTGTCCCCACCCCAAAGAGAAGGCATCGGAACAATTCCTAAAAAGAACAGCCCCGCAACGAGCACCAATGTCACCAGGCCGCCTAAAAGTATCAATGGCAAGCTCAAACCGGCCAACCAGGCAGGCCAGGACGGCGCGATAGTATATCTGGCCGGTAAAGGTGCCCAATAACATGCTTTATCCAATGACCGGACGACTATCGCAAAACTGATCTGGCGGGCTCGCCTGAAAGGACGCCCAACAACCGGGCGAACTCTCACATCCACCTGGGCTGTCTCCCCTGGCTCAAGACGCAGCCGGGGAGGGTTGAATTTGTACTGCAACAGCCGCTCGCGCTGATATCCTTCGACCCGAAGGTCGGCGGGCATATTACCCTGATTCTGGATAGCCAGATGATAATGTCCAGCTTGTTTGCCGTCGTGGGCTGCTATAGCAACCCCGGCAAAGCCCGCAATCTCAACCTCGCGCGTCACATCGATGCCTTGCCTGGGATCGTCCTTAAAAGCAACTCTGATGCTCAGTGGATACAAACCAGGGCGTGTCGAGATACTACGGGGAGGTCTGATCGAGAACATGATCTCGGTTTGCTCGTCCGGCTCCAGATGAGCCTCTCGCCGATTAACCTTGACCCATTCCGCGTCCATGCCACCTGTTTCGATGGTAAAAACACGGTCACTATCACTTCGATTGTGAATAATCATGACCAATTGAGAATGAGATCCAGGAGCAACGGGCTGCTGTGGGTCATCCACAATCAAGCGTATTGGCACATGTGGATCGTCAAATGTCGTTGTGCTGGGAGCCAGGCTTGCTTCGATATCGATAGCCCTGAACCGTGTCGTAGGAATGTGGTAGATGATCTGCACATCCCCCATCATGATGACATCGCCATCTGATAATGGGCGGCGACTGTTTGGCTCGATCTGCCGATCGTTAACAAACGTGCCATTCACAGTACCCAGATCGACCAGAAACACCTTACCCTCTGCCACATCGAACTGCGCATGATAACGTGATACCGCTGATGTATTGAGCACGATATCATTGCCAGGCTGACGCCCTATCGACGTAGTTGGTTTAGTCAGTTCGACCTCGTCAAATTCACTACCTTCGCCGAGGATCGTAAGCTTCCCAAAGGCCATCAGATCGCTCCCAGAGCGTTAGAATTGAATACCAACAACATACTCAACAGTCTAGCACGGAGCCAGATCGGGTACAAGTGGGCAAATGCAATACAGAAACAGAAATGCCAGACACAATACAGTTAGCTGAAAGTGCGCCGGGAAAAGAAACTACCGTGTTGGCTGAAAGGCGGATTCGGAAAGGCGTCTGGCATGATTTTGTTTTGCCAGTTATTAGTCAACAGGTGGTGGTAGATATGAGGAAGCCTGGATAGACGGAGAGCCATTATCATTCAACGGAATTACGCGGAGATCTGGGCCCAATTTGTATGACATGGCTGGAAATTTCCTGTTAGCGCGCCAAAGCGTTGGGATAGGGAGTTGATAAAAACTGGCTCAAGAGAGTATCTTTGATGTCACAATAACGCCGAGAGGCG
>JAFGLD010000286.1 GCA_016928235.1 Anaerolineae bacterium | reverse complement strand
GCTGAACAACCTGGACGAATACACCGACGAATTGGCACGTCTTATGACAGAAAACTTTGAAATTTTAGCGTGCGCTTAGTATATATGGTCCGACAGGTGAATGGCCAAGTTGGGTAGAGAGAGCGAGTATGTGTTGTCGACAATTACGAAAAAACGCCTGAAGCGTATGGCAGGGAATTGAGGAGTAAGAAAGCGATGTGTGGAATTGTTGGTGTCTGGTATTTTGACAGAAGTCATATTGTCGACGCGAAGTTGATTCAGCGCATGACACAGCAGCTCATCCACCGTGGGCCCGACGAAGAAGGCCAGTATACCGGTGGTTCAATAGGGCTTGGTTTCAGGCGCCTCAGCATTATAGATGTAGCGAGCAGTCACCAACCCATGACTAATGAGAATGAGAGTCTGTGGCTCGTTCTTAACGGCGAGATCTATAACTTCCAGTCCCTGTATGACCAATTGAAAAGCCGACATAGGTTTCGTACTAAAGGCGATACGGAGACCGTCTTGCACGCTTTTGAGGAATATGGGATGAAGTGTGTCGAGCACTTTAGGGGGATGTTTGCTTTCGCCCTCTGGAATGAGGGTGCGGATGATCTGACTTTAGCTGTGGATCGCTTTGGGAAAAAGCCACTGTATTATTTGCTGGATGATGAGAAAATTATATTTAGCTCAGAGCTAAAGAGCATTCTTCAGCATCCCGGAGTCAGCCGAGAGATTGATTATCAGGCCCTCGATGAATATCTCACATACGGATACATTCCTGCT
Organism: Anaerolineae bacterium; assembly: GCA_016928235.1. Lineage (GTDB taxonomy): Bacteria > Chloroflexota > Anaerolineae > Aggregatilineales > UBA3940 > JAFGMS01. The sequence continues at coordinate 39,988 of JAFGLD010000286.1, read as the reverse complement.
CCTCGCACTATATTCGCTTCGATTCGTAAAGTCCCGGCTGGTCACCTTCTGACGGTCAAAAGGGATAGGTCTGTATCGCTCAATGAATACTGGCATCCAAACTTGCTTCCGCCCGAAGAATGGGATCGGCGACCAGCACAAACACTGGCTGAAGAACTCCATGCTCTCCTCATAGAGGCAGTACTTCTACGCATGATCAGCGATGTTCCATTAGGAGCATTTTTGAGCGGTGGTGTCGATAGCAGTGTTGTCGTCAGTTTGATGAGCCAGATCAGCACTCAGCCGATCAGAACATTCTCCGTTGGTTTTGACGAAGCAGCCTATGATGAGACGAGATATGCGCAGATTGTAGCTGAACGTTGCCGTACCCATCACACGTGTGAGGTGGTTCATGTTGATGTGATGAACATCCTCCCTAAACTAGTGCGCCAATATGACGAGCCCTTTGCGGACTCTTCGATGATCCCCACTTATTATGTGTCAGAAGTAGCGCGTCGGCATGTTACTGTCGCCCTAAGCGGAGATGGTGGCGATGAAGTCTTTGGGGGCTACTTACACCACATATATGGTGGCCGTCATCAGCTGTTGCAGTCAGTGGTTCCTGTCTCATTGCGCCCAGCAGTAGAGCGTATTGGACATGTGCTACCGGCTTCTCACAAACTCAAGCCATATCTGTCGGTCATCTCAAAGCCTGTCTCTGTTTGGGCGCTACGCAATGGTTTCTTCACTGCTACACAGCGCAGCATGCTTTATACGCAAGAAGCGGTTGATCGGCTTGGTAGCTCAGATGCTGAGCGCTTGAAACGAGATATCTTTTCATATGTGGAGCAACTTGATGGAGTGAGCCAGCTGCAGTATGACGATCTACGTATGTACTTGCCCGGTGACATCTTGGCTAAGGTAGATCGGGCCAGTATGTTGGCCTCCCTTGAGGTTCGCTCACCTCTGCTCGATCATGTAGTATTCGAATTTATGGCTAGAGTGCCCTCGGTTTATAAAACGAATGGGTTTGATACCAAGATACTTCTCAAAAGAGCGCTAGGTACGCTGCTTCCAGACGAAATACACCGTCGAAAGAAGGCAGGATTTAGCATTCCCCTTAAAGAATGGCTGGCTGGTCCTCTCTATCCAATGCTTCAAGAAATACTGCTTGGCGATAGTGCTCGGCAGCGCGGCATTTTCAATCCGGAGCATGTTGAGCAGCTAATTAACGAACACGGAACAGGTCAATGTGTACATTCAGAGAGGTTGTGGAGCCTCTTGTGTTTTGAGTTGTGGGCACGACATTACGTGAGTAACTGACCCGACAACACTTAATTACCTGCCAACTTTACCGAGAACCTTGCCGAAGAAATAGAGTGCCGACAATGGGTGGAGGCGGGTTGCTGAGTGCATCAATGATAGCGCCGTAAGCGGGGATTTTCTCAATGCGAGTGCCCCCAACAGCCAGAGTTTTGTCGCGCCTAGCAGCTGGATGTCACGGATATCCTGAGATGTTAGCTGGAAAGCAGCTGGACAAACCTGTAGAAGATCCTGAATAAGCTGGGCTGTGCCCCGAATCTGCTCTGGTTCAAAAGGATAACGCTCTGCTGATAGACCTTGGAGACTTTCAACATAATCGCCAGGAACCTGACGCTTCAACAAATCTGAGATTGTCTTCTGAGCCAATTGCTGTGTTATCGCTTTCTGACGAGACAGGTGCTGACCCGTAATGCTTTGGTTCCACTCTCTATACATACATAAAACTCGAGGCAAATTGGCCATTCTAGTGAGCCGGCTCAAGCGCAACCATAAATCATAGTCTTGAGATCTGACAATCTTGGGATTGTAGAAACAGACCTGTTTCAAGACATCTCGTCGCATGATTACTGTGGGGTGAGCAAAGGGGCTGTAGAATAGGAGCGCCCACTTGATCTGACCCGACTTAACAGGGTAACGAACAATCTGCTTTGGTCGACCCTCCTGATCGATACACTGTATCCAACTGCCAAGAACACCGACCTGTGGGTGCTGTTCCATGAAAGTCAGCTGTCTCTCGAATCTGTCTGGCATACTAACATCATCTGCATCCATGCGTGCAATGAAGCACCCCTGAGCCAAAGCACATGCCCGGTTCAGCGCAGCAGTTACACCCTGATTCACCTGCTGCCGCACAGCATGCAACCGCGAGTCGGATTGCTGATAGTGCGAAAGGATTTCAGGTGTACGGTCAGTTGAGGCGTCATCGACAATGATTAACTCAAAATCGGTAAAACTCTGATTGAGGATACTTTCAATGGCTTCAGACAAAAAACGTTCGCCATTATATACAGGCATAATAACACTAATCGAGGGGATTCTATTGTCTTGTGTCGTCATTTGATCTCGGTAACTTGGCCTAGTCTTGAAACAATGCCGATACGGGGATTGGTGGAAAAGCCTATGCGATGGAAACTCTCAATGAAACGATGCACACAGATGTGATCTCGAAATGTGCGGTGGTATCCTGCTTCTACAATGGCAGCTGGTTCCTTGTCGTGGGTAAGATTGTAGCGGATTTTTTCTACGAGGTCATCCAGACTTTCAAAGCAAACAATCTCCTTATCAATTTGATCGTAACCAATGGCTAATATCAAGCCATTGTCAAAACGGGGATGCCTTGAATCATTGAAAACAACACAATCATTCAGCAAAACTATTATCATTGTCACAATAGCTCAACTTGTAACATCGAGTATACCTCTTCTTACCTTTCCGATCCTCGTGAGAGCTTTTGATGTTACCTCTTACGGCATCTGGATCGAGGTAAGTACTATTGCCAGTCTTTTTATAACATTCACTGCCTATGGCATCTTCAACGCCCTGGGAGTTGTGGCTGTTCAAGAGGGCCGCTCACGAGAGATGGTTTACTGTAACTCACTTTATCTGTCTATGTGGGTTAGCATTTGCCTCGCAGTTGGTATGGCAGTAGGAGCCCCTTTGCTGAATAGTCTCACCACACGCACCTCATTGGGGGTGCCTATTATGAGAATACTCTCCCTGACCGTTCTGACAAGTTCACTCAATATACTAGGAACACAAATCTATCGCCTGCGGGGGCAACCTTTTCTGGGCTCAATTTTCGAGGTGTCAGGTGGGTTTGGTCGATTGCTGGTTGTCGTATTCGCATTGAGCCATCATGATCTCATCAAGCTGGCCATTTCCTTTGTTCTTATTCAGGGGCTCATAACGTTTGCTCAAATGATCGTTGCGTTTCGAAAAATACCATTATGTTTCCCCTCCTGGGAGATCATTCGCGAGTTAGTTCGTCATGCAGTGAATTTATCCGTGGTGAGCCAGGCCGAATGGGTGATACAGTATGGGGATCGTCTGATGCTTTCAATCCTTTCAACCAGCGTCGCCGTTGCTGTCTATGCAGCATCCTATCAACTGACGCTAATCATTTTTGCGATTACTGGTCCTTATTTGTACGCTATACTACCGTTGCTGAGTGAACGATGGAGAGCAGGGGGTGTTCCTGCCGGTCAGGCAACGCTCCGGCAAAATATGCGGCTTATGTTGATAGTGACTATCCCAGCCGTAGTTGGTCTTGGTCTTGTAGGAAATAGCTTGTTGCAGGTGTTGGCAACGACTGAGTTTGCGCAGGGGGGGCTTTTAGTATTCATGGTTGCAGTGGGTCTAGGATTGAGCGTGCTGGGCGTCAATATTCAGTATGTCTATCACATCCAGGGAAAAACAGCGTCGTTGCGCAGTATCTACATTTGTACGGCGATCTTCAATGTTGTCGCGAATTTGGTGGCTATTCCACTTTTCAACTATTATGGTGCTGGCTTTACAACTATGCTAACTTTCGGATTAACATTCTATCTCCTGTGGAGAAACACGGGCATGCCCATGAGGGCGTTTGTTGATATAAGCATGGTCTGGCGTTGTGCGCTTGCTAGCATTCTAATGGCTGTATGGGTGTGGTGGGTCGTGATGCCAGACATTCCCCATTTGCTTGCAGGGATAATTGGTGGTGCGGCGATCTATGGGGTTAGTATCTTGTTGTTGCGTGTTGTATCATTCGCGGAAATTAGGGGTTTTGTTGGTTCACTTACCAGACAACAATAATCGACATTTCAATAGAGCGGAACATGAGCGGGGGGTGCCAGATCACCAGTGGTCTGAAGGCCAATCGTTGGCTGTGGGTGAGCGATGCTCAGGACCAGGAGCGTTGGATGTGCCTGAATGAATATGCGGTCCAACTGCCGCCGAAGCAGTATCAGAAGATGGCCTGGCCCAACCAAGGTAAACCACGCACGCTCTGCGTGCATGTCGTGCGCGCCCGCGTGCGTAAGCTCTATACCTGTCAGGTCGTTATCACCACTTTCGTCCTGGACTGTCCGCTCAAGGCCGTGCGCTATTGGGCGTCCAGTGACCCTGACGCTGATGCCCGAACCCTGCTCGCACACATCGCTGCCCGTTGGGATATTCAGGGTTTGTTCGGCGATGCCAAAGACCTGCTGGGTCTCGACCAGTATCAACTCATGGACGCCACTGCTATCCTTTGCTTCTGGACCCTAATCATGGCTGCCTACACCTTCCTGGATGAAGAGCGTGCCCGCTTCCATTGCACCCGACAAGCGCATGTGACGAGTGGCGATGCCCGTCGTGAAGCCTATGTGGCCACTGGCGTCATGTCGTCGACTGGCTTCATCAGCAGTTCTTGTCTGGGGTCACGCCGACGAGCTATACACTTTGCTCGTCGTCTGACCGCTAAAAAGTGCAAAGACTGAGCACGTTACTGGTACTTCTTAGAATATGGGGAAAACATATCTGATGAGCGTTCGGGCGAGACTAGCACTTCTATTGAAGGTATTGCAGAACGACGAGTACTCGCGTTATCTGCTCGCGGAGGCTGTATCGAGAAGGATCTATCCCAAGTATAAATTCAGCGATTGTTTCAACCTGTATATGGAAGATACAGCATTTATCCAGCTCTATGAGCGCTTTATGGGCAAGAAGAATACCTACACACTAGATCGTAAGTACATTCTAGATCAGATGATGCAGCTGGTGCTAGGTGTCGAGGGGGATACAGCTGAGTGTGGGGCTTTCCAGGGAGCGTCCTCGTATTTTATGTGTCGTCGCATTGCGGGAACCGGGAAAAAGCACCATGTTTTCGATTCTTTTGAGGGCCTCTCGAAGCCGCAGTCAGAGGATGGCACTTATTGGCAGTCAGGCAACCTGGCAAGCGCTGAAGCAGTCATCCGTGATAATCTCCGGGAGTTTGATTTCGTCGTGTATCATTCAGGTTGGATCCCTGAGAAATTTCATGAAGTAGCAGCGAGCAGATTCTCTTTTGTACACATCGATGTTGATCTGTATCAGCCAACGCTCGAATCGATGTCGTTTTTCTATGAACGGCTCAGTCCTGGTGGGATCATTCTTTGCGACGACTATGGATCGACCGTGTGCCCCGGCGCTAAATTGGCTGTTGACTCCTTCATGAGCGATAAGCCTGAGAAAGTAGTGATGCTCCCAAGCGAACAAGCCTTTGTCATCAAAACCAGTGATACATCCAGGTAATGACTTGAGTTGAGAGTTGAAATGAACAGGGTTGCACCCTCTACGTTTACAATTTTAGGTCCGAATGCGGGCTCCCTCCCAAACTGGCTCTTCTGGGGATCTCGCTATAACCACACTCTACGTGGCTACTACCCAACTACCATCCATATGTGGCTTCAGTTATGTATTTAGTCAGAGAGATTTGACCATCGGTCCTTGCATCTGTACCCGATGCCAGTCTGCAAATCGTAGAGGCTAATCTGATACCTGAAGTCCAGGCACTGCAAAGCCCGCAAATAGAAGTGACAGGCTTTGTGCCTTCAGTTCGCTTGTCATGCGGGTACGGATTTCTGATCGAATGGAGGTTCATGACCAAAGAGTGGGGAACTCGAGTACCCGGCAGCGTGATTTACATTGATTAGAGGGTTCAGGCGCTTAGTCCGGACGATTTATTCGTCGGAAACGCCATGCAGCTTGGTTCGTTGTCTTCATGACAGACGAGCCACTTGTACTTCAAATTGAGGAAGATTCCTGTGCCGCTTCGGCGGCAAAACGCTATCCAAGATGACCCAGCGGGAGAGGCTTAGTCGATGAGAATATTATGGCTGGCTCATTACTATCCGCCAGAGATAGGTGGCGGAGCGGTACGCTTTCACGGGCTGGCGAGGTGGCTGGCTCGATTTGGACATCAAGTGACCGTGATCACTGGGATGCCGAACTACCCATCCGGCAACGTGCTTCCTGAGTATCGAGGAAAACTTTGGCTACAAGAATCGCTCGATGGAGTGAACGTGCTCCGCGTATGGGTTTATGCTTCAGCCTATAAATCTCGCTGGCGCAGACTGGCGAATTATCTATCCTATATTCCTTCAGCGGTGCTGCGAGGGCTGATTGCACGGCAGCGCTTTGATGTGCTCGTTGCGGGCTCCCCGCCGCCATTTGTCGGGGTGGCGGGAGTGATTTTGGCATGGGCGCTGGGCATCCCCTGGGTGCTGGACATCGGCGATTTGTGGCCCGAAGTTGCAATCGAAGCGGGAGAACTGGCTCCCGCCTCGGTGCTAGCCTGGGCGGGAAACCACATGATGCGCTTCCTCTACCGGGCTGCATCCCACCTCACTCCTGCTACAGAAACCAAACGCCGGCGGCTGGTTGAACTGGGTATGCCTGCATCAAAAGTCACGGTGATTGAAGCCGGTGCCGATCTCGAACCGAGCATGACTTCAGACGTTTCGGATTGGCGTGACAAACTGGGATTACAGGGTCGCTTTTTGATTGTCTATGCCGGTCTAATCGGCATTGCTCAGGGTGTCGAGACAATCGCTGACGTGGCACATGTGCTGCGCAATAACCCTATGATCCACTTCCTCATTGTGGGCGAAGGGGTGCGCCGCGACCGGGTCGTCAAGAGAGTGCAGGACCTGGCTCTGACAAATGTGACCCTGCTGCCCCCGCAGCCTTATGAGGCAATGCCCGCGATGCTCCGGGCTGCAGATGTGGTATGGGTGCCGCTTGCGACAAGTCGGCTTGTCGATGCTGTTCCTTCGAAGCTGCTTGAAGCATGGGGGCAGGAAAAGCCTGTGATTCTCTCAGCAGAAGGAGAAGCAGAGAGATTAGTGGCTGAGGTTCAAGGAGGCCTGCGAACACCGCCCGGCGATGTTCAAAGCCTCGCCGAAGCGATCTTGAAGTTGCAGGGCAGCCCTGATCTCCGCCGAGAATCTGCTAGACGGGGATACGAATTTGTGCAACAGAGGTTTCGGCGAGACATGCTGGCCAAGCGCATGGAAGAGGTGCTGCTTGGTGTCATGCGTGGCTCAGAGGCGCCATGACTGAGAATCAGTTGAAGTCTGTCAAACCACCGATTCACCTTCCCATCTCCGAGCGCCGACTTCTCTTGGTTCTTGGAGATCTGGTCGCCGTTAATGCCGCCACTCTGATCGCATTACGGATCTGGACCATCGTTGGAGAGATCGCTTTTGACGTGGTCTTCGTCCTCTCCCAATCCTACTGGTTCGTCCTGCTCAGCCTCCTCTGGCTGATTCTGGCATCGGCCAACAATTTCTACGATTTGGCGCTGACCGCTCGTTGGGCGCGCAGCCAGGCCCGTCTGCTCCAGATCGAGATCCAACTATTGTTTGTCTACCTGCTAATCTTCTTTCTCTCCCCGCGCGATGCATTGCCCAGGCTGTTCATTCTGTATTACGCGGTCGGCTCCTATATTTTGATCGCTGCGTGGCGTCTATACCGGCCTTTCTTGATCGGCTGGCGGCCCCAGCGGCAGCGGGTACTGGTGGCCGGCATGGGCTGGCCGGCCCAAACCATCATCGAGGCCATTCAAGAGAATGTGCCAGATGACTATGAAGTGGTTGGTATTGTCGACGAGGGCCTGCCCTCTCAACTCGATGATATCGTGGTCGATGCCGAGGTCATTGGTCCGGCGGAGGAGTTAGTGGAGATTGTCCGCCGGCTCAGAGTCAGCGAAGTCATTCTCGCGACGGCCAGTGGTACGGTCGATGGCGTGCTCTTTCAGGCGGTGATGGACTGCTACGAGCTGGGCGTTCCCATCCGGCCCATGCCGTTGCTCTACGAGCAGATCACCAATCGTGTTCCCGTCGAACACGTTGGCGAACAGTGGAATGTTGTCTTGCCACTGGAAGGACGCTCGCCCTTTGATCCCTACCCTGGCCTCAAACGGCTGATCGATATTGCGATCAGCCTGATGGGGTTGGTTTGTTTTGGGCTGCTTTTGCCGCTGATTGCGCTTGCTATCGTGCTCGACTCACCTGGCCCGATTTTCTACCGGCAGGAGCGGGTTGGCAAGGCCGGACGGGTGTTTAAGGTCATCAAGCTGCGTAGCATGATACCCGATGCCGAGGCGAGCCAGGGGCCGATCTGGGCTGTCAGCGGCGATTCACGTATCACGCGGGTGGGGCGATTTTTACGCAAGAGCAGACTCGATGAGATTCCGCAGCTTCTCAATGTGCTGAGAGGCGAAATGAGCATGGTTGGCCCGCGCCCGGAACGCCCACATTTTGTTGAACGCTTACAACGTACTATTCCTTTCTACCGTACCCGGTTGAGCGTCCTGCCCGGTCTGACCGGCTGGGCTCAGATCAGCTACGGTTATGGCAGCACCGAGCGCGACGCGCTGATCAAGCTCCAGTATGATCTGTACTATATCCGCCACCGCTCAGTTTTGCTTGATGGGTTGATCATGCTGCGGACGGTGGGAAAAGTTGTCCGGCTCCAGGGGACATAGAAAGCGAATCAAAAAATGCCGAGAAAAGTCCATATTTCTTCACGTTGGCGCGCCCGCCTGCTTATTTTGTTTGTTGTGTACTTTACTTTTTTAGGTGGAACATTTACCACAGATTTCAATTATTGGCCGCGTGTGAGCCATCATATTATTGTGACGGTGCTGATGGCGGGTTGGTTGATTAGTTTGCTGCGGCGCGGCGAATCGCTCCCTTGTACGCCTCTTGACTGGCCCATGCTGGCTATCTTTGCGTGTTATGCCACGGCGACTGTATTGGCAGTCGATCCGCGAGTCAGTGTCGAGAGTTTGTGGCAGATCGGTTTCCACGTCTTACTTTTTTATCTGTTAGTAGATATCATGCGTGCATGGAAGCCGCGCGCCATCCTGGAGCCGATCTTCTTCTCATCGGCGGTAGTGATTTTGATTGGTTTGATCGAATTTGTCTCCTGGTATTTTGGCTTGAGCTGGTTGTCGATATTTCAGCAGGGTTGGTTCCAGATTGGTGGCTTGCGCGATCCTATTCCTCCAGTGATTTACCGGCTCAGTTTCACGCTTGGAGTACCAACCATCCTCTCCGCATACCTGGCTCTGCTTACTCCAATCGGGTTGGCCTGGTGTGTGTCAGCTTCGAAGCCCGATATTCGGCGTGGGCTTGGCATCTGGCTGGTGGGGGCATTGATCGTCCAGTTCTTGAGTTTCTCGCGAGGGGGTCTGCTCTCTCTTGCTGTATCATTACCGACCTTCGGTGCTTTGGTTGTGATAGGCCGGCCAAACTGGCGTGAAAGGATTGGTTTTGCGCTGCGTGACTGGCGACTCTGGTCTGGGTTAGTTGGCGTGCTGATCGTGCTGGGAGTAGCCGGCTTGCTCTGGATGCGTCAGGCAGGACTTGCAGGTCATACCAGTGGGGATAGTATCCGCATGGATTTGTGGCAGAGCGCCTGGCATGTTGGGCTGGAGCATCCGCTGACAGGAGTGGGCCCGTATGGGTTTGGTCGTGCCATGCGCCTTTTTCGTGATCCTGTGATTACGAGCGACCGCATGAACTCGGCACACAACATTCCGCTTCATGTATGGGCCGAGGCAGGCTTGTTCGGTATTGCTGCGTTGGTTAGTCTCGTGTGTGTCACGGTTGGAGCGGGATGGCGATGCTGGCAGAGCACAGCAGGATCTGAGCGTATCAAGCTGGCCGGTGTGATTGCTGCCCTGGTGGGTTTCTCTGTTCATAATCAGGTTGAAATGTTGGTTGGTACCCTTGTTATGCTGCCCTGTCTGGCGCTGGTAGCCTTCCTCGTTGCATCGATCCGCGACAAACCGATGGGGCCATCAACACGTTGGCGCCGGGCAGTGCCGGCTTTTTTGCTCGGCGTGATCGCCCTTTCGGCTGTTGGCTGGGCGATTTCGGATGTGGCTCAATATCATCTCACGCAGGCAGTTCGGCTGTCAGGCAAAAACGATCTGGTTGGGGCGGTTCAATCGATCCAACAGGCCAGGCGGCTCGATCCGGCAATGGGCTACTACCTGGCGGAGGAGGCCTACTATCTGGGCCGATTGGCTGATCAGGATGATGCATATCTGGAAGATGCCCTGGCAGCTTATGAGGATTTTCTTTCGCGTGAGAATACGTATGGATTGAACCGGGCTAACTATGCCATGTTGCTTGCGCAGTCCGGACAGGTACACGATGCGCTGAGTGAAATGCGCGCCGCGCGAGTGTTCGATCCGGCAGAGGCGCGTTATATGCTTTGGGTCGGTGAGTTGGCAGAGTTGGACGGGGATCGAGATTCCGCCCTGTCAGCATACCGGGAAGCGTTGGAGATGAAGCCGCACTGGGCCGGTTCGTTCTATTGGGAGAAAACGTCTCTAAGATCGGAAGCACGCATGCTTTTCCTGGAGGAGCGCGGATTGCAGGATTGGGAACCGGAGATGCTGGGGATAGTCTCGTCGCAATGTTGGCCGGTGAGCCAGGCAGTCAGCGAGCCTTCATCATCTTTAGTGTGTAGGGGTGAACTGAGCCTGCGGGTCTCGGGCGATGCGCCGGCAGCTCTGGCTTGGCTCAACCAGGCCATCGAAGCAGGCTCAACTGTGCCCTGGCCCTATCTCCTTCGTGCCGAGGCATACCTGGCAATAGGCGATTTGGATATGGCAGAACGCGACGCCCGGATGGCGCTTTTCTTGGAGGATACCCGCGCCTATTACGTGCTTGGCCGGATTGCTGAGGCCAGGGGGAATATCGATGACGCCATCAGCGCGTATCAGAAAAGTATCCCTCTGGTTTATCGGATGCAGGGATGGGATGCGGTTGTATATGCTCGTCGAGGCGATGTGGATCTGCTTCCCCAACTCGATGCGCCTGGCCCATCTCGCTACGACCTGGCCTCGGCTCTGGCGCTGATTGACCTGTACGAAACCCAAGGCCGTGATGCTGATGCCCAAACCGTTCGCGATTTCGTCCATTGGCTCGATCCGTATTTCGAGCCTGATTTGCAGTAAAATTCCCGTTTGTAGGCAGCGTCTATCATTGACTATATGCTGTTAGCTGAAAACTGACCACTCTTTCCGCTCGAAGATCAATATCTTGTTGCTGTCATAGCTGAGGTTTTGACGGAGGGGGGATACAGTGAGGATATGGGATCGATATGGAATGGATATGGGATCGATACAGGATGGAATTAAGATCCATTTAGTGGTAGATGTAGAAGCAGATACAGACTCAACGGCGTAAAAGATACCGGGCTTTCATCGTTTGGCGATGAAAGCCCGGTATTGGGTTCTAAGAATGTTTTTCGCGTAATCTCGTGAAGACATCCTCCAGTGTCCCCCTGAAGGGGCCAGGCGTCTCCATCTTAATCGAGACAAGCGCGGCGGCAAACTTTAGCGATTCAGCTACGTCATGGTCGAGCCGCCAGGAAAGATAGGCGGCGAACGTCGTGTCACCTCGTCCTGTTCTCCCGGCAATGCTGTTATTGGAGAACTTCTCGTAGACCGTTTTCCCGTCGACGCGAGCCAGCACACCATCGGCATGGGTGATGACGATTTCCCGGCAGCCCCACGCTTCGATGATCATAGCGGCCCGCTCCAGGTCATCGGTGCCGGTCAGAATGCGCGCTTCGACGATATCCAGCTTGACCTTGTCCATCATGCTCACAATCTCTTGCTTGTTGGCCACATCACCGAAGTGGATATCGTGGGTCACGGGGTCAACCTGGCGGACGAAGCTTTGCAAATCGACCGACAGACTGTACCCTCTCGATTTGAGCCCTTTCATGAGCGCCATGTCGAACTCAGTATCGGAGATTCCGGCCAGGTGAGCACATGTTGTGTTCAGCGAAGGAACATCATCGATGGCTATCAGACCGGCGCTCTTCACGATGGTGAGCTTCCGCTCATCGACATTCTCGGTCTCATGAAGAACCCTGGAATAGGTTGTTTCTTTGCCTGGAATGAGGTAGGTGTCGATGCCCACTTCTCTCATCGGCTCCAGGATGTGCTCATCCTCCTTCGACATTTTGACGACGGCGGCAACCTTTTTGCCGACCCTGGCAGCTACCATCGCGCCACATAGCACGGCGCTGCCCGGCGCCACTGTCGGCTGCCCGCCGAAGGGGATGATCTCATCGTAACACATGTGGCCGACAAATGTGATATCGTAGTTCATAGAGAGTTGAACTCCATTTCTCTAGAGCTTAATCGGCAGACTGGTTGACGGTGAAGTTTCCACTTTTCCGAACAGTAAATCAGCGGCAATTCGGATCGAATCGGGCGATGCGCTGAAGTTGCACACGACGGCATCGGCCTCTTCTGTAATGCCTTCGATGTACGGATAGTTGGTCATGACGACGACAGTATGTCCGGCTTCCTTCAGCATCTTGGCCAGACGCTGGTTGTTGCCCCTCTTCTCGATGCGGGCGTAGTAGTTGGTCATCACGACCAGGTCGGCCTGCTTGGCAAGCTCCATAGCCTCAGCGATATCCTCGTCTGTCGCATAGAATTTGGTATCGTCCAGGATCAGATTGGTGGAATGGGTCGTCATTTGCTCAGAGAACATGTGGGGATGACTGTACATGTCTTTTCCCACAAATTCATAAGGGTGGATCTGTTCGACGACCAGGATCTTTTGATCCTGGTTGAGGGGGAGGAGGTTCTTGTCGTCGCGGATCACCATGAGTGCCTTCCGGGCGACTTCCCACGAGAAATCGATGACTTCCCGGCTGCGGGCGATGGCGCGGGTGTTCTCGGGGTCATTCTTCCCAGCAGTCTCAAACAAGCCCTGGTCGTACTTCATCCGCAAGAGACGGGTCACTGCGTCATCGAGCCTTTCCATGGGCAGGTCACCATTCTCAACGGCCTTCTTGAGTCCGAAGAAACACTGGGCCCTCGACTCGTCATCGGCTTTCAGCAAGATGGTGTCGACGCCTGCCTTGATCGCCATGACACAGGCTTGAGGCAGAGGCCACTGCTTGAGAATAGCAGCCATACCAATGGCATCGGAGACGATGACGCCGTCGAAGCCCAGCTCGCCTCTCAGGAGGCCGGTGAGGATGCGCGGGGAGAGCGTCGATGGGAGATCGGGGTCGTAGGCCGGGTAGATGGTGTGCGCAGTCATAACGGCCTTTGCGCCTGCTTCGATGGCCGCTTTGAACGGCACTAACTCGACCTGGTTCATGCGTTCCTTATCCGCGTTGACCTTATCCAGTACATCGTGAGCGTCTGTTTCTGAATCGCCTCGGCCGGGGTAGTGCTTGGCGGTGGCGGCGATACCGCCCTCCTGATAACCTCGCACGATGGCAGCTACATGCTCAGCGCAGGTCTGCGGATCGTCGCTGAAGGATCGGATGCCAATCTCAGGGTTCTTGGGGTTGATGTTGACATCGCAGACCGGCGAATACATCTGCGTCACGCCCATGGCGCTCAGTTGTCTGGCGACGGTCAGACCCACCTGATAGGTCAGATCGGGGTCGCCAATAGCAGCCAACCCCATCGGGGAGGGGAACTGCCGAATGCCGCCGGAGGTGTAATCGTTCTTGAAATCGCCCTCAAAATCAATTGTGATATGGAGCGGAATGCCGGAAGGGCGGCTGAGTGCAATGCGCTGCGCCTTGTTGAGGGCTTCAGTCAGTTCCTCCGGAGTTACAGAGATACCATAGTTGTGAGGATCGAAGTAGGTGAGGGCGATGTTATAGTAGTCGGCAGGTTTCTGGAAGTTGGGGTCGAATTGGGTGTTGCCCCAGTAGAGGTTCTTACAGGTTTCGTGTGCATAAGGCTCCAGGCAAAGGCCCCCGGCATACAGCCTGGTGATCTGCTCTATGCTGCTCGGTGTCAGAATAGCACCACGCCAGGTGAAGGTGAGAAGCTGACCAACTTTCTCTGCCAGGCTCATGCTTGCGACTTTATTTGCAACAAAATCGTCTCTTTGCTTTGACATGTGTTTTTCTCCTTGGAGTTATAGGGTTTCGAGAAAGCCTACGGGTTACCGTAAAGCGTAAATTATGTAAAACGTAAATATGTAAACAGGTGCTGGAGAATAATCTGCCGATAAGAGAATATACGCTCTTGGAGTTGACGGCAAGGGTTTCTTCGTGGTTGATAGCGTTAGTGATAGCATCATGCACTGTTATCAGCCATTGGATTGTAAGTTTTTGGCGGTGTTGTCTGTGTGAGGCAAGTTGGTGTAGCATTACGGCATGAATCGGGCAAAGATAGCCTCCTCTCTCTGTGTAGTGGTGAAGCTCGGCCAGCGTATTGCTGATCATCCTGGCCTGTGGATGGCGATCTTGCTTGGCGCAGGGTTAAAAACCGTCATCTTGTTGACTAACAGCATCACCTTCGATGCCGATGAGGCGATCCTGGCATTGATGGCACGCCATATCCTCCAGGGCGATTGGCCACTCTTTTTCTATGGTCAGTCGTATATGGGCGCACTGGATGCCTACCTGATCGCGGTGGCATTTCTTGTTGGCGGGCAGACAGTGTTGATGGCGCGACTGGTGCAGGTGGCACTGTATCTCGGTGTCCTGGTGACGACCTACATGCTTACTGATCGCTTTAGCCGCAACCGGACGGCATCGACTATCGCCGCGCTGCTGATGGCGATCCCTCCGGTATTGTTTAGTTTGTATACCACTTCCACTCTGGGCGACTACGTCGAGATCTTGCTGATCAACAATCTGCTTTTCTGGATTGGTTGGGATATTTTGTCCGGTCGCAAGCAGTCGATGAGTTGGTGGCTGCTGGCCGGCATCTTGGCCGGACTGGGCTGGTGGTCGATGGCTCTGGTGGTCGTGTCGGTGGTACCGCTGCTGACGATCGGGCTGTGGCATTTCCGGAAAGATATGCCCTGGGGTAGGGTGGGAGTGTTGGCGCTTGGCTTTGTAGTTGGCGCTCTTCCCTGGATTATTGGGACGCTCCAACGCGGTGCTGGCGCAACTATCAGCGATTTGTCCGGGGCGTGGTTTTCTGTATCGGGCGTCGATGGGGCACAGGGTATCGGCTTCCGTCTTCTGTCGCTGACCCTGTTCAACATTCCGGCCCTGTTTGGATTGCGCCCTTCATGGTCGGTTGATTGGATTGTCTTGCCCGTTGGTATCATCATCGCTATGCTGTATCTCTTTGTCTTATGGCAGGCGGCACAACGGGTGCTCGTACGTGGCGAGAATGTTGAAGTATCGAGTCGGCTCATGTTGCTCAGCTTGCTGCTTGGCTGGCTGAGCTTGTTGCTGCTCTTTATATTTTCACCCTTTGGCGGCGATCCGACCGGGCGCTATCTGCTGCCACTCTACCCGCTGCTGGCCATTCTGGTTGGCGATTGGCTGTGCCGGGTTCGGCGATCGATGGGGAGAACCTCGCGACGTTGGAGCAAGATAATCCCGATTGCCTCGTTAGTTGTTTGTCTGGGATATAACCTGTGGGGCAACGTCCGGTCGATGCTCGAAAATCCGCCTGGCTTGACCAAGCAGTTCGATCCTATTTCCCAGATTCCGCATGACCACGACCAGGAATTGATCGCTTTTCTGGATTTCATTGATGCAGATCGTGGATATAGCAACACCTGGGTCACCTTTCGCTTTGCCTTCCTGACCCAGGAGCGGATCATTTTCTCGCCGCGCTTGCCTTACAAGGCTGATATGAGCTATACCTACGGCGATGATCGTTATCCGCCATACTCGCAGGTGGTCGACGAGGCTGAAAAGGTGGTTTACGTGACCAGCAATCATCCCGAATTGGATGAGGAGATCGGGCGGCGGCTCGGTAATCTGGGCGTGATCTTCCAGGAGAATCGGATCGGGCCATATACTGTTTTTTACGATCTCTCTCGCTGTATATCGCCTGACGACCTGGGGCCATTCGGCAAGGTGACAGGGCGCGCCATTCATAGCGAGTGACAGATATATGGCGGTTCGTTTTAGAGCCCATAGTCCCGACTTTCGGTCTTTGACTGAAGGCTATCAACTGAAAACCATCCCTATTTTTAGGACGTCATTGTGAAGAAGCTGCTAAGTTTGTTAACCTTTTCCAGACTGGTGTCCTTTGTTACGCTGGCAGCAGTGTTTGTTATGGCAGCACGTGTCCCCCTCGACACCGATTCGTTGTGGCATTTACGCGCTGGGCAGTGGCAAGTCGAGCACCGTGCCTTGCTGCAAACAGACTATTTCTCCCATACACGCATTGGCCAACCTTGGATCAACCACTCGTGGCTGTCACAGTTGATTCTCTATGGCGCCTATGGTATAGGCAGTCAGGTAGGATTAGCCGTCCTGACGGGTATCCTGGCAGTGTGTGCAATGGCGCTGATCTACCAATTGTGTAACAGCGATCCCATCGTCCGGGCTTTCTCGGTGATATTGGGTGGAGCTGCCGCTGCTATTTTCTGGTCGGCACGTCCGCAGATGTTCTCTTTCCTGCTCAGTGCCGTGGTGGTGTATCTTCTGTGGCTGTATCAGAAGCGCGGGATCGACCGCTTGTGGTGTATTCCGCCCATTATGGTTCTGTGGGCCAACATGCATGGTGGCTTCGCCATCGGATTCATCTTGATGGTGCTGGCCACACTTGGCGAGGGGGCGCGCTGGCTACTGGAGGGTGTTCTGGCCGCTTCACCACTGGATTCTTCTGAAGAGCGACCAACCCATCGGCCTATGCTACGACTGGTGTTTGTGGGCCTGGTTTCGGCTATGGCTATATCGATCAACCCCTATGGGCCATCGATGTTGCTTTACCCTTTCCGCACGGTAGGTATTGGTGTGCTGAGAGATTACATTCAGGAGTGGGCTGCTCCAGACTTCCACCAGGCACAGACATGGCCTTTTTTGTGGCTGCTTCTGGGAACATTGTTGGTCTCTGCTCTCTCATCGAAGAAACTCGATTGGCGTGACGCAGTGATGGTTGGAGGGATTGCTTATAGTGCCCTGCTAGCAGCGCGGAATATCGCGACGTTTGCACTGGTGGCTGTGCCTGTGTTTGCGTCTCATCTCGATGCCTTCCTGACAGAACATCGCCTTAGGTTGAACTCCAGGCGCATACCTTCGAGCATTAGGTTGTTGGTTCTGAATTGGGGCATGGCTGCTTTGATTGTGATAGGGGTGGCTGGCAAGATACTGAGTGATTTTGAGCCATCCCATCTTGAGCAAGCCCGGCGAGAGGTCTTTCCAACCGATGCGGTGGCATTTCTAGAGCGAGAACAACCGCCTGGCCCGTTGCTCAATAGCTACAACTGGGGCGGATATCTGATTTGGGAGGCGCGGGATTACCCGGTTTATGTCGATGGGCGTACAGATCTTTATGATGACGATTTCCTGCGGGGCTATTTGAAAACCTACCACGCTCAGTCTGGCTGGGATAAGCGATTGGACGATTCGGGTGTCAATACGGTGCTGGTCGAAGCGTCAAGCCCGTTGGCTCAAGTGCTTGCTTTAACTGATGATTGGTCGATGGCTTATACAGATGCCCGGTCGAGCCTGTTTGTCCGTGATCATCCTCGGAACAGTGATCGATGACTCTAACCTGCTGCATGATTACCTTGATCAGACTCGTCGTGCTGGTGTTGTTGGTAACCGATACCCGGATCTATCATGATGTGTTTGCTGGTTGAGTGCCGGGTGCTAACGATTTCCTCTCTAGGAGGTGGGTTCACACTTTTATATCGCCAGGGCGAGGAATTCTAAATGATATACATGCCGTTGCTGCTCTGACGTTGTCAATACGTGTCTTTCGACTGGGCATTTTGTGATTGGTGTCAGGTTTTGGAGGATGTTGCGTGATTCGTCGTCGATTGTCTGGTTTGCTGATTTTGGTTTGGGCATTGTCCATTGTCATCAGCCATTTCATTGTGCAGCAGGTGCAATATAATCCCTTGGGCAAGCAAGGTATTATAGCATTGGGATATCTGGCACGGGATATGGCGGCTGTGCCGGCATTATTGGTGTTGGCCGGCGCGCTGGGGACGATATTCCTACGCGGGATTGCCGGCTTACTGACTGAGTTGGAGCAGAGTGGGCTTGCTGTCTTGCTTGGTTTGGGCGTCCTGGGGGTGATTGTGTTGGTGATTGGATTGTTGGGGTTCTTTCCACCCATGTGGCTGGGATGGTTGGTGATGGCCAGCTTGTTAACCGTTTTATATGATGCGGGATTGATTTGGCTGCGCCGTACCTGGAAAGCCTTACAGATTGTCTTTGAGCCTGAGCCAGATGTTTTTGTGCGTTGGGTGCGCAATGGGGTAGTGATTTTGTTGATATTAGCTCTGTTGCTGGCTATGGCTCCGCCGACTAAATGGGATGCGTTGACTTATCATCTGGCCGGGCCGCATTTTTATCTCCAGACTGAGCGCATTGTCAGCTGTCCCCAGAATCATTTCCTGGGATTTCCTCTGGGTGTTGAGATGTTGTATTTGTGGTTGATGATCCTGGCGCGTCCACAGGCTGCGGCGCTGCTGCATTGGTGTTTTGGCGCATCAATGCTGATGCTGGTGTTGGGTTTCTCACGACGTATGGGGCGTCCCGCAGCAGGGTGGATCGCTGCGACTGTGTTGCTTGTTTCCGCGAGTATTTGGAGAGAATTTTCGTGGCCTTATAATGATTTGGCTTTGATGTCTTATACCATGGCGGCATTAACGGTTGTTTTGATCTGGGATCGGAATATTAAACAACACCGTCATTCGCAACGGCTGCTGGTTCTGGCTGGTATTTTTGTCGGATTGGCGCTGAGTACTAAATATACGGCAGCCGGTGTGGCGGTCGGCGTGGGTGTGTTGGTCTTGTGGCTGTCTCGTCGGTGTGGGCTTCTCTATAGTGTGCGCGCTGGGGGTGTTTTGACCGCTGCGGCCCTGCTCGTTTTCTTACCCTGGCTGGTCAAGAATCTGCTCCTTGACGGTAACCCATTCTCTCCTTTTTTGTGGGGAACAACTGCCTTCGACCATCTAGATCGTTGGTATTATTTACGATCTGGTACCGGACTGGGAGGACTTAGACTATTACTTTTTCCATTGGAGGGAACAATCAGAGGTAATGACAGCATTGCGCCCTATGGCGCATCGAGCGGGGTGTTGGCATTGTGTTTGCTCCCCGTGGCTGCTTTAGGGTGGAAGCAGCGTACCGAGACCGATCGTTATATCATTCGAAATCTTCTCATTTTTAGCTTGCCCCCTTATCTGATCTGGCTGGCCGGCGTGGCTACATCCTGGTTTCTCGTTCAGATACGGCTGTTGTTTCCGATCTTTCCTGCTGTAGGGTTGGTATGCGGATTTGGATTAGCCGGTTTAGGGGACACCACTATCAGATCTGACGTGAGTCGACTCTTACGTCCGCTGGTGTTGATTGTGTTGGTAATGGCCGTGTTCAATTCTTTCTTTGAGTTTGTTCAGATCGATCCGTTGCGTGTGGCTTTTGGAATGCAGAGTGAGGAGGATTACCTGGATCAGACAATGGGTGTGAGCTACGAAGCCATGAAGAAGGTGAACGCACTGCCGCAAGATGCGAAAGTGCTGTTTTTGTGGGAGCCGCGCATTTTCTACTGTCAGCGTGATTGTATTCCGGATTCGCTTATCAATCGATGGTGGCACGATCGGCAGTTGGAACCCGATCCTCATCGAATTATTGCCCAGTGGCGAGAGGAGGGAGTTACACATGTCTTGATTGCTGATTGGGGTATGAATTTTTTAATAAATGAGGAAAGCGAGTTAGGTTCTTTGTCGGAAGAGGATGTAGTCGCTTTGGGTAAAGCCAGGAAAGCCGATATGTCTCTCCTCTGGAATGAATCCGGATTATATTCTCTTTATGAGCTTAAGGATGTCCGA
This sequence comes from Anaerolineae bacterium, assembly GCA_016928235.1. Classification (GTDB taxonomy): domain Bacteria; phylum Chloroflexota; class Anaerolineae; order Aggregatilineales; family UBA3940; genus JAFGMS01. The sequence goes on along the minus strand of JAFGLD010000286.1, from coordinate 19,925 downwards.
CCATGACTCAGCGGGTGCGTGATTGGTTGCTCTTGTATCTGCTGGCTGTGTTGGTAAATGGCGTGGTCGCCGTTTTAGTCGACCAGCCTGGGTACATGGATGCTTACTATTACTTCAATGGGGCTCATTTGATCATCGATGGGAAGGACTGGTTTGAGCCCTATTTGTGGAATTATGTTAATGCACCGCCTGCCCTCCCAACGCCGGCTTTTGCCTACTGGCAACCTCTTCCATCGATGTTGGCGGCGATGGGGGTTTTGTTGTTCGGCAGGATGGCAGCGTTCGGTTCTGCTCAGATGCTCTTTGTGTTAATTGCTGCCGGTTTGCCGATTGTTGCCTACGAAGTGGCTTCACAGGTGGGCGAACGTCGTCATGCTTTGCTGGCTGGTTTACTCACTGTCTTCAGCGGCTATTATGTTGTTCGTTGGTCGTTACCTGAGACTTTTACTCCATTTGCTTTTGCCGGTGCCGGCGCTTTGGCGCTGGCGGGGTTGGGGATTCAAAAGCGATTTTGGTGGATATGGTTTTTGGCGGGAGGGTGTGCCGGATTGTCACACTTGACTCGTGCCGATGGTGTGCTGATTACATCGACAGTGGTATTTGCCGGTTTGTGTTCTCCATGGTTGAACCGCCTATCTATGAATGATCGGGAAGATACCTCTTCACCACAGGCTCTCGCGCCGGTGTGGCAGGCAGGAATGGGCTTTTTGGGATATCTGGTTGTAATGTCACCCTGGTTTTGGCGTAACCTGACAATCTTTGGCAGTCTCCAGGCTTCGGGAGGCTTGAGTGCTTTGTGGCTCAATAATTATGACGATCTTTATACCTATCCAACTGATCTGAGCCCGGCACGTTTCCTGGCTGATGGTTGGGGTACCATCCTGCGCGTTAAATGGGATGCTTTACTCGTCAATCTTGCAACTTTCATTGGTGTTCAGAATCTGGTTTTTTTGACTCCCCTCACATTGATTGGTGTCTGGCGGCGCTGGCGGGAACCCTTATTGTTACCTGCGATTCTGTACGGAGTGGCGCTTTTTGCCGCGATGACATTCGCGTTCTCTCTGGTTGGGGCTCGGGGTGGTTACTTTCATTCCGGTGGTGCCCTGTTACCGTTTACCTTTACGGCAGCCGTTTTGGGGTTGGATGACGCGCTACGCCCGCTGGCGCGATGGCGCAGATGGGGTTTGGAGCAGGCTCGTCGCTTGTTCCGCCTATATATGGTGATTTTGGCTGCTCTGGTGACAGGCTATGTTATCGTGACACAGGTTGTTGGTTTACCGCTGTCTGGTAAGATTTCCTGGAATAACAGTAATGCTGTTTATGGTGAAATCGGCGCAAAACTCGATGAACTTGGCGTGCCGTTGTCTGTAGATGTGATGAGCAATGATCCCCCTGGTTTTTACTATTATACGGGTCGCGGGGGAGTGCCGTTACCTAACGGTGATGAAGAGATGTTGCTTTTAGCTGCGCAAGATTATCGGATCGGGTTTTTGGTCGTGGATCAGGATGTTCCGAGAGGGTTACGGACACTGTATGACAATGGCCCAACTACTCCGCGCCTGGAATTGGTGGAAACCTATGACAGTGGAGGTCGTCTGGTATATTTGTATGAGATTGTGCCTTAGGAATGAGCATCGACGACCTTACCCATCCATAGTCTTGCCATAGTCTTGAGGGGAAAGTTATTTAATCCCCATTCCTTAAGGCAATGATTTCGACGGTACCCATCATGACATATAGTTGCCCAGATAAGTGTTTGCTACGAACGACCGAGAGATGAGCAAAGGGTAAACAGGTAAGTGATACAGCACATGATTCGCGCCATTGCCTATTATCTTTTACCCAATTACCTGTTGCGAATGGGTGAAAACTTTTCAAGAGAACTATTGTTAGCCACTGCGCGGTGTTTGCGGCAAGTGTGTTTTCTATTTTCATTCTGAGGTCGGTGTTCCGATGATAGGAATTATTCGATGAGTTTTCCTGACAATAGACGTCATGCTTGGCTAACACCATTGGTGCGCGATGGGTTGTTGATCCTTGCCTGCCTGTTGGCTCATGCATTATATTTGCTGGTAGCTTATTTTCGGCATGGTTATTTTAGCTTTCCTTTGGATGATGCCTGGATCTACCAGGTCTATGCTCGGAACCTGGCGGAATCAGGACAATGGGCATTTATTCCTGGTGTGCCAAGTACCGGCTCGACTTCGATTTTGTGGACATTACTGATCACGCCTGCTTATTGGATACACATCAATCCGCTGTGGTGGACGCACCTGCTGGGGTTTCTTTGTCTGTGTGGAACAAGTCTGGGGGGGGCTCGATTTTTTGGTGAGGAAGCACCTATCCGATCACTGGCCGTGGGCTTGGCCCTTGCGCTTGAGTGGCACCTTGTTTGGGCTGCGGCTTCCGGCATGGAGACAGGGTTGTTTGCGGCTATTTTGGTGTGGTTTTGGGTTTGGGTCAGAAATCACAACCCTGTTTGTTTTGGGCATAGTTTGCGGAGCGGCCTGAAATTAGGTCTGTGGGGAGGGGTGCTCATGCTGGCCCGTCCTGAGGGAGTGTTGGCATTTGGGTTGGTTGTGCTGTATGGGCTGTTGTGTTCTGGAAAATTCTATCTTCGTCTTCGCTGGAGTATCTTTTCGGGTCTGTTTTTTGCTGTAGTTCTCGTGCCATTTCTCTATCTGAATTACAATGTGAGTGGCACGATGTGGCCCAATACCTTCTATGCCAAACAGACCGAATATGCAGTACTTTGGTCATACCCCTATTTATCGCGTTTTGCTGAACAGGGAGTGGTTGGTTTTGTTGGCGCGCAGATCCTTCTTGTTCCTGGCTTGTTGGTCGGGATATGGAAGCGGATTCAAAAGAGACCGGATGCGTGGATCTCGTTATTGCCTTGGGGCTGGATGTTGCTGCATTGGGGACTCTATGCTGCTCGCCTGCCGGTGACCTATCAACATGGTCGCTATGCAATCCCGACGATCTCTTTGATTGTGATCTACGGAGTTCGTGAACTTTTTGATCTTGTACGGCCTCATGCTCGCCAGCTTCTCGTTCGTTTGCCGAGTGTGGCCTGGATGTTCGCTGTCGGGTCGCTTTTTCCTTTGTTTTTGGGTGTTCATGGCGCGTCGGCTTATGGCCGTGATGTCTCGTTTATCGAGAACGAGATGGTTGCTACGGCCAGGTGGGTGGCGGCACATACTGCACCAGATGATATGATAGCTGCCCATGATATTGGCGCCCTGGGGTATTTTGCACCGCGTCCTCTGGTGGATCTGGCTGGCTTGGTATCACCGGACGTGATTCCTTTAATGAATGACAGCCAGAAGCTTACTGAACATATTGTTGGGAGTGGCGCCGGCTACCTTGTTGTTTTTCCTGGGTGGAGTTCCTCATATAAACATCTGACCTCCGATGCGCGTTTCTGTCTGGTTTGGTCAACTGCGCAAGAGGAGAACTACATCTCATATTGGAATGCAGGCTCGATGACAGTCTATGCGGTGCGACCTGATGAGGATTGTTTGTCTGCCAGTCCATAGGGTATCATATCGTGCTTGCTCTCCCGATCCGGCTGTGGTAGACTGTTTACGGGTAGGCAAGGATTATTATCTGGGCAATTACTGCCCCCAACAAAACTCGAGGTTGCTAATGGTCCAGGCCGCAACCAATCAGCCTAGCCAGCAAATCAGAATCATTATTGTTGACGATCATCATATTTTCCGTCAGGGCGTACAGGTTAACCTGGAGCTTCAATCTGACATTCAGGTGATAGGTCAGGGTGCAAACGGTGAACAGGGATTAGCAATTGTTCGCCAGATGCAGCCTGATGTGGTTATCATGGATATCAATCTGCCTATTATGAATGGGATCCAGGTTACTCGCCAGCTTGCGGCGGAGGGGCAGCCATCACGAGTTATTATGCTGACTGCTTACGATGATACACAACAGGTGATTCATGCCATGCGTGCTGGAGCAGCTGCCTATTGTGCCAAGGAAATTGAACCGGATAAGCTGGTCGAGGTGATTCGTCAGGTTGTCCAGGGACGCTATATTTTGTATGAGCAGGTCTTCGATAAGGCTGGGATCGAAGAGTGGCTTGAACATGGGATGCAGGCGGTAGCAGGCCCCTATTATCTTGATACAGATGAGTCCTTCTCGCCGCTTTCTCCCCGTGAGATGGAGATTCTGCAATGTGTTACTCGAGGCTTGAGCAATAAAGAGATTGCACAAGCTCTTCAGATCAGCCATCAGACAGTTAAAAACCATATGACTTCCATCTTGCGTAAGCTTACGGTTGAGGATCGGACTCAGGCGGCGGTTTTTGCCTTACGCAGGGGATGGGTACGACTGAAAGACAGCTCAGAAAGTGACAATGATTGAGATCAGCCTGAGAATAGGCGGGAGCAAGTGAGAGTACGATCATGAGCAATGAAACAGGTGGCGCAAAAGGTAATCAGGAAGAAGCTCTTGATGTCCTACGAGCTGAGTTGCAGCGTTTGAACGCTGAGATATTCGATATCGGCAACAAAATTGATCAATCGCGGGGTCAACTTGAGCAGCTTTCTCAGCGTAATGCAATGGTGGTAGGCGAAATCAGGAAGATCGAGACAGCCCTGGAGCAGACACCTCGCTCGACCATCAAAGAGACATATTCTGAAGCTCTGAACTCTCAGCAACGGCTGATGGTGGCCCGTGGACAGATGGAGAAACTCCAGGCTCAGGAAGCCACCATCCGGCAAGGAATTGAGACGGTTAAATCAGCTATTGATGCGCTTTCCAAAGAAGCAGGGCCCAGCGATGGTGGGCCAGGTAGTACCATGAACACCCGGGAGATGATTATACGGGTGATTGATGCTCAGGAAACCGAACGTGATCAACTGGCCAGACGGATGCACGATGGTCCTGCTCATGCGCTGACGAATTTTATTTTGCAGGCAGAAATATGCCAGAGACTCTTCGAAAAGAATCCCGAAAAGGCGCGTGATGAACTAACCAGCTTGATGACATCGGCCAGGGATGCGTTCCAGCATGTGCGTGGCTTTATCTTTGATTTGCGTCCTATGATGTTGACGGATCTGGGCCTCGTCCCAACTGTTAAACGATACTTAGAGGCAGTTAAAGACAAGAGTGGGATTGAGACTGAGTTCATTATGAGCGGCCGAGAGCGCCGACTGGAAAGCTATTTGGAAGTATTGATCTTTCGGGGCGTTCAGGAACTGTTAAATATCGCTCGGGATCAGGGTGGGGCGACCAATATCAAGATCACTCTAGAGATGGGCAATGATCGTGTCCGTGCGATTGTGGAAGATAATGGCCGTGGATTTGGAAGTGGTCAATTGAGCCTTGATGAGACAACCAGCAGAAGCTTGGGCTTGAGTGCATTACATGAGAGAGTGCATTTGGTTGGCGGGATGCTTACGGTCGATAGTGTGGCAGGGCAAGGTTCCCGTATAGAGATAGATGTGCCCGCTGGTCCCGATGTGCCGGAAGATGACGGTCTTGGATCGGTATCTTAGCCTGTTGCGCTTCGATATTGGGGATGGGAATTGTTTCTCATTTGTTGCCTGCAATCGACATGTAAACTGCGTTATGTTATAAATGCTCAACCGTTGGAGCAATTTAGCTGCGAAACTGAACGATACATCATTGGTACATGTATCCTATTTACTTGGATCGACATTCTGGCTAATATAGCTAGAGGTTATTTTTTAGCCAAAGCATCTTTGTGTCATAAATATCGACAACCTCCTGGATTTGTGTAAGCATTTAGGAATGAGAGTTTATTAACTTACCCATCCATAGTCCTTATTGCAGGGTCAACCGGGAAAGTTATTTCGTCGCCATTCCTAATTATGTTGTACTCTCTAAAACTACTGGGGTTGTTGATTATAAAGATGAAGCCTCACATTTGTGAGGCTTCATCTTTCTCTAGGATAGTTTTTTTGGGTAGAAATAGAGTTGGGGTAGGAATTTCAGCTTGCTTGACACACCCTACGAATTGAGTATAGTATGAGGCAATTGTAAAATTGCATTCCCCTGGTTGGATGGTTAATAGCGTGTGGGGGATATCACAAGCTTGCTGGTTTCCTTTTATTTCTAAGCACACTTGTAGCTGAGAAGAAATTGTGACTGTGTTCCAGGAGCTCATGATCCTATGGCCGAGAAGATAAAGATTCTAATTGTTGATGATAACGAAAGCACTCGCGAAGGGACGCAGCGGTTGCTTGAGTACGAAGATAACATCGAAATCGTTGGTTTCGCTGAAAACGGTCTAGAGGCTATCAAAAGAGTAGAGGAATTTCATCCTCATGTGGTCTTGATGGATATCAACATGCCGGTCATGAATGGTATTGAGGCCACCCAACGTTTGCAGCAAGAATCGCCACGCACAAAAGTCATTGTTGTGTCTGTGCAAGATGATGCCCATTATCTGAAGCAAGCTTTTCGGGCCGGAGCGGTCGATTTTGTCGCCAAACCGATCACCTCAGCTGAGTTGGCTCAGGCGATTGAGCGTGCCTACAACTCGATCCAGGCCGAGCCAACACCACCACCCATGCCAGTACCAGCACAAGCATGGCCAGGGGCGCAGTGGCCTACTCCTGGTGTGTCTGAAGGACATGTTATTAGTGTATTGGGTTTCAAAGGAGGTGTTGGTAAGACGACCCTGGCTGTCAATTTGGGTGTTGGGTTGGTAAAGGCTGGGAAAAAGGCAGTCGTAGTTGATACCAATCTTTTTTTTGGGGATGTGAGTGTATTTCTGAACACACGGGGGCAACATACCATTATTGAGATGGCACACATGGCCTCTGAACCTGATCAGATGGACCCTCAGTCAGTCCAAAGTGTGTTGGTTACACATGAAAGCGGCGTGAAGCTGTTAACTGCGCCAAAGAATCCTAGAGAGAGTGAACCAATCTCATCAGAAGAGATTGTCAATCTCTTGAATTATCTGAAGCGGGAATTTGATTATGTGATTGTAGATACGGCAACCACTCTAGATGAGGTTCTGGATGCCAGTATCCAGGCAGCTGAGCGTTTGGTTATTGTGACAACACCGACAATGCCGGCACTTAAAGACACACAGATTCTTATTTCATTATTGGATGCCGATTCATTGGAAAAAGTCATACTGGTTTTGAACCAGGTTGACAAGTATAGCCGCATCACAGCCGACCAAATTGCGAATTATCTCAAGCGGCCCGTGGCTGTGCAGATACCCACCGATCCTTCGGCTGTTGAGGCGGTCAATCAGGGTATCGCTCTGGTCACATTGGATCAGCGTCGGGTACCCAGCATTCGACCTTTGCTGAATGTGGTACAATTGATCAGAGATGCTTTTGAGACAGTGCAAAATGAAGCATCCCAACAGGAAGAGCCACGCAAGAGATGGTGGTAGTGGTCTTCATGTGCTATCTTTGTGGGTAGTGAGAGGAGTAGACTGTGTCATTACTGAAGCGTATTGAAAGAGGCCAGACTCCCGATGGTGATCAACCTGGAGCAGGACAGTCCCAGACATCAGGCTCATCAGGTGTAGGAGGGGGTGTTTCCCAGCTTCGCCAAAGACGCGAGTCGATGTATGATGTAGTCAGTGGCCAGATTGATGTTAAGGATTTGGTTCAACGCCGATTACTGGATGAGGTAGGTCCCGGCGAGACCTTTGATTTGACCAAATCTCAGGAGTTACGGGCGCGTATCGAAGAGCTTTTTAATACGATTCTGGCTGAAGAGAATGTAGTATTGGCCAAGAATGAGCGGAAACGTCTTCTGGATCAGATTGTTGCTGATATGTTGGGCTTTGGGCCGCTGGAACCACTTCTTGAGGACCCTGACATTACGGAAATTATGACTGTTGGTCACGAAAAACTTTACATTGAGCGCAAGGGCAAGATCGAGGCTGTGCCTATTCACTTTGATAGCGAAGATCACCTGCGCCGCATTATCGATCGTATTGTTGCCCCGCTAGGGCGTCGTATCGATGAAAGTCAGCCTCTGGTAGATGCTCGTCTTCCAGACGGCTCACGCGTGAATGCTGTTATCCCCCCTGTTGCTATTGACGGTTCAGCACTGACGATCCGTAAATTCTCCAAGGTTCCACTGACGGTGCAGAACATCATTGACTTTGGTACCGCCACAGTTGAGGTTATGGAGTTTCTGCGAGCTTGTGTCATTTCCCAATTCAACATCATGATTTCCGGCGGCACGGGTTCCGGAAAGACGACGTTGCTTAATATTATGTCAGGTTTCATTCCTTCAGATGAGCGCATTGTCACCATTGAGAATGCGGCTGAGCTACAACTGCGTCAGGAACATGTTGTTCGCCTGGAGAGTCGCCCATCCAATATCGAGGGTAGGGGCGAGATTACAATTCGCGATCTGGTGATCAACTCCTTGCGTATGCGTCCTGATCGGATTGTTGTTGGTGAGGTTCGTGGTGGCGAAGCTCTCGACCTGCTTCAGGCAATGAATACCGGTCACGATGGCTCGATGGGAACTGTGCATAGTAACTCACCGCGTGATACGATCGCTCGTCTGGAGACGATGGTTCTGATGGCGGGCATGGATCTGCCTGTTCGGGCTATTCGTGAGCAGATTGCCTCCGCTATCCATATGATTGTCCATCAGGATCGTATGCGAGATGGAACTCGTAAGATCGTGCGTATTAGCGAGATACAGGGTATGGAAGGTGATGTTGTTACTATGTCTGACATATTTGTGTTTGAGCAGACAGGGCTGGAGGGTGGAAAAATCATTGGACGTCTCAAGCCGACGGGGCTGCGTCCGAAGGGTATGGATAAAATCTTGGATTCTGGTATCCAATTGCCACCACAGATCTTTGGTATTGGCCGGAAATAATAATGTGTCAATATATAGGTTTGATGTGAATTGTCAACCGGCAAGATGAGGTGAAGTATGGGGCTGTTTCGTAGAGATAAAACTTCTGAGCGTTTGGATGAATTAGATACTTTCATTGAGAGCGAGTGGAAACCGGCAGAGGAAGATTCCCAGGCTGCTGGTCGCGCTGAGAGTACACGCGAGCAGTTGGCGAGACGGCTGGATACCATGCTGGATCGGCGCGGAATCATGGGCACGATGCGTTCCCAGTTGCGTAAGGCCGATCTGAAATTTACGGTTGCTGAGTATCTTATCTTGCATGTGGTGTTGGCAGCAGCGCTGGGGGCAGGCGGATATATTTTCAGAGGATCATTTGGGCTGATATTGGGTGTTGTATTAGGTTTTGTGCTCCCTCGTGTCTATGTGGGGATCAAGCAGGGACAACGGTTGAAAGCTTTTGAAGACGAATTACCTGATATTCTCAACCTTTGGGTTAACTCTTTGCGTGCTGGCTATAGTGTTCCTCAAGCCATGGAGGCTGTGGCAAAGGAAGCTCCGCCACCCGCTTCGGATGAATTCAGGCGCGTTGTCTCGGAATTCCAGATTGGCATCCCTGTTGATATTGCTCTAAATAACATGTTGGCTCGTATTGAGAGTGAGGACCTCGATCTGGTTTTCACGGCTGTCAACATTCAGCGGGAGGTTGGAGGCAATCTGGCCGAGATTCTGGAAACCATCAGCCATACGATCCGTGAGCGTATCCGTATTAAGGGAGAAATCAGGACTTTAACAGCGTCAGGACGTGCCAGCGGCACCTTGGTAGGTAGTTTACCTATTTTCTTGGCCGTTTTTCTGTATCTCGTGAATCCTCCCTATATGGGCCAGCTTTTCTTTGGCCCTCCAGTTGGCGCTAATATTCCTGTAATCTCTATCCCTTGTGGATGGCCAATTTTAGCGCTAGGCTTGATCATGATGGGCATCGGTGCTGCTGTTATTGCGCGTATCATTGATATTGAAGTTTGAAGTGGCTCAGGGTTCAGAAATTTGAGGCTTTCTTTTTGGACATTCTCTCTGGGCTAAGTGTGTAAAGGTCAAAATATCCATGGAATTAAACGAACTACTTCCCTATTTGCCTGTTGCGCTAGGTGTTATCGTTGGTCTTGTTGCCATTGCGCTGCTTGCCGTGGGTATTTCGAACTCCAACCAGGCCGATCCACTTGCTGATCGTTTGGCGGACTATGCAGGGCAGGCTGAAGCTGTCGCGAACCTTGAAGACATCGAGATGTCGGTTCCGTTCACTCAGCGCGTCGTATTACCTATTATGCAGGCCATTGCCGCATTTACTACTCAGTTTACGCCGCAAAAAACGCTGGAGCAGACACAGCAATTGTTGAATCTGGCAGGCAATCCCAGCGGCTTAACGCCAGGGGTTTTTTGGGCCATGCGTTTTGGGGCATTGGTTGGAATGGGTATTCTTTTTCTTGTTATTATGCTTTCTCGGGGACCTCTTTACACCATTGGTGGTGGTTTGTTTGGGGCAGTATTTGGTTATATGATGCCTCAAATGTGGCTGCAGAGCAAAGTGACCAGACGCCAGCAGGCTATTATCAAGGCGTTGCCGGATGCACTCGACTTGATGTCGATTTGCGTTGAGGCGGGACTTGGTTTCGACCAGGCGATGGGTAAAGTTCATGAGAAATGGGATAACGAGTTGGCGCTCTCGTTTGGACTGGTACTCAGGGAGATCCAGTTGGGAAAGACACGCCGTGAGGCGCTGAAGTCCATGGATGAGAGTATGGGGATTTCCGATGTGACAACTTTTACCAGCGCGATCATCCAGGCAGACCAGTTGGGTGTTAGTATCTCTAAAGTTCTCAAGATTCAATCTGAGCAGATGCGTGTTAAGCGTCGTCAACGTGCTCAGGAGAAGGCTCAACAGGCTCCTATCAAGATGATGATCCCCATGGTACTCCTGATCTTCCCGTCTATTTGGTTAGTGTTACTTGGGCCGGCTGCTGTTCAGGTCTATAAAACCTTTACGGGATCGGGTGGGTAGCGGGACTTTATCGGGCCTTACCTTTGTGCCAATGTATTTGTGAAGGAGCCGGTTGAAGACGGTAACTGATACATGTTGCAATTCACAGAGCAGGTTCGAACTGTGGCTCAGGCTGCGTTGGACCTGCTTTTCCCACCTCGTTGTGTGCTGTGCAGGCGTGTGGGGCAGGAGCTTTGCGCAGATTGTTTATCTGGATTCCTGCCTGTAGGCAATTTGTTTTGTCCTATTTGCGGTGAGCCACAGCTAACATCAAAGGTCTGCAGCCGCTGTGCTGCCAACCCTCCAGCCTTTAAGCAGGTCAGAAGCGCCTATCGATTCGTAGCCGGCCTCCGACATGTCGTTCATGTATTCAAATACAATAATCGTCGTAGTCTGGCTGCTCCGCTAGCGGTTGCAATAACTCAACAGATCCAGGAACCTAAGCATCCTGTGGCAATATGTCCTGTACCATTGTTCCCCGCACGTCAGGTTGAGCGTGGTTATAATCAGGCTAGATTGTTAGCGGTGAAATTAGCTTGTTGTTGGCATCTCACTTGTTTGCCGGAAGAAGCTTTGCGACGTACCCGATCAACCGGCAGCCAGGTGGGGCTTGACTATAGTGCTCGCCAGGCTAATGTGCATGATGCGTTTGCTGCCGATCCCGGTCTCGTCGAGGGGTGGAATATACTTTTAGTGGATGATGTTTGCACAACGGGATCAACTATGAACGCCTGCGCTGGTACCCTGTTGGCCGCTGGTGCCATTTCTGTATCAGGAGTGACTTTGGCGCGTGCGTCCTCAAATGGAAACCCTGGAAGGTGAAGAAGCCCTGAAGCTTCTTGTGGATGGGAGGTCTTGGTCTTGGGATAAAGCCCTGTCGTTGTGTTATCTCATATAACTTAGAAGGAGCCTTAACATGAATCTGGACATACATGGTCGCAATGTCACAATCTCATCCCGCATCCAGTCCTATGTCGAGCGGAAGATTGGCCGCCTGGATCGCTATATGCCTGATATTGCAGAGGTCCGGGTTGATCTTGCTGAGGAAAAATCGAACCGTGCCGGCGATCGTATGATCGCTCAGATTACTGTCCGGCACATACGTGGCACGATTCTTCGGGCTGAGGAACGCACAAACGATCTGTTTGTGGCTGTGGATGCGGTGGTAGATAAAATCTATCGTCAAATTGAACGTTATAAAGGCAAACGCAAACGTCGAGGTGATGATTTCCAGGAAGATTTTGCCGATTACGAAACAGCAGTTGCGCTTGATGAGGGGGAGTTGGATACAGGGAGCGTTATTCGGCGCAAGCGGTTTTCCATTGTGCCCATGGGCGAGGAAGAGGCTGTGGAGCAGATGGAATTACTGGGCCATGACTTCTTTGTGTTTGTCAATGCGGAATCGGGAGGAGTCAACGTCGTCTATCAGCGAAAAGATGGCAACTATGGTTTGTTGGTACCCGAAATGGGCTAATATTTCGCAGCGTAAGCAAACCCATAGTTGTGGCTATGCTGCGAAACACTCAGGCAGTGGGGCTTGAAAGGTTTCTTTCAATCGGGGTTTATGTATGCCCAACTGCACCAGGTTTGTCTGTTTTTTCGGGGAGCAATCACATTCGTTAGTTACTGTCTTTATGGGATGTTGAGTTTGCTGTATCGAGAAGATCATCAAGGGGATGACAACATAGTCATCCCCTTTTGAATATCGGTCATTTGCTACCAGCCTTGCAGGTATGTTGCCCACTCATCATGATTTTCTAGCAGACGGCCGAAAAGATATTCTGCTGAGGCCCTTGGCTCGACTGGTTGTGTCTTTAGGAGCATTGCTGCCTCTTGAGGTGTACGTCCACCTTTTCGCCGATTGCAGGTAGGGCAGGCAGCAACAAGATTTTCCCACGTATGGCGACCACCACGGTGGCGTGGGATCACATGATCGATGGTCAGGACAGGCGAATGTTCACCGCAATACTGGCAAACGAATTTGTCCCGGCGAAAAATCTCTCTTTTAGATAGTTTTACTCGTGGGTGTGGGCGATGTACCATGTAGGAGAGCCGGACAATGGAAGGGCGCGGATAAGACGACGAGGCAGTTCTGATGATGCCTCGTCCATCAAGTAGCAATTCCGCTTTGCCGGTCATCATCAGGCCGACGGCTCGCTTAGTGGTACAGATATGTAATGGCTCGTAGTTGGCGTTCAACACCAAAACCGGCTCGTTCACCGGGTTCTCCTGCTGCATTGTCAGTGTCTTTGTCTGATCCTCTATTGCACGCTGGCGGGATTCTACCACTATGACGAGAGCGGTGCAATTGTGTGCACCCTCACAATATTCATTTGGGCAGCATTGTTGTAGAGGGATTGGTAATTCTGATTGACTGCAACGTAGAAGGCGGGCTGGGAAATACCTGTTGTCTCCCTGCCCGCCTCTGAACATCCCCACCATGAAGTTATCTGTCGATCACGGTGCCCAGCTATATCCATACCATGTGTCGATGACTTCGGGCCGCTCTAATGGCCCTGGCCCAATAGGCCTAGCAACCAATTGATAAGGTGGGTTGGCACCATCAGCCCGTGATGCCCATAGGTACAGGTGTCCATCGCCTGAGGCAACCGAATAAAAGACCAGTGAGCCATCAGGCGACCAGATGGGAAAGCCCTTAGTGGTAGGATCGCTGGTGAGCTTATTTTGATCTGAACCATTAGGATTCATGATGACAAGCTGTTTCTTGAGAATAGCTGCATATCGGGTGCCATCTGGCGATGCTCGTCCAGGTGTGAAGACAGTGCTGATCTGGACTCCTAGCGGGTCGAGTAGGACGGCGCCGATCAGGATGCGATCTGAGCTAAACCAAGAGGGGTAAGGTATGCCTGAACCATGGGTGATGTCTTCGGTGATGTTCCTGACCAGGCCGGTCTCTGTATCGATCAGACAGGCGTCGTGTTGGCCATATGGCATGCAGTTAGCCAGAATTTGCTTTTCATCGTCGCTCCAATCTAGCGATGACAGACCGAGGAATGAGTGTGTAAGCTGAGTTGGTGAAGATCCATCAGCGTTGGCAATGTATAACTCGCCATTCTGAACAAAAGCAAAGCGCGTAAAATCAGGAGCCCAGGCCGGGTAGAAGCCACTGACTGGCAGCTTAACCAGGTTGGCACCATCGAAAGTGACAAAGTAGATCCCTGCTTCCAGACAAGATGGGCAGTTGAATGAGTTGGCAGCGAACAATAAGCCATTCGATGTAGCACCAGAACCAGTCGGTAGGCTGATAGCGAAACTGCTCTCAGCCTCTCGCTTGATGTTCTCAACGCCGATCGGTTCCGGCAGCCAGGTATGACCTAAACGCAAACCGCCATCTTCGCCGACATTTTGTGTCAGGCGGAATTTGTTGCTGCCATCGAGGTTGATTGTATAGAGGTCGATGTTGCCGTCGCCGCCGCTCATTGCAAAGAGGAGAGAATGTCCATCCGGTGCCCATACTGGATTTTGATTCCAGGAATCATCCGTTGTAATCCGGACGTTGTCGCTTCCGTCGATGTTCATAATGTAGATTTCGGACTTATTGGCGACATCGCGATCCGATTCGTAGACAATACGTGTGCCGTCGGGTGAGACAGACGGGTTGGCATTGTAGGCCTTCTCGTCGTGTGTCAGCAGTGCGACGCCCGTGCCATCCGGATTCATGATGTAGAGCTCGCTGTAGCGCCCTTTGTCTGAAACATCCCGGTTTGACATAAACACGATCCGGCCATCCATTGTCCAGTCCGGGTAGCTTTCCATTCGCTCACTATCGGCGGTCAGGTTGGCTTGCTCAGTCCCGTCGATGTTAATGACGCACACATCCGTGCCATTGTTACAGGTATAGGCAAGGCGCGTGCCATCCGGTGACCAACTGGGATTTGTTCCATCGCCCTGTGTCACCTGAAAGATAGTGTCATCAGCGTGATCGAGAACAAAAATGCCGATGATCTGGAGGGTACTCGTCATCGATACGAAGGCAATCTTGGAGCCGTCAGGCGAGACATCAGGCCATGCTGTGTGCTGATGCGCATCGCCCAGCTCCAACGATGAGCTGAACTGGCCGTCGGATGTGAGATAGTAAAGGCCAGGTTGTGCACCACGCATCGATCCATACAAGAGGGAAACTGTCTGCTGTCCTGTAGATGCGGATGGCTCTTCTGATGCCGGTTCCGGTGTGCTCACAGTGGTAGGGGTGAGCGGTGGCCGAGTCGGGATCGGCGGTGGGGTGGGGGATGCCGACACAATAGTAGGACTGCTCCCCGATTGCAACGGATTACAGGCCAATGTGACCAAAGTCAAGGCAACAATCACAATGAACAGTCGATTCTTCATACTGGTTTGCCCTCCCGCGATGGCGGAAAGAAAAGGTGTTGGTTCTTAGTTTTTAGCGGTTAGCTCAGGGTGTTTCCTCACGAACCAGCAACGATATGCTGATCTGGGAACCCATGGCCTGATAACCAAGAACTGATAACCGAGAAACAAAAACCAAAAATATAGCAGACTTTATTGGCAATGGGCATGCTATAGGTAAAATCTGGCTTATTTTATGTGTAACTCCGTTATTTCCGGTAAAGTCTACTCATCATTGTTTGTCGAAGTATAGGCCGGGTGGCCGTATCGCGCAATTCCCAGGTTTGCGATCCTCAAGGTTTCTGAGAGGTCCGGTGTAGCCAGTGGTGTGGTGTGATGGATAATACAAGATCCCTTGAAGGTGCTGAAGAAATAGGACTCAGGATGCGGCAACTTAGGCTGTCTGCTGCCAATCATTTTCCTTTCTGACTGTCTACGGTGCGTTTGCCGGAGCAAATTGGGCAAACCCCACTCCGAGCAAACCAGGAGTAGGTCATGCGCAGCGTATGTCCCTGGCTGTACTTTCAGTTGGTAACAATACGAGTGTTGCGTTGCTCTTCTGCTTCAAGCTGTTCCACAACCATCTTGAACACCGGTCTGATATCGCCCAGTTCTACCGCATCCAAGATCTCCCTCATTTGCGTGTCGCCAGGTATCTTCTCCATTCCATATACCTGTTTTAGATTCTCATCCTTTGCCCGACGCTCATCAAATTCCAGCATCGAGCTGTCCTTCAATGAAAACATGGCAAATCCAGACATCAACGCATCAATCATCTTGATGCTGGTGTTGGCTGACCGATTATCTTTTACCCGCTTGAACCCCACCCGCATGGTCTCAAACAGCCCACTTGCCGAAAATATTGTCCTTTTCTCTATCCGTCCCTCTCTTCACCTGCTTTCCTGCTGTCCTTTTTATTCATCTTGTGTCATTATTTCCCTGGATTCTACCTCTTCTTTTTCCCTCTCTGCCAAACCGGGAATTGCTGCAAGGCGAGCAAGCCCAGGAAGCGACGGCGGTAGGAGGAAGGACATAGTGCATGTTCCGGCGTGCTGGTTAATGTGCTAATTGCCCCTTTTCCGGTTACAATCCCTCCGCTATGGCCGGTCGTTCACAGTTGACCCGGCGTTTGTTGAAACCTTAAAATTGCATATCGAAACATCGAGGGGTAACGCATGAAGAATCTACTCATCTGTGGCGGCGCGGGTTTTATCGGTAGCAACTTTGTCCGGTACATGCTCGACAAGTATCCTGACATCCAGATTGTCGTTTACGATAAATTGACCTATGCCGGCAACCCTGATAACCTGGAGCCGTTTTCGCAGGATTCTCGCTACAAATTCCTACAAGGCGATATCGCCGAGCACGGCTCGGTGGCTCGTGCGCTGGAATTCAACCGCATCGATACCATCGTGAATTTTGCTGCCGAGACTCATGTTGACCGCAGCATCCTCGATCCCGATGCTTTTGTCCATACCAATGTGATGGGAGTCTATGTCTTGCTGGAAGAGAGCCGCAAGCATGGCATCGAGCGTTTTCTGCAGGTCAGCACCGATGAAGTCTATGGCTCGATCCCTGAAGGCGCTTTCGAAGAAGGCGATCCCATCGAGCCCAATAGTCCCTACGCGGCCAGCAAGGCCAGCGGTGATCTGATGGCTCGTGCCTATCACGTCACTTATGGGATGCACACCATCGTCACGCGGGGCAGCAATACGTTTGGCCCGTATCAATATCCTGAGAAAGTCCTGCCGCTTTTCATCACCAACGCTCTGGAGGATCAACCGCTTCCTCTTTACGGTGACGGTAAGCAGGTGCGCGACTGGCTGTATGTCGATGATCATTGCGCGGGGATCGATGCAGTGCTTCAGAACGGCCGACCCGGCGAGGCTTATAATATCGGCGGCGAGAACGAGCAGCACAATATCGATGTTGTACACATGCTGCTGAGGCTACTCGATAAGCCGGCATCGCTGATCCGGCCTGTCGAAGATCGCCCAGGTCACGATCGCCGCTACGCGCTCGATAACAGCAAGAGTCGCCGGCTTGGCTGGAAACCCGAAGTTGGCTTCGATGAAGCTCTTGAGCGCACGGTGAGCTGGTATAAATCAAACGAATGGTGGTGGCGCAAGATCAAGAGCGGTGAGTATCAGCAGTATTACGAGGCTCAGTACGGCAAGCGACTGAAGGGCTGATCGGAGGTAGCCGGTTTGTCATGAGCGATTCATGCACACGAAAAACAACCATCTGACCATTTGCTATCGAAATACTCAGACCAGGGCCGAATACTAAAATGTCATCTATCAGATATCAACTATCCAATTGCATGATCTGTACGGTTGTCGCGGTGGCAATGTTGGTTGCTTGTAGCCCGGCACCTACCGTTACCCTCACATCGATGCCTGAAGAGCCTACCCTTGAACCTAGTCCGACGGCTACCCCTGCGCCCTACAAGCCTGAGCTGGTAATCTGCGCTGGCAGCCCGCTCGATCCTGTGTCGTTGTCGACCTCACAGCTTGGTCGGTCGATTGGCTGGGCGATCTGGCCCTCATCAGCTGTTTATGGCAAAGATTATCTTGCCGAGGCAGGCGCGCTGCTGACCGATCTGCCTGATGAGGCCGGTGGCACGCTGCGTCGCAACGAGGATGGCACGCTCACCATCACCCTGCGCTATCGCGCCGATCTGGTCTGGTCGGACGGTGAGCCATTCAAGACCGCCGATGTGTTGTTGGGCCTACAGCTTCCTGTATCGTCTTCTGATCCGGCCTTCGAAGTGTTGGATGCTCGGGAAGGTGATGATATGACGGTATTGGTCACGCTGGCTGCCGGAGCAGAATATCCCTATGTTCCACCGCTGCCGCCGCTGCCAACGCATGTTGTAGGCGCCGCTCTGTCTGCTGAGGGCCAGTCTTATGGCCCCTATGCCTACCTGTCGAGCCCAACACTGGGAGCTTACTTTGTTGCTGAGCAAACCGGCGATTCCATCTTACTGAATGCCAATCCCCACGCTGTATCGGCTCCTTTGATCCCGGTGGTGCGTTTCCGAGCGGTCTCCGATCCGGCACAATTGATGCCGGAGCTGGAAGGTGGCGGCTGTGATGTGATACTGGATGACAGCCTGTCTATTGAGCAGCTACCTGCCTGGTCAGCCGCTCAGTCCGGCGGTCTTGTGTGGGACTATTCCTGGCCGGGGCCGGTCTGGGATTATGTGGCTTTCAACACATATCCCGGCCTGTTTGCCGAGCGTGTACCCTATTTTGCCGATTCCCGTGTCCGCCAGGCCCTGGCCGGTGCTTTCGACCGGGCTGCTTTAACTCAGCAGCTCTGGCAGGGGACGGCGGCGGTCTCAGATAGCTGGCTGCCTGCCGACCATTGGGCTTACAGTGCGTCAACGCCGATTGCCTTTGATGTTGCTAAGGCTGCCGCGCTGTTGGAGCAGGCGGGCTGGGTCGATCGGGATGGCGATGGTGTACGCGAGTATCATGGGGAAGGGGGAATATACGCTTGCGAGCGCGGCGCGTGGACAGTTGAGGAAGGTGTTCCCTTAGCCCCTGTTTTGCTGACTACCTACGATGCCATTCGGGCACCCATCGCCGAGAAGCTGCGCAGCGATCTGGCCCAGATCGGCGTCGGACTCCAGGTACAGACCGTCGAACCGGCCACGTTGTTTGCCGCCGATGGCCCGATCACGCATCGAGACTTCGATATGGCGTTATTGGCCGCTGCCACCCGCCCCGACCCTGGTGGGATCAATCTCTGGCTGGGTGAGGAGGTCTTTCTCCATCCGTTAGACAGAGTTCCTGTGCACCGCTGGCAGCTCGAGTCTCGCTGGCTGAAGCCTGAACAGATGATCGAGCGGCTGGCTCCCGGCAACGTTCCGAATGCCGGAAACGGTTATCAGGGGCAGAATTATTCGGGTTGGTGCAACGAACAGGCTGATCTGGCCATTGTGCAGGCCAACCTGTCCTTCGATATCGCAGCGCGGCAAGGCGGGTATGCCAACCAGCAGGGGCTGTTTGCTGCTGATGAGCCGGTGATCCCCCTCTTCTTCCGGCCACGCCTGGCTGCTGCTGCCCCTTATGTCTGTGGTTTCGATCCTGTTCCCTACGAGCCGCTGACCTGGAACCTCGCCGAGTGGTACTTTGACCCTGACAAGACTTGTGGGGGATGAGTGTTCGCTGATCTGGAAAGATGGTAACTATTCAGTGATTGGTGCCGACTGCTTGACAGCTTTGAGTGATGAGTGACGAGTTTTAGTTTGCACTCGATGATCAAGTTTTTAACATTGATAGGTGAGCAGTGATCAGTTTTTTGCCGCGCACAACTACCGTGTTCGCGAATATGCGTGAACTGAGGCGGCAATACATATAGCTTTAGCCCATTGCCTGCCACACATTTCTTGTTGTATAGGAAAGTATAAAACCGGAAGGGATGTAGCGTCACTTTGAATGGGGCTACCTGAACGGGATCGTCGAAACCCGGGTCCCTGAGCTTGCACGGTATATAGTTCGCCAAGTGAATTTTCACCCATTCGAAAAAGGTAAATGGGTAAAAGATAATGGGTCATAACTGTCAACTTAAGGTCATTTGCCATTTGGATTGATGTGCAGCAGATTTGGCAAGCCGAGAAAAAGATCGAGATGTTTTTGAAAAAGATCGAGAAGTTTTCGGAAAAAGATCATGATCTTTTTTG
>JAFGLD010000285.1 GCA_016928235.1 Anaerolineae bacterium | reverse complement strand
AAAACTGATCACTACGATGTCGTTTAATCGTCGAGCACTGAAAACTGATCACCAAGCAGTATTGATGCCTTAAGTTGACACCTATGGACGGATTATATTCACCCTGCCAAGGAGTTATGTCCGGATCTCAGATAAAGTCTATTGACTCAGACGAGTTATTTATCAGAGGCTGTTGACATTTGTAAAAAGGTGCGCCGGATAGGGAATGTCAACAAATCCCAACCTGCATCTCTAAGAATTCGCGGCCTGCTTCAACACCCTTAACGCTCGTAACGTGACCCACTTATTGGGCTGTTTCTTGGCCCCAAAATCTCCCCAGACCTTGCCTGTGTAATCGTACTCCAAAGGCCAGCGACCTTGTGCATCTTGCTTCTCTCGGATCAGGGTCAGCGCATTCTTCAGCCGGGGATCGCTGCCATAGCCCAGCCCCACCAGAGCCTCGACGTTCTGTAGTAGATCGGTGACATAAAAGACCGGGAAGCCGAACTTCCACCAGTTGCTGCTGGGCTTGTTGCTGTATCCCGCTGGGTAATCGGCTCTGGCCGGGTCGGTGCCGAGGAGGAAGTCGATGCCCTGTTGGATAGCCCGCGCGATCAATGGGGTCTGTTGATTGGCCGGCAGCTTGCTGAAGGCCAGCATCGCTTTGACCCCTCCCCAGGCGCATGACAGCTTGTTGTTCGCGCCGCAAGCGAAAACGGGCCCGCATTTCCCTGCATAGTAGCGCACTGCTGCCTGCCGATCTGTAGATGGGGCGATGCCCTCGCCGGTCACGCTGCGCGCCATCCACTCGAAGGCTCTGTCCAGCCGCGGATCGTCGCAGCCCAGGTCGAGCAGCGCCGCGCATAGATTGCCTTGCAGACAGTCGATGGTTCCCGAAGGGGCTCCGGACATCGAGAACTGACCATTCTCCGTCAGGGCGTGATCGAGTAAATAGGCGCACGCTTTGCCGATCCGCTCGTCTTGTCGCATCGATGCCCCTAATTGAGCCAGTGCAATGATCGACCAGACCGTCCCGCGATATTTAGGGTTGTAGCCGGGACCGGGCTCGATCCAGTAACCGGCATCATTCATGGCATCCAGGATCGATGCAATGGGACCCTGAGTGTGCGCTTCTGCCCGTGCCCTCTCAAGCTCGTCATCCTCCGGTGGACATTTGCACAAGTCACGCAGTGCCAGATAGCGCGTGCCTGGTGTATCGATCTCCAACAACCAATCGAGCGAATTGCCTTTGATCTGCTCTAGCCAGGACATCATCTCACCTCCCCAGCCTTTTCAAGATTCGCAATACCAATAACGTTATCCATCGTGATGGGCTGCGCTTCTGCCCAAACTCCCAATCACCCCATGCTTTCCAGACTGACTGGGCGGTGAAGCGTCCTTGTTCGTCTGCCTGTGCTTCTACCCGGTCTGCCATCTCTTGCAAACGGCTGTCCGCCTTCAGCCAGGGGAATTGTGTCAGCACATCGAGCACATGTAGGATGTCGTACCATACCAACGGTGCTTTGAGCTTGCCGAAGTCCCTTCCCATCCCAAACAGGTAAGGGCGGGTTTCCGTTCGCCGGTTCCACAGAGCCAGCAGTGTCTCGGCGCCTGTATGAGCGGCAGAGCTATCGCGCCATTCCGGCATCCGGGCCAGCGCCTTGAGCATCACCAGGTTGGCATAGGGACAGGGATCGATCTTGCGGCCCGGCCCCTTGAACTTTCCCAAATCTGCTGTGGCGGCGCATGGCCAGCCGTTCTCGCGGATCAGATCGATCAGGTACATGGCTGCTGACCGGACTCGAGGATCATCATCCAGCCCAAATGTGCCCAGTGCATATAACACCAACGGCGCGTCACAGAGCATCCAGGCATATCGATCTTCTCCGCTGCCGCCAAAGGCTTTTGGAATGTTAACTGGTATCTGGAATGGGCCTTCCGGCGACTGGTGCTCCAATATCCGGTCAACAACGTCGCTCAGTCCATCATACGGCTGTATGCCCAGGTCTGCCAGGAAGGTTAATTTGTGGAGTAATAGCCCGGCATTCTTGTGGGTGCTGAGGACAGGGCCAGGCCAATCCGCCAGCTCGTCCAAAAGGTTTTGCACCTGCTCAGTGGCGATCATAGCCTGCCGCGCCGCAAGCGCCGATGGGCTATTCTCCGGCTCGTCTAACAGGTCAAGCCGTGTTCGATATTCTATCCAGGCCGGGCCTGCCAACAGCCAATCTAAAACGTTTTCCATCTCAATTTCCTTCGCGTATTTCGTAAAAGGCTGTGGCCTACCTGGTAGGGTTGAGAGGCATCGAAGGTGACATCCTGTTTAGCCACACCACTGAGACACGGCTTCGGCGATCACGGCCGCGCAGTGGAATACAGTATCCATCTCGACATATTCAACCGCAGCATGTGATCCCTCACCACTGGGGCCGATGATAACCGTAGGGATACCCGCCATGCTTAGCAGAGCCGAATCCAACCAACCAAACATACCATGAACCACTGGCCTCTTTCCCAATGTTGTCTCGTAGGCCGATTCAAGTGTCTTGACCAGCGGGGCCTGAGGGTCTAGCTCATAACCGGGCTGGAAGAGATCAAGCTCGACAGTTGCCGAGAACCGCGGATCGCCGGCTGAGAGACGATCGATTGTCTCGTGCCATAAGGACAGGACACTTTCCGGCGTTTCATCGGGCAGCGGACGATGCTCGATCTTGACGGTACAGGCGTCCGGGTAGGTACTGATCCCCAAACCCCCATCGATCAGGCTGGCATGGGCCGATGGTCTTCCCAGCAGCGGATGAATATGCCGGGGAAAGACATCCTTCTCCATCTTTTCCAACGCAGTCAGCAACCGCCCCATGTGGGCAATCGCGTCAACCCCAACACCATAGAGACTTCCGTGCGCCGCTTTCCCCTGCGTCTTCAGTGTCACCCAGGCAAAACCTCTATGGGCGATGGCGATAGATAAACCGCTTGGCTCAGACAAGATAGCACCGTCGGTCTTGATCTCGTTGAGCAAAGCATGGGTGCCCAGACTGCCAAATTCCTCGTCGACCACAAACCCGAGGATGATATCGCCGGCAGGCTTGAATCCCCCTTCTCGAAGAGCCATCACTGCACCCAAAACAGCCGCCAGGCCGCTTTTCATATCGAGCGTTCCTCGACCGTACATCCGGCCGTCTGATATCCGGGCAGTAAATGGGTCGATGGTCATGTTGTCCACTTGAACGATGTCGGTATGACCGGTCAAGAGGATGCTCCTACCACCACCTGTGCCCGGCCAGCGGGCGATCACATTGGGGCGGCCGGGCACAACATCCTGCTCCCGGGTCTCTAAACCGAGAGTCTGGCAGGTCTCGATGAGCCAGGCAGCCATCTCCGCCTCGCCGGGACCATCTGGCGCGATGGAGGGATTGATTGAATTGATCGCCACCATATCGATCAGATAGCGTGTAATCTGTGTTGGGTTAACAGGCCAATGAGCCATCAGGCGAACTTTCCCCTGTCAGGCCGTCCCAAACTGTCGATCTCCGGCATCGCCCAAACCGGGCACGATATAACCAATATCGTTGAGGTGCTCATCGACTGCCCCGACATGGATGGAGACATCAGGGTGGGCATCATGTAGGGCCTTGACTCCTTCTGGAGCAGCGATCAGCCCAACAAACTTGATCCGTTTGGCTCCCCACTCGCGGAGCAGGTCGACAGTTGCGATAGCCGAGCCGCCTGTGGCCAGCATCGGATCAAGGATCAGGCAGACCTGGACACGAGGCTCGACCGGCAGCTTGTTGTAATACTGGACGGGTCTGAGTGTGTTTTCATCCCGGTACAGGCCAATGTGCCAGACCTCAGCACCCGGTACCATTGTCCAAAATCCATCGACCATTCCAAGCCCTGCCCTCAAGATCGGGACAAGTCCGATGCTCTCGGCCAGCGTCGAGCCTTGAGCCTTGCCCATCGGCGTCTCAACCGTCCTGGGCGCGATTGCGAGATCCTGGGTGGCCTCGTAACACAGCAGAGAGGCTAGCTCGTTGACGAGCTGGCGGAACTGTGTCGAGTCGGTCGATTTGTCACGCAGCAGTGTTAGTTTGTGTTTAACCAGTGGGTGCTCGGAGATGTAGACACCTTCCACAGTACATTGCTCCTTGATGGTTGAGAGGTTGGGATAATCGTACAGCTTCGCCCGGAATGACGCAAGGAGATATATACTGCAAACGGCTGTTTTTGGGCCTTTTTCGGTATCTTCTCAATAATCAGGGGGACACCCATCCGGACACCGGGTTTTTCGTTGTCAGGCCGCCCTGACTGCGAAAGCGGCATCAACTCTGTGCCGTTCTTGCGGAAGGAAAAACCCGGTTTCTCTTGCCGAGAGTTTTCCCCGCTTTTT
>JAFGLD010000284.1 GCA_016928235.1 Anaerolineae bacterium | reverse complement strand
GGTTGAAACAGCCCAGGTCTGGGTAAGTGGTTCATCGATATTGCTCCAGCTACCTGTCGGAAGGTTTAATTATTTTCACATCCCTTACCCGTTTATGCGCTGGCGTAGATCGGCAGCCAGAATGGCTGTTGCGGCTTGATGTGCCAGCGTCATTGGGACGCGATTGTACAGGTAAAAGCGGGCGATATCCTCCGGCATGATGGTGTGCAAGATACCCAATAGCCGACCGCCGGCTACCAACGGGCAGGCCATTGCGATGCCCTGCACCTCGACACATAGATCGTTGCGCGGTTCCAGGTTCAGTGCGATTAGATCTGTTTCGGCCAACAGCTCTTCTGCCAGATTGCCAATCAGCCCGCTGCCGACTGCCAGGTGATCCGGCGGAGCTATCTCCTCCACTCCCATCTGGGCCAGGCGAATCAATGTTTCTTGTTTGTCATCCAACAGGTGCACCGACGCCTGCAATGCGGCGAAATTCTCAACCATTGCATGAGCTAACACCCGGGAGATAGCATCTCGTGACGGTTGGTGGACTAACTCCTCCGCCACTGCTTCAAGTGCAATCAGCCCCTCATTTGTTTTTGCGGACATCAGGGTGAGAGTGTTGTTGATCTCAGTAAGCTGATTCTCCATATCGCGCTGTTTTTGTTCGATGCGTTCTGAGTCATCTTCAACCAGTACTGAAGTGAGCGAGGCAGTGAAAATCCCGGTTACTGTCAGGCCTAGCAATACTAATCCGACTGTCACCAACCGGCCTGGTATTGTGATGGGGTTATGCAGGTCGGCAAACCCCCCTGTCACGATGGTGGTGAATGTCCACCACAGACTTTCCGGAAACTCTTGCAAAGAGAGCTCGGTTGGCCCCTCCAGTGCGCCTATAGCCAACGCGCCGAAGAGCAGTAGCACACCGGCAATCAAGATGGTTCGCTTGAGGAGGTTGATCTGAAAGGTGCGTGTCAGCATATCCAAACCTCGGAAAGCGAACAGCAGTACGCGGAATGCCCGGCTGAGGCGCAGCAGGCGCAGAACTGGGATAAAGTGTGTGGATCGCGAGAAGCGCATAAACCGCGACAGCCATACCAGTCGTCCTACGCGCAAGAAAGAGTAAAACGGGATCGATGCCACCAGATCGATCCAGTAGCGACGCCAGTACCAGCCTTTATCCTGAGCCAGGCTGATACGCAGTGCGAAGTCGGCGATCAGGAATACACATACCACTGTGTCGATGGCGTAAAGGGTAGCGATGACTTGCTCTGACAGATTGAACAGCAATTCCGCAAAGGTAAATCCGACGACGATCAGGATGGCAACCAGCACAAGTGTGTCAAGTGCATCGACACGCGCCCGGCTGCCCAGTACCCGTGTTAACCGGGCGCGCAAACCACGTTCTAAAAGTACTTCATGCACCTCCCGCAGCCGTCGGTTGAGATTTTCCCACTCAAACGACAATCGCTCAATGGTTGCCTGTGACTGGCCGGTTTCTAGCGGTCGCCCTTTTTCGATGTATAGCTGAAAATGGTCGTTGACTATGTGGAGCCGTTCTTCTACTTCGGCCATCTCACTCAGCAGATTCTGGCGCATTTGCTTCAGCACTTCATCAGAGCAGTCCATTAAACGCCACTGGCGGGCGTGCCGCGCGATTTCGGCAACCTCAAGCCGGTGATTGCCGGTTTTTTTGACTTGTTGGTGGTTGGTAGAATTCATGATTTGTTTCTCGGGTAACTATCTAGTACTGCACGGCGGAAATAGCCCGGTGGTAAAGAAGCCCTTCATACCCAACTGTTTAAGTGTTTCGCAGGTGGCCAACTGACGGCTTACTTATGCCGCGAAACACTGGCTGTTAGCTGTGAACGAAAGACCGTTGTCCAAACGACTGCACGTCGTCCGTCCCTCTATTTTATGCCGAGACCGTCCGAATAGTTACTCCGGCTGAATAGTTCCCATCTAAAAGGAATTTCACGGGCGGAGATTCCATAGAGAACTATACCACGACACAAAAGAAGAGACCGGTTAGTCATTCCCGGTCTCTTCTCGTTTGGTTATTTCTTTTTTGCGAGGGACTTGACCTTGGTAATGGAGGCAGGGTCATCGGGGAAGTTTCCTGATACCACCAGCCGATCGAGCATGTCGTACCAGATTGGTTCTATTTTGAATACCAGGGCAAATAACGGCAGTGCTTCGTCCAGGTGTCCGTGCTCGGCCAGGGTGACGGCGTACCAGAAGAGCGGCTCGCGGGTGCCAACTACCAACCCGCGCAGGTTCTCCTGATACTCGTGGGCGGAAGCCATATTACCGGTCTCGACCGCATGAATGGCCTGGATATACCACTCCTGCCCACGTTGAATGGTGAGCAGCCTGCGCAACTCAAGCAAGGGCTGATCATGATCATCTACCCGGAGATTGGTCACCATCTCACGCTTAAGCGGGTCGTTTGGCCCTGGCACAACCATCAGCGCGGCCGATTGCATTCCCCGCATGTCACCGCCTGCGTCTTGACCAGCCTCCAATGCTTGAAGCAGCCGCTCGCTAAAATCGCCCTCCGAATTGACGAAGGCTTTGGCCATCTTCTCCCATACTTCAGGGCCTTTGAGTAAATTTCCTTGTACACTGAAGCTGGCCCCGACGAGATGCCCGGCGCTGGCGATGCATCGCTTGCCGGTATGGACGGCCACCTGCCCGGCATTGTCGATCATGGCTACCTGCCTGACGTTGCTGCGAGGATCGGCGGCGAGGAGTGCGGCCAGGGTTTGCTGGGACGTTTTCGCTGCGCGCATCAAAGCCAACCCTAATCGACCATAGTTTGTGTCGGCGGTAGCTTGTGTTGCAATGGCTCCTATTCCGGCTTCGGCCCAGGGAACAATGGCTCCACAGGCAAAGGCATGGCTTTGTACACCGATACCCAATTGACCTGTTTTGGGATCGCGGGCTATGATGCTGTAGGTGTGTGCAAGGCGCTCCATCGAGATTATCCTTTTATCATTAGGGGATATGATTCCATAATAGATGGTTATCTCACTATTCTGCCGATTTGGCAAGTTTCGTTTTGAACGACGAGTAATGGGTGATGGGTTCAGATTGCCAGGCTAGGTGCCGTCACCCATCACCCATCCGTCATTTTGCCCTTCTTTGCGACTCGCGCTAGACTCCAGGCAAATCAGCTATTAAACAGGTCTTTGTGTGATGACAGACAACATCCATCCATAACCCTACGACTGATCTTCTGCTTATGCTGAGTTCCCCTTACAGATAGTTTTGATTCCCTTGGTATGATTTTGGCTGCGCGGCAAGATGGTCGCGCGGGTATTGTGAGATCTGCCTGACACATCTATATGATGTGCAACGGGCAGGTCTTTTCGCTTTTGCAATGGTAACTATTCAACCAGAGTAACTACTTTGACCAAATTTCATGTTTCACGACCCATCTATGTTGCTGCCTAACTGTGACCATGCCCAAGAGCACAGTCGTTGCTGTACGACAAAAAAACTGATCACTGAAAACTGATCACCTAAACCAGACAGAGCAAAACATGATCATCGCGTTATCGCTAAAAGCCAGTGGTTTATGCTGGTTAATAGAATAGTGCTGGTGGGGAAAAACCGGAAATCTGGCAAGACCCTGGATGTCTCATAACGGAGCCGGGGTGTTACGAAGTCGAGTTGGAGCTTCACCGGCTTGGTCCGGGGTTTCATGATCTCGGTCTGATGCTTCACGATCTCGATCTGATGCTTCACGATCTCGATCTGATGCTTCATGATCTCGATCTGATGCTTCATGATCTCGATCTGATGCTTCACGATCTCGATCTGATGCTTCACGATCTCGGTCTGATGCTTCACGATCTCGATCTGATGCTTCATGATCTCGGTCTGATGCTTCACCGGCTCGGTCTGATGCTTCGTGATCTCGATCCGTCGATAGTCATCCGTAACCGGTAGTGGGCAGATTTTGATCTGCAAGCCTTACTGCTTCGATGAATCCTTGTATCTTGAGCGTGTCGCCGGATTAAAATCCGACAATTATGGGTGACGGATACATCCGTCACCAGCACAACATCTGTCTAATGTGACATTATCAAGATAATCAGTTTTCAGTGAGCAGTGTAAAACCATAGCCCAAAGATCGCAGATCTCGGGGATTGCAGGGTGAATGACAACCTGAAACTATCTATGTTGCTGCTTAATTGTGACCATGCCCAAGAGCACAGTTGTTGCTGTTCGATGAAAACTGATCACCTAAACCAGACAGAGCAAAAACTTGATCATCGAGTAAAAGTTGTTTGGGTAATGGGGGTACAAAAGGCTTATCCCCAAGGAGGGCGAATAGCAAGTGGCCATTCTCTATCAGTCTGGTCCGCAAAACAGCGATCCCCTCATCCCTCATCGCTCGTCACTCATCACTATTTTCAAGGAAGTGTCAATGTTACAAATCAATCATCTATCCAAATCATATGGCATCCAGACAGTTCTTGAGGATGTTAACTTTGTGCTCAATCGGGGCGAACGACTGGCCCTGATTGGCCCGAACGGATGTGGCAAGACCACCCTGCTGCGTATCATCGCCGGTCTGGAGCAGGCTGATTCCGGTGCTGTCATTCGGGAAAGTGGACTGGTGATAGGGTATCTGCCCCAGGGGTTGGAGCTTTCGCCCGATCACACAATCGCTGAGGCGGCGCGCTCTGGCATTGAGGGGTATCAGGACGCTCGACAGGAGATCGAGCGCCTGGAGATTGCCATGGGCGATGCCAGCCGTGAGGCACTGCCGGCGATCCTGAGCCGATACGATGTGGCATTGGAACGCTTCGAGGCGCTGGGTGGCTATGCGCTCGATCATCACTGTGAACAGATTTTGGCTCATCTGGGTCTGAGCGATCTCGACGCCGATCTGCCGGTGGGGCATCTGAGCGGCGGGCAGAAGACTCGCCTGGGGCTGGCTCGCCTGCTCGTGGCCGAGCCGGACATCCTGCTCCTGGATGAGCCGACCAACCACCTGGACATCGAGGCGATTGAGTGGCTGGAAGAATTCCTGTCGAGTCATCGAGGCGCCGTGCTGATGGTCAGCCATGACCGCGCCCTGCTCGATCGCTGCGCGTCAGGCATTGTGGCCATCGACGAGAAAACGCACACAGCCACTGCCTATTCAGGCGGCTACAGTGACTATCTGGCGGCTTGTGAGACAGCGATCCAAAAACAGTGGGCGCAGTGGCATGACCAGCAAGATAAAATCCAGCAGTTAGAGGAATCAATCCGGCGTGTGTCGGATCGCGCTGATCGCTACCAGAGTATGTCTAAAAACGATTTCCAGCGACGCAAGTCGAAGATGGTCATGCAGAAGGCAATGGCCCAGTCTGAGCGCCTGCATCGCTATATCGAAGCAGAGGATCGGGTCGAGAAGCCCGTGGCGGGTTGGTATCTCAAGCTCGATTTTGGCCGGATGCCACGTGGTGGGCAGGAGGTGATCGTTCTACGTAACGCGGGTCACAGCTATGACAACCATCGATGGCTGTTCCGAGGGGCTACGCTAACTGTGCAGCACGGCGAGCGGATCGTGTTGGTTGGGCCGAACGGCTGTGGCAAGTCGACTTTGCTCAAAGCTATTGCCGGTCAGCTCAATCCGGCAGAGGGTCAGGTGAAAATCGGGGCAAATATCCATGTCGGTTACATGCCCCAGGAGCAGGAGACGCTCGATCCGGCTCTGACCCCTCTGAGCCTGGCGCAGAGTGTCGCCGCGATCAGCGAAACGGAGGCCAGGAACTTCTTACACCTGTTCCTGTTTGCCGGGGATGACGTCTTCACGCCGGTCGGCGTGCTGAGCTACGGCGAACGATCGAGGTTGCTGCTGGCCAGGTTAGTCTTGGGTGGCGCCAACTGCCTGATGCTCGATGAGCCGTTCAACCACCTGGACATCATATCTCGTGAGCGGATCGGGGAGGCACTAGACGGCTTTCCCGGCACGATGCTGATCACGACACATGACCGGGCCTTCATCGACCGGTTTGCGACCGGTATCTGGTCCATGTCGGATGGCGCGATCAAACAGTACATCGACCGGGCTGATATGGAGGCGCGTCGATAACAGGGTGAGGACACGACTGCCCGGGAAAGCGTCGGGGCAGATCTCAGATCTGCCCTGACGGTCAGGGGCGTCGTCGCCGCTTGCTGCTTTTACTGCCACCACCACTCTCAACACCCAATTGCTTGCCGGGTAGAAGGATCTCCAGGATGATCAAGAGGATCACGGCGCCGACAGTAGCGTTGATAATTGCATCTATGAGGCCAATGCCAATCAACCCGCCGGGGATGAGGAAACTCATCACGAAGCCGCCGATGAACGCCCCAACAATCCCGATGACGACCTTGACCAGGCAGCCCTGGCGCTCGGCTTTGAGCAGCAGGCTGGAGACATACCCGGCGATGCCGCCTATGATGATCCATTGAAAGATACTGACAAGTGTTTCTAATTTGGTGCTCATATTTTATCGTCCCCTAAGAAGTGCTGAATACGGAGTGCCAGGTCGAAGGTTTCGCCTGTTGACTCATTCGTTGAATATCTTGCCGACCGATTTCCCTACATGGGCCCGATAAATGACCTCGCCCAGCATCGAGGCGACCGATATGACTTTCATGTTGGGCAAGAGGTCCCCTTGGGGAACGGGAATCGTGTTGGTAAAGACGATCTGGCTGACACGATCCTGAAGCTCGGCCAGCCGCTCCAGGGCGGGTGGCGAGAACACGGGATGGGTGAAGGCGATCAGGATGTCTTTTGCGCCTTCCCGGTCGAGAAGCTCGACGGCGTTTACCATGGATCCGGCTGTGTCCACCTCGTCGTCGACCAGCAAGACGCTCCGTCCTCTGACATCGCCGATCAGGCTCAGGGTCTGGCTGGTGGCATCTTTGCGCATCTTCTCGACGAAGGCCAACGGTACATCCAACTCGCGTGCCCAGTCACGACCACCTTTGGCGAATCCCAGGTCGACCGTGACGACCATCAGGTCGGGAATTTGCAGGCCGGCGATGTAATCCTTGAGGATGTAGGTGTAGGCTGTGAGGGCATCGCCGGGAATGCTGAAGAAGCCTTGAATCTGGGCCGCATGCAGGTCAATGGTTATGTAGCGATCTGCTCCTGCTACCTGGAGTAGATCGGCAACCAGGCGGGCCGTGATGGGAGTGCGTGGCTGGTCTTTTCGATCACTGCGGTCGTAGGCCATGTGAGGGATGACGGCAGTGATCCGTCCGGCCGAATCGCGCCGGACAGCGTCCAGCGTGATCAAGAGCTCCATGAAAATGTCATTGACCGGCCGGGTAATGGTCTGGATGATGTAGACATCCTGTCCTCTGACACTTTCATTCAGGCGGACGTAGGTGTTGTCATTTGGGAACTTGAGAATTGAGCGGTCAGCCAGAGGAATATGGATTTCGCAAGTCTCTGTCAGGTAATCGGATATCTCCTGCGCCAGATCTGGGCAGGAAGTGCCAGCAATCAGTTTGATGTTGCCATACATGCCGGGTACAGCAGCCACGTATACCTCCGTTTCGTCTTTATAAGAAGTCGCCGATTAACAACTCGACGATTGCTTGGGGAACCAATTCGCGGGCCACTGCGCGTTCGATCAATGTGGCCAGGCGGCTTCGGTCCACCCGATCCAGCAGGTGGGCCAGGAGGGTCTCACTCAATAGAGCGTCGACCTCGGCTACCACCTGCATGTGCCGGCGATGCGCCAATCCGCCGTTATCTTGCATGTAAGCACGATGGCGATCCAGTATCTCGATCAACTCAGCGATGCCTTCGCCGCTCAGGGAGTTGGTGGCCTGGATCGGTACTTCCCAGTGAGTACCATTGTGCTCAGAGGGTGCGTCGGGTGAGGCGAGCACAGCGGTCAGCTGGCCGTGGTGATTGATCCAGGTCTGCTCCTGGCGTGAGCTGCTCAACTCGATCATCGCGCGCAGCGCACGGATGGTATTCTGGGCGCGCTGATCATCCGACTTGTTCACCACCAGGACATCGGCGATCTCCAGGATGCCGGCTTTGATCGCCTGGATATCATCACCCATGCCGGGCGCTTCGACTACCAGGACGGTATGGGCGTGGCCGGCAATGTCGACCTCCGATTGTCCGGCCCCGACTGTCTCGATCAGAATGATGTCGAAGCCCGCCGCATCGAGCACCCTGATGACATTAGCGGTCGCGCGGGCCAATCCGCCCAGACTGCCACGTGTTGCCATGCTGCGGATAAAAATACCCGGATCACCGGAAAGGTCGCGCATCCGGATGCGATCGCCCAAAATTGCTCCACCTGAAAAGGGACTGGTGGGATCAACGGCCACAATCCCGACAGTCTTCCCGCTCTTGCGCAGCGCCAGAGTGATTTGCGAGACCAGCGAGCTTTTGCCTGTGCCCGGCGAGCCGGTGACGCCTACCAGGTGCGCCTGCCCGGTGTGAGGATATAACTTGGTCAGTGCTTCAACTGCATCCGGTGAGTGGTTCTCGACAGCGGTCAGCAGACGCGCCAGTGCGCGGCGATTCCCCTGTAAGACGTCGGCGGCCAGACTCATCAGTTACACGCTCGCGCCAACTGCTTTGTTGATGAGGTTGACGATGTCCTCGGTCCTGGAGCCAGGACCGAGGACGGCGTAAACGCCTGATTCCTTGAGTTGGGGGATATCCTCATCAGGGATGATGCCGCCAACCAACACGATCACATCACTCATGTTATTCTCGTGGAGCAGCTCCATCACACGCGGAACCAGGGCCATGTGCGCGCCCGAAAGGATGCTCAGGCCAATAACATTCACATCTTCTTGCAAGGCAGTCTCAACGATCATCTCCGGTGTCTGGCGCAAACCGGTGTAGATGACCTCCATGCCCGCGTCGCGCAGAGCCCGCGCGATGACCTTTGCGCCCCGATCATGTCCATCGAGGCCCGGCTTGGCGACCAGTACTCTGACTTTCATTTCTGTCATGTGATCGATGACCTTCCCCTGCAAACAGGTGTTAAAGGGTGCTCAGGGGCGACCACAGGTCGCCCGGAATGCAGAATGACGCTTCCAACAATCTCTCCAAGGCCCGGTAGAGATCCTTGATGAATTTCTTGCCGGTGACAACCTGATTATACCCGGCTTGTCAGGGTCTGAAAACGAATTCCGGAAAGACGAGAGGAGGATGGTGTGGGCGAGCCTGGCTGTTCTCGTCCTCATGTCTTGTAGCAGGGCGTGTGTCTGGGTGCATACCAGGCGATACTGCTCTCCATTTCTTAACTCTCTTTTTTTGCCGTGCAGATCGCGTTACACTTATTGACATTCTCAGGCATAAGCAACGAGAATCAGTCATCGATTATTTGATGATGAGTGTAATTGGCTTTAGATGACCTGAAGCAATAATGACCGGGAGCCGGGCAGGTGGCATGAAGACCTCGGCACTCATCACTCATCACTCATGACTCATCACTCCAAGGAGAGAAGCGCGACATGTCGCAACAAGGTGTCACCCCCCAGTCTGAAGATTACTCGAAGTGGTATACCGACGTTGTCCTTAAATCCAATCTGGCTGACTATGCCCCTGTGCGTGGCTGCATGATCATCAAGCCGTATGGCTATGAGCTGTGGGAAAATATCAAGGCCGAGCTCGATAAACGT
The DNA here is from genome assembly GCA_016928235.1 of Anaerolineae bacterium. GTDB lineage: Bacteria > Chloroflexota > Anaerolineae > Aggregatilineales > UBA3940 > JAFGMS01. The sequence goes on along the minus strand of JAFGLD010000284.1, from coordinate 24,773 downwards.
TTCAAGGCTACCGGCCATCAGAATGCCTATTTTCCGCTCTTTATCCCGATGAGTTTCCTCCAGAAGGAAGCTGAACATGTCGAGGGTTTTTCACCGGAGTTGGCCGTGGTGACCATCGGCGGCGGCGAGAAATTGGAAGAGCCATTGGTAGTCCGACCAACCTCAGAGACGGTGATCGGGCATACCTTCTCGCAGTGGGTGCAGTCTTACCGCGACCTGCCGCTGCTGATCAACCAGTGGGCTAACGTGGTCAGGTGGGAGATGCGCACCCGGCTGTTCCTTCGCACCACCGAGTTCTTGTGGCAGGAAGGCCATACAGCCCACGAGACCTATGAGGAGGCTCAGGAAGAGACTCTGCGGATGCTCGAGATTTACGAGGACTTTGCCGTCAACGAGGCTGCCATCCCGGTCATCAAGGGGCGTAAGAGCAACCAGGAGAAGTTCGCCGGCGCCGATGCCTCTTATACCATCGAAGGGATGATGGGCAACAAGTGGGCGCTCCAGATGGGAACATCGCACAATCTCGGCCAGAACTTCGCCAGGGTTTTCGATATCAAATACCTCGACAAGAAGAACGAGCAGCAGTATTGTTGGACGACCTCGTGGGGGGTCAGCACGCGCATGGTGGGGGCCATCATCATGGCGCATGGCGACGACAAGGGGCTGCGGTTGCCGCCGCGCATCGCGCCGATCCAGGTTGTGCTGGTACCGATATACAAAAACGAGGAAGAGAAGGCCAGGGTCATGCATGTTGTCGGACGTGTTGCCGATAGCTTGCTGGCAGTGCGCATTCGTCTCCATGTCGATGATCGGGAAGAGCTGACACCCGGTTTCAAGTTTAACGATTGGGAGATGCGAGGTGTGCCACTGCGGATGGAGATCGGCCCGAAGGATGTGACCAATGAGACGATTGCCTTGGCTCGTCGGGATATCCCAGGCAAAGAAGGCAAACAGATCGTTCCACAGGAGGGGATCATTGCCACTGTCATGCGGCTGCTTAACGAGATCCAGCATGGTATGCTTCGACAGGCCAGGACTTTCCGCGACGCCAACCTCCACGAGGTCGAGGATTACGAAGGGCTCAAAAGAGTCGCCGATGACGGTTGGGCACTGATGTGGCACTGCGGGACGGCTGAGTGCGAGAGGCGTGTCCAGGAGGAAACCAAGGCTTCGTCACGCTGCTTCCCGCTCGATCTGAACAAGGAAGAAAAGCCCAAAGATGCCAGGTGTGCCGTGTGCGGCAAGCCCGCGCAGGGCAAGGCATATTTCGCACGGGCATATTGATGTTGCATAGTGTGGCTATACCGCAGAACACTCAGAAACCTGGGTGTGTCAATTGATGTTAGTCGTCAGATGCTGGGCGTTGAGCTAACTGCTCAACGCCCAGCATCTTGTATAGGTCTCCAGGAAAGTTTTCAGCCATCCGCTTTAGATTTGATTTGGCTGTGTAAATCGAGACAGAGCGGATACCGGCCTTACTGAGAAGCCTGCCGGATCTGTTCCCTGATCCACGCCAGACCGTTCTCAAGCCGGAAAGCCATCCCAAGAGTAAGCTTCTCTTTCTCGATCTGATCGGGGATCCGCTCGCTGTTCTCGACGATGATGCCGAGCGCTTTCTGATTGTCTCCGATGTTCAGAGCATCGCGTAGATCGGATAGGGCCTTTACCCAGAGAGCCATCGTGTCGGCATCGTTCTGGGTGCCGGTCTGGGCCTGTTGCACGATAGCAGATAGCGATTGTGCAGCATCCAGGGATGTGAGCACGATCCCGCTTTCTGCCGGCGGATAGCCGGCTGTCATGGCGCAGCGGAAGCCTGTGCTGTCCCCATTGACTGTTGGCCGGGTCGGGTTGCGTGTCGAGCTGGTTGACATGTAAGGCTCGTTACGCCAGGAACCACCGCGCGTAATGCGCTCGGTGCCTGTTAGCGGCCCAACAGGATCGACGGCTACGCCGGTGCGTTTGTAATAATCTGCATCGAACCAATCGGCTACCCACTCCCAGACATTCCCGGACATATCCTGGACATCATAGGCGCTGGCTCCTTCAGGGTGCGTTCCAACAGGCGAGGCGGGCCGTGAATCTTGCCCACCAAAGAAGCGTCCTTGTTCTGCTGTCGGGGGCGTATCGCCCCATGGATACAGGCGGGCTGTATTGGTGATAGGATCCCAGGCGGCTGCTTTTTCCCACTGTGCCTCAGTCGGTAGGCCGATCACCTGGCCGGATGTGCTTGCCAGCCAAAGACAATAGGCGGCAGCTTGTTCGTAGGTCACGAAGGTTGCGGGGTAGCCGGCGTAGGCGGGATTATCGAAGTAGATCGTCTGGGCCGGCGTCTGGCACAGTCCTTTTTCGACACACAAGGCGTATTGAGCATTGGTCACTTCGGTACGGTCGATCCAGTAATCGGCCAGCATAACCGGGTGTTGGGGATGGGCGTTGGCGTGGCGTGACGGGTCGTTGGTCCCCATCAGAAACTGTCCGGAAGGGATGAACTGCATCATTGCCCCGTCGTTCGAGCGGAAGGCTGCTGTGCCCATGCTGAGTGTGGTGATCTCGACGGGGGCTATCGGTGTCTGGGTTGGCGAAATCGATGTTGGCGTTAGAACCGGAGTCGGGCTGGGGGTCAGAGCCAGACCGGCAGATTCTGCGTCGAAGGGTGTGCTGGTCGGAATCAGCGTTGAACGTTCAGGTGGCTTAGGCATCGTAGGGAGAGAGGGTAGCTTGATCGCGATCACACCGGTAGTCTGCAACCCGATCATCACACCGATGAGAATTGCCAGGACGATGACCAGCGTGACGATAGCCTGACCCCAACGCTTCCAGATGGCGTGCATCTTTTCTCGGCGGGCTTGTCTCTGCCTGGCTGCTTTTTGTCGTTGGGTCTGGCGTCTTTGAGCTTCCTCTTCGCGGCGGATGCGGCTGTGTTCGGCGCGAAGGCGGGCTTTTTCCTTGCGTTCTTCCTGCCAGGACAGACTCCGTTTGACAACCAGCCGCTCGGCCGTTGGTCGGCGGGGTGATGGCAGTGGGCCATCTGTAATGGGTTTGGTTGACTGAGCGCCAGGTTTTGGCGCCTTACGTGGTTTTGGTTTTTCCTCTGGGGGAATGGGGTTGGCGTAAGCCCATTCGAGCTGAGCTGCCATCTGCATGGTGTTTTTGAAACGGTCCTTGGGAGATGCCGATAAAGACTTGATGACAACTTCGGCAACGGTGACCGGGATATCCGGGTTGAGCAGACGGGGATCGGGGGCACTGCCGGTCAATGCACGCAGGACGTCATCAACATCAGAGCCGGCCTGATAGGGCAGTTCGCCCGTGATGATCTGATAAATGATCACACCCAGTGAGTAGACATCACTGGCATGTGTGGCCGACAGAAAGTCTTCCAAGACTTCCGGAGCCATGTAATCCGATGAGCCGAAATAGGCTCCACCTGTGTGCTCGGATGCATCCCGGCTGAGCAGCATGGCTAAACCAAAGTCGGTAACGATGGCCTGCCCGCTGCGCGTGATGGTGATGTGATGAGGCGCCAGATCTCGGTGAGTAACCCCCTGACCGTGAGCGTAGTCCAGCGCGGCAGCCACCTGGCGGATCATGAAGGTGATGTCATCCGGCGCAAGGGTGTACTCACCAGCTTTTGCCTGTTCCAGTATGTCGGCCAGGGTAGTTCCCTCAGGTGCTTCGCTGACCATATAGTGCCCGCCCATCGCCTCGCCAAAATCGTAGGCTGGGGCAATGTTGGCATGTTTCAGCGCGGCAATGGCGCGACCTTCGCGGCGAAAGCGTGTACTCCATACTGTGTTGGCTTCCATGCCCCGGCCAACAAGGCGGATCAGAACGTGTTTGCCGGCTTCATGATGGTAGCCTCTGTAAATTTCGGCTGGGCCTTCAAAACCGATGGTGTCAACAATTTCGTAAGGGCCAAACAATTGCCCAAGCAGATCATCAGACACGGATTTCCTCGATTTGAAACTAGCAAGTCTGGATGCAAATGATGTGTATTGCTGTCTGGCGGATTTCTTGAGAATGGTCACAAGTATAGTAGGCGAACGGCAGACCCGCCACTCTCTTTTTGAGTGATGCGTGATGAGTTAAGGGTTCTAATTCACAGTTTACAAACAAAGCTGAGCGGGGATGGTTGATCGCTATTGCTCATCCTGGTGCTGCGCGGCGGAAATACTTCCGCAACCTTATGAATTCCGCTGCGCATACCTACTGCCGGCATGCACTAGGCGGTAAGTTTTTGTGGTAGCCTGATTCCCATCACTCAAAACTTATCACCTTATCGATACTTTTAGGCCATTACACAACCTGTGTGGAATATCTATCACACCGCCAAGCCGAGTGCCAGATCAGCGCCTGGGCCTTATTGCACAACTTTCGATTGTATTGTCCTCGCGCCGACATTCGCCAACCTTATCAGCCACCTTTTCGCCGTCTCAACAGTTTTGTCTATCACGATAACAGGCTCCACAACTTACTCATTGCTGCTTCCCTGGGTGGTCGCCATACTCCCCACAGAATCCGTTAGAACCGAAAAAACAATGGGGTTCACCTGGTCAATAGTTCCAGGTGAACCCCATTCATTCAACACATACTTGACGTCATGGCTTGACAGCAATTTATCCCTTCAAAAAGAGATTCATTTTGGTGCCACACGTTGGGCAAGTGCCCTTGGCCATCTTGCGACCTTTTGCGTTAGTGACAATCTGGGCATCCTTCATCACCCGCTTGGCTTTGCACTTAACGCAGTATGCTTCATATTGGTCAGCCATTGTTTACGTCTCCTCTTAAATGATGTAGAGTTGAATTTGCTTCATCTTAGCCGAAAGTACGCAAGAGTGCAACCATCTCTATGAGGCATTTCCGCATTGAGCCGGTATTTGGCGGCGGTTAGCGGGAGATTGCCTCAACTACTTCGGTAGGAGTGGTTTCCATGACTCCTGCACGGGTCAGCTTGCCTTCGACCAATTGGCGGGTTTCCGCCATGCTGTCATCGATGTATGGAAAAGCCAGCCAGGCATTGCCAAGACCAAACATCGCGCCGGTGAGTGTGCGCAGAAAAGGCGTACTCTCGCGGATTGGGTAAAAGCTCAAGCCAAACCCATTAAACGGTGGATTCGCGAAGTATTGGCTGAACCCATCGAGCCCCATGGGAACGATTGCGATCAACAAATAAGCCCAAAAAGGCAGGTAGGGTACCTTGACCTTGAGTCTTCTGAGGAGCGCAAAAGCCAATCCGAAAAATGCGATTGAACCATAAATGGCAACATCACGCTCACAGAAGGCAACCTTCCAGCCCATCTTTGGGCTGCCCTGGAAATACCTGGCGGCATAGAGCAGGGTGGGATTGAGTGTTGTCACATCAATGTTGTCAAAGGCCGGTTCCTGCTGAACATAATCCTCGAAGCTCCCACCAGACATTCCAGCCAACTCTCTGGGGTAGGCAGTCTGCTCGCCGAACAAAAACCAGGAGCGGAAGGTCAGCTGGTGGCATATGGGGGGGCCATAGACGGTGTAGATCACATTGGCGATACCGGTCTGACCATAGTACATTGCAATGGGAGCAAGAAAGGGAATGCCGGCATATAACCCGGCAGCAAGAGAAATTACTACCGCCCAGTGCCGCACTAACTTCAGGATCTGGCGGTCGAGAAAGATCACGATGTTACGCTGCCGACCGGTGATTTTTTTCTTGGATTGTGGGGTCAAATCATCATGTACAGGTTGTGTCATGGTTATCCTTGCTATTGACGTGAGAGATTTCGATCTGTGTGCTTGATACCTGTCTTTCAGGGTTGTCCACCAGCCAGATGAACCAGCCAATTGTCCAGGGTTGTCGTTAGTTGGCTACTATCCGGCAGCCAGGCGCCAAGCAGGCGTGTCAGATCGCCAAGCACGAAAAGTCCGATGACGATCAGCAGGATGCCGCTGGCAATCTCGATGCTCCGCATGTGTTGATGCAGCTTGCGCAGTTGACCGGTGGCGCGATCCAGAAGCAGGGCGGTCAGCAAAAAGGGGATGCCCAGCCCGGCTGAATAGGCCAGCAGCAGCACCGATGCGCGAGGAATCGACCCGGTAGTGCTGCCCAACATCCATAAGGCCGACAGTGCCGGCCCCAGACATGGAGTCCATCCCGCGGCAAAGGTGAGCCCCATCAGCAGCGAGCCAAGGTAGCCCAGCTCTGGCCTGGGAGCAGTTTGTCGGCGGGTATCGTAATACAGGAAGGGAATACGGATAAGACCGAGTGTGTGCAGTCCAAGCGCAATGATCAGGATGCCGCCCAGCCGGGCGATCCAGGCCCTGACGCCGATGAATCCTAACTGGATCATCCCAATGAAGCCCGCGCTGATCCCGAGAATCAGAAAGATCACCGAGAACCCCAGCACGAAGAAGATGGCGTGTAAGAACACTTCCCAGCGTGGCGAGTACACTTGTTTCGATGATCCGTCCTCTACCGAAGCAACATCGGCAGCCAATGCATTGCTGCTCGTATTGGCCGCTTGCCCGGTCAGGTAACCAATATAGACAGGGATCAGCGGCAGGATGCAGGGGGATACGAACGACAGAAGCCCTGCCAGCAGGGCTAACGGTATGGTGATATTTTGTGGATCGATATACATATGTATGGTTTCTAGAGGCGTGCTCGATCGTCATCTTGCCTGGTTGGTCTTCTGATTTTGCGACCAGTTGCCAGTCCAGATTAACATGAAACGCTGTGCGATGCCTGTTTTAACTATCCGCGCTCATTCTATCCTTATTCCTGGATGCTGACCACCGTTGCGATTTTGGCTTCCTCACGGGTTGTCCAATGCAGAGGGGCATCGTAGTCTGTGACCGGGTTAACCCAGCGATAGATCCACCTGGCAGCATCGTTTGTCACGTTGACGCAGCCGTGGCTGGCCCGCCGGCCATAGTTGTTATGCCAGTACGTGCCATGAATAGCTGCCCCGGTTGGCGTGAAATAAGTACACCAGGGGACGCCGGGTAGATCGTAGTGATTGGTCGCATTTTGGGGATCGCCGCCGGTCATGTGACGGCTGGGCCGCTTGTAAACCACCTGGTGTTTACCGATGGGTGTATTGAACCCAAATTGCTTGCCTTCCGGGTTGATGTAGGCTGTGCCGCTTGAGATGCGGGTAGAAAAGACGGGTAGATCGTCTTCAAGACAGGTCAGGAGTTGCTGGCTGATGCTGATCACGATCTGCTTGCAGTCAGGCGGCACATTGGGCGATATGGGAAACAGCTCGTCGGGCCGGAGACGGTGTACGCAGCGGGCCTCGATCCACCAGGCGCGGTGGAGCCCATCGTCCACCAGCCGGTACCAGGCGCGGCCTTCAGCATCGTCTACGCGCTCAGCGACCCAATAGACGGTGCCGTAGGCCAGTCGATATTTCCCTCGACTGTCGCGTTGTGGTTGCCACTGTAGTAGGAATTCAGGGACGGTAATCTCTCCCCAGAAGCCGTCTCCTATCTCCTCCGGCTCGTTAAATATCTCGCGAACAGGGATGACATAGGAAGAATGGATGTAGCCATCACCTACATCGAACCAGACATCGTTGTGACGTAGTGCCGGGGTAGGAGCATCGGCGTGCGCTGCGCCATAGATCGGCAGCACTTCATGGCGCCTTGTTATCCGTACTGTGTCGTCAGGAGCATCCGGCTGCCTGACGATCTTTTGCAATATCTCCCACTGGGCCTCGACGCGCCCCAACAACGGTGGATTATCAAAGAGATCATTGTAGGAGAGTGGTTCATCTCTGCCGGGTGATGTGAGAGATAATCCGGGCCAGGGCAGAGTCGCCAATGCTATTCCGCCCAACAGACCGGAGCGGAGCATCGTTCGTCTGGACAGGGTTTTGCCGGCTTCAGGGTTCAACATTGATGATCGTTGCCGTCTCTAGTTCTTCCCGATCCGTCCAGCGGATATCGTCATCGTGACTGGCGTGGGGATTGACCCATCGATAGACCCACTTGGAGGCATCGTTGGTAATGTTGACACAGCCGTGGCTGCGTGGGCGGCCGAAGTCGTTGTGCCAGTATGTTCCATGGATAGCCGCGCCTTTGCCGGTGAAGAAGATGCACCAGGGAACACCCGGCAGGTCATAGCGATCGTTGATGATCTCGCCACCCACCATACGGCGCGATGGCGTTTTTCGTATCACACGATGCTCTCCGTAGGGCGTGCGGAAATGGTGCAATTGACCGGCGGTATCGAAGAATGCAGCGCCGGAGGCAATGCGGGCCGAAAAGACGGGCAGGGTGTCTTCGAAGCAGGTCAAGAGCTGCTCGCCGATACTGACCTCGACCCGCTTAAGCTCCGGCGGAACATCGGGCGAAATGGGTGTGAACTCAGATGGGACGATGCGCCGTACATGCGCAGCCTGAATCCACCATTCCGAGGCAGGCACCAGATCATCGACGATGCGATACCATGCGCGGCCATCCTCTTCGTCTGCCCTGTCGATCACCTTGTAGATCGTGCCATAGGCCAGGTCATAATATCGACGGCTGCGGAGCTTTGGGGTCCAGTGCTGCCACGAAGTCGGGACGGTGATCTCACCCCAAAACCCATCGCCAATAGTATCCTCCGGCTCGTTGAAGACTTCGTGGACGGGTACGATGTACGACGAATGGATGAACCCCTCGCCGACATTGTACCAGACATCGTTGTGTGCCAACGATTTGGGGGCTGTGGCATTGATGGCTTCGTAGATTGGCAGTACTTCGTCGTATTTAACACCGCGCACCACTTCAGAGCCGTCTTCGGGCTCTTTTGTGATCTTCAGCCGCCAGGTCTCGCTGCGGCCTAGCAAAGGGGGATATCCGAGCATCTCATTGAATGAGGCTGTTTCGTCGTAATCCACCCTGACGCGGCCACCGGGATCGTAGGGCGTGTCGTCTTGCGCGTACGCATGGATTCTGGAATGGAGGGCGATCAGAGAGGTGGCTGCTAAAACAGTCGCCTTGATAGCCTGTCGCCTTGACATCGCTGTCCCTGGTGGGGGAGTCTGGTTATGGGTGTTGTTGTGTGTCATGTGATCCTCCACGGTTGCATCGAATGGATAGATGCCTAGGTGACAATCACTGGAGTGCCGGGCTCTCTTGAACTGCCGACAGCAGTAGTGGAGTAGGTGGCGGGCGGCTCAACCCATCGCCAGATCCAGCGAGCTACCTCAGGACTGACGTTGATACAGCCATGGCTACGCGGGCGACCATAATCGCCGTGCCAGTAGGTGCCGTGTATGGCGTGTCCCAGTGTTGTGAAAAATACGTTGAACGGTACCCCCGGAAGATCGAAGAAGTCAGGATCGCTGAAAGCCTCCTGCTCCGGATCGGAGTACATGTGGCGTGATATTTGCTTGTAGACGACGGCATGTTCGCCCTTGAGGGTCGTGAAACCACCTGCTCCGGACGCAACTAACGCGCTGAAGACTATTGTATCGTCCTCATAGCAGTCCAGTCGCTGGTCGGTTAGCGAAATCTCCATGCGCTTGTTGGCCCCAGGGTTGATCGGTGTCAATTCTTCCGGGAGAATGCGGCGCATGTGCCGTGCCAATACGTAAAACGATTTGGCCTTTTCCTTGTCGTCGTCTACTTTGTACCACAAGAAACCGGCATCATCCGGTTTGCTCTCGATCACGCGGTGAACGCTGCTGTAGGTCAGAACGATGTTCTCATCATGTTCGTTGGACATAGGGGCGCCGCTTGGCGCGTTGCGCGCCGTCGTAAACGGCACGATCACCTCGGCCCAGAAGCCGGGCTCTTCGTCGATCTCGGTGTCGATCTCGACGATCTCGACCGGCATTCGGTAGGGCTTGATCACCTGGATAGTGGCGGTGTACATATAGCCTTGTTCGATGCGGTACCATGTATCGTTGTGTGGGTTATTGGCCGGTCCGGGGGCATGGACGATCTCGATAAGCGGCAAGACAGTATTGATCGGCAAAAAACTGATTATTTTGGCAGTGCCTCCGGCGGCTTCTCGTACCGGTGAGCCGTAATCGGTGACGCGCCCCCACAGGTCGAGCCTGGCCGGGTTTGGCTGGACGAAATCCCACTCCGGGTTGGTTGGGAATGTGGATAGAGATGATGCCGCGAGAGATGACGCGCTCGCCGGCCGGCGTCTGATTGCTCCGGGTAAAGCCCAGGCAGCCAGCGCGCCGCCTGCCGCTGCCAGAAATGCTCGGCGCGAGATGGGTTTGAATGAGTGACTCATGTCGAGTTGCAGCCTCCAAGTTTTAGATTGTTCAAGATTATAGCGTATTCCTATGCCGTAGGCTGGCGGTGAGGGCTCACTCCATAGACACCCTTGATCGCGTATATCTATTCATGTATAACGTGAAAGGGCATCGAAAAGAGTCGCGGGAATACAAATTGGGTCATCGCTGTGCACTCGTGACACACAACGTGGATGATTTGAGAGGGTGGGTGTGTTGGGGACAGCCGTGGAATACGGGAAACAAAGGATGGCACCGAAGGAGTAGCATCTTAGGGATCATCCTGTGCTCATGTCGTGTTCATCTCGTGTTGATCCTCTGTTAGCCGCAGGCAAGCCCGCCTATTGCTTGACGAAGGGACCGGGTGGAATCTTTCTAAAGATGCCCAGTCCCCTCCAAAATTCTCCCGGCCCTCAATTGTGAGATTTTCGGCGAGGCTACCTTTTGTGAGGGTCCTCTACTGATTCCGGCTAGGGAATGAGCTCAGCCCAGTAGAGCCAGTATAAGTATCGATCGTCGTGATTCTTATCTTCAAAAGTGATGCGCCAGCCTCCCGGGCTGACTTCAGCCCCCAGGCGATCGATGTGATGATCATTCCCCCAGAACAGCATGCCAAAACCCTGTAAAACAGGATGCTGGGCGCTCAGGCTGCCGCTTACCTCTTTGCCGCTCGATGATCCGCTGATGGGTGGCTTGGTCTGGATATGGGCGTTCGGAATTTCGGCATAGCTGATATTAGCATATCGCGACTTCGATCCGCCATCGTCTTCGAACCATGCGTAGGCGTACACACTGCCGTTTTCCGTATACACACGAGCCGAGATCTGCCCTAAGTGCATGTCGGTGTAGCCGTTGACCGACATTCGGAAACCGGTCAGGACAGGGGTTGTTCCAGGGGTTGCATCGCCGAGCCTGTAGATCGTCGTGTTGTTCTGTAGGCTGATGTGGCTCAGTTTGTAGATGGCTCCCACCGGCAGCTCCTGCCAGCCCATGTCGTACCAAAAGGGATCGTCGTGACCCTTATCTCCGTATAGGACACACCAGGAACCCTCACAAGAGCCTATATAGCTGGTATCGAAGGTCGCCGCGACGCTTGCAATGTGGTGATCGCCGCCCTTGAAGTTGAAACGGAAACCACTTAGCCCGGCTATGCCACCATTGATAGCCGGCAAGCCACCGCCATGTGCTCCATTTCCATTTGAGAACTTTGAGAAGCCGCCACGCTGGAGATTGCCGGCCAGGGCCGGCTCGACTGAGGCAGCGAGAATCACGAGGATGGCAGTAAGCCCAATAACCAGTAAGGTTGCCATCTTGTTCCATCGTGTTTTCAGAAACGTATTGACCATTTTTTCCTCCATTTGAGTATGTTATTACAGGACACTTCATGTTCAAGGCAAACGATAGGTGAATTCAATCAAATTGCTCTCCTTTCTGGTCGATAGTAAATAACCAAAGTTGTAGGCGAGACAGCTCCGAGAAGGCATATCATCAAAAGTCTGAATTTTCATTGGGTTGCAAAAAGTAAGGTTCCGGTAGAGGGCTTCTCCATCCTCGGCGAATCGTCCCAGGATACGGATGACATCCCCATCAGCAATCACCGCGCGACATACCAGGCGGTTGCTTCATGCACGAGTGCGCAGTGTGCCTTGCGGGTCACTAGCGGTGGAGTATCCGGTTCCAGGCCCATATAGTTGAATGGCCGGAAGCGTCCAACCATAATGCGATCTTTTGCCAACTCTGTAGCAAAGGTCTTGCCGTCAGGGCTCTGGACCTCCAAAATGGGGAATGATGTCTCTACCATAGCGTTCAGAACATCTCTACGGCCTCAGAATATCGCAGTCCTTAGCGCGTTACCATGGAAATATGATGGAGGTTTCGTGGAAATTTAGATGGGGAAGGCCTGATGTGGTAGCACGCGACAATAACAGGGTTGGTGATTTGGGGATGTCTATCTATCATCTCCAATCTCGCTGATTCCTGGTCTTCTCCTGCTCTATGTATGGAGAGGGAGTCAGGGGGCATAGGCGGTAATGCCTCCGGCTACCCGACTGTTAAATCCCTGAAGACAAGTAATCTCGCTCACTTTCCCTCCGAACACACCTGTGCTAGACTGATGACATCTTCGCAGCCTTCGTCATAGCACTCTGCCCTCTTTGCTTGTTGAGGGATTGACTATGCATGAAGAATCCCACAAAGACCAAACCACGCGCTGGGCCATTGATGGTGTTGTCGCCATCATATTGCTACTCGGCTGCCGCGTAATGGGAGTGATACTCGCGGCGATTGGAATGTTCATACCAATCAGAGCTGTCTGCGTGTCCCAGGTATTCTCCAGCCAGGTTGTCATGGCGACCCCTACGTCGGTAATTCCAATACCCGCCGAGATACTGTCACCTTTGCTTCCTCCCACAATCGTAGCTTCCGCAGATGCGCCGACGACCGAAGCGCCTGACGTCGCGTTGATGGGTGCTCAGACCGGGATCGTGGTCACGATCATCGACGGCGATCCCGTAGACGTGAACATCAGCGACCAGTGGTCTGGGGAGAGTTCTCGATACTACTGTCTTGCCAGTGGAGTTACGGAGAAAAGTCAATGTTAGAGGATTTCCTGACAGATTTCACGGCTAACTTACTAGCGGCACTTGCCGCGCCAGTGCTTCTTGCCATATTTGGATATATATTATCCAGACGATTTCGCGACTGGATAAAACGACGGTGGCAGTGTGTAACAGCGGTGGTGATAATGTCTGGAGTGACCGCTCTGGTTTCTTGGTCGCTATGTTGTGTGCCAACGTTGCCATGTTGTGTTCCCACCCCCACACCAACGATCTATACGCTAACGCCGACACCGACACAACCACCAATCACGTGTGAAAACTATGGCATTCGGATTACCTCCCACTTGGATGGCGCCGCTGTCAGTGGGACATTTCAGATTTCCGGTTCATATGAAAATGAGCCGCCGGGAGATAGCTTCTTTCTGATCAATAAGTCGCCGGATAGATCTTTGTACTGGCCCTCAACAGGTGCAGTGAAAATCGACAGAACGCTAAAGTCGTGGAGCGGAGAAGTCTATATCAACGGCGAGCCGCCTACAATGGAGGTTATTCTCGTTGCGATTGTAGGTAAATCGGGACATGTCCTTTTTGAATATTACTTCAAGGTAGGGAAGATCACAGGGATGTGGGAAGCCATCGAAATACTCACGGATGATGTCATGGTATGTGCCCAGATAACGGTGGAAAAGACATCACCGTAACAATCAAACAGGCGGAAAGGAACATCGTTGATACGAAGTGTCACCTGATTTGAATAATGTCCGTGGCGGGAATTTTGGGGTAAAAACGCCGTGAGGCGGCTAAAGTACAGGAGGCATTATCAAACAACTCATCACTCGCCATCTATCACGGGGCTGGAAAGGAAAGATACAATGGTCGACTCGAAGCATGCTGATCAGGTGGTCAGTTGGTTGCTGAACATCCTGATACTGGTGGTGGTGACAGGCTGCGCGGGCAAGCCTGCGGATGACGATTTGCCTTTGCCGGAGCAGGCAACCAGGCCGCTATCGCAGCGGCAAGATGGATCGACCTATTACGCGCGGCCCGATGGTGGAACGCCTGAGCAGTGCAGCGGTCTGGCCGACGCGCCGTATCCCGGCAGCGGTACCGATCAGCCCTGTGCATGGGATCATCCCTTCCGTGCGCTGCCGCCTGGCGGCGAGCCGCGCATCGGCGGTGGCAGCACGCTGGTAATAGCATCGGGCAGCTACCAAATGGGCTACGGAGCTCCCGGCGCCGACGCCTGCGAAGAAGAAGGATCTTATGACTGCCAGATGCCGCCCGTGCCCGGCGGCCCGAGCCCTGACCAGCCTACCCGCATCGTGGGGGCGGGATGGGATAGCGGGTGCGCGAATCCGCCCGAATTGTGGGGGTCGGGCCGGCCGTGGCAGATCATCGACCTGACGGATACCGGAAACGTTGTGGTGGCCTGTCTGGAGATCACCGATCACTCGGATTGCGTCGAGGCCCACTCCGGTGGGCTGGCCTGCAACCGCGATACCTCACCTTACGGCGACTGGGCCGAGACGGGTATCTATGCCCAGGACGCGACCAATGTGCTGCTCAAGGACCTGAACATTCACGGCCTGGCAAATGGTGGCGTGCTGGCCGGGCGTCTTACCGATTGGACGGTCGAGAATGTCCGTATTGCCGGGAATGGTTGGGTCGGCTGGGATGGCGATATCGAAGGCGATGACTCGAATTCAGGAACGATGATCTTCCGTAACTGGGTGGTTGAGTGGAACGGCTGCGGCGAGACTTATCCCGGAGAGGAACCGGTAGGCTGCTGGGCGCAGACTGCCGGCGGCTATGGCGACGGCGTCGGCACCGGCGCGACAAGTGGCGATTGGATCATTGAGGATTCGAGTTTCTTGCACAACACTTCCGATGGGCTGGACCTGCTCTACCACAGCGAGGGCGGGACGGTGACCATCAATCGTGTCTACGCCGAGGGCAACGCGGGCAACCAGGTCAAGGTTACCAGACTGGCCTCGCTTAGCAACAGCCTGCTGGTCGGCAACTGTGCCTTCTTCGAGAACCAACCCTTTACCTATAATGTCGATCCCTGCCGCGCGTCAGGCAATACACTGACGGTGGCATTCGCCGGCGGCGGACAGGTGAGCATTGTGAATTCGACCTTCTATGGGCAGGGTGATGGTCTGGTTAACGCCGGGCCGCGCGAGGAGGGATACACCTGTAACGGTTCGGAGAGTGTTAAAGCTCTTAACAACATCTTCCTGGGAGATATCGATTTCTTCGATCCGGGCGATATCACTTTCCTTTTCTACCAGGAAGACTGTGGCAGTTTGCAACTCGACTCGGATTACAACATCATTCACCAGGCCAAGAATATTACCTGCAACAGCAGCGATACCTATGTCATCTCAGGCAGCCACGACCTGTGCCGGGATCCACGCCTGATCGGCCCGTTCTCAGGTCTTGCCTTTGGGATGATCCCTGTGGCAGACAGCCCAGCCATCGATGCGGGTGACAGCGCGGCTTGTCCACCGACCGATCTGCTGAGCCTGCTCCGCCCGGCCGACGGTGATGGCGATGGCGAGGCACGATGCGATATGGGTGCTTATGAGGTGAATGCCGGAGATTGATGGCATAGGAATGGCGATTAGATAATTTTCACTAGCAGAGTCTGCAATCAAGACTATGGATGGGGTAAGTTAATCGATGCTCATTCCTGATTACCGGTTGTCCAACTGAGTGCTCATCCATGATCATTGCCATGACCAATTCCATGCTGCACAGCACCTATGACAAAGGCCCTTGCTTTGAGGCGCCGGATGAGGTGAAAGCCCGGCATCCGGTTTTGGAGTGGGGGTAGGGCAGGCAACTGCCCTACCGATCATAACCCCGGATAATCCCTGGCCAAACCTCAGACGACATACTGGCTGAGTGCTTCGTAGACCATGTTGTAGGTGGGATACCCCAGCATGCCCTCTTCGGTCCAGTAGGAGCGCAGACGCAGCCCTGCTATCGCGCCGGGAACCGGGAATAGCTCCTCTCCATTCACCCGGATAGTGGGTGACCCGGTAAAATAAGCCTCAATCGCCTGCCGATCATTTTCGATCAGCCAGTATTGGAATTCAGCTTCCAGGTTTAGATCGACCAGCACCTGCTGGACGATCTCGACGGCGGTCTCCCAGTCGGTGCAATCAGCGGTGTAGAGGATGTCAATTTGTAGGGCCATGTCGATGCTCCATCACATACCATCCGGCAAAAGGCTCAATGATCTTAGCTGTATCATCGCGCAAACAGCTTTTCTTGTCAATTCAGGGGTGAAGCTCTGTAGCTTATGCTCACACGTCCCGGTTTCTGTCCCCCATTCTCCATTACCTGTTTTTCTGTAGCCATGTAGTGCCGTCGTAAAGAAATGTCAGAACATCGAGCTTGGGCCAGGTGCGGATGGCCCGTACGGTTGCCTGGTTGCCCAAAATGTCGATATGTTGAGCTTCGTAGCCTTGCGCAGCCACGATGTGGGTGATGGCCAGGTAGTCACTGATTGTGGTAGCAGCGAAGTTGCGATCGTCCAATACCTGGTTTATAACCAGCAGTGAAGCTTCGCAACTGGTGTAATTGCCCTGCTGAAGATGCCAACCGGCCTGGGAGAGTATCGCTTCGAGTGCAATGTTTTCCGGAGCATTGGGCTCACGGACAAGCTCGGCGACCAATCCTTGCTCCAGCGCTTCACCAGCGGTGGGAAGCGCTTCTTGATAGGGCGCATAGATGGTCTGGTATCGGCGGACGGTATCCAGAAGCTTGATTGTCAAGCGCAGGTCTTCCGTCTGATCGCCGGGGTTTTGCTGGCGCAGCCATAGCATGTAATCTGCTTCGATTTCGCTCAGCCCTTTGTTGTAGGTCAGCCTCAGCGCCTGATCGAGCCATTGTGCCTCGCTGACCTCCAGATCGGTGGTGCTGTAGAGGGCGAGAAAGTCATACCAATCGTAGGTTTCTACGAGATAACTGACCAGGCCGGCAGCTTCCAGGTAGGCAATCTCATGCTGGTGAGAGTAGAAATCGGTGGCCAGTTCGGCCAGTGGAATGTATTGATTTAACTGCAATAAAGCAGCAGCGCGCTCCGGGATTGGCTCCGGCTTGTAATGCCCTCCTGCCACGTAGACAGCTACTCCTTCTACCAGGATAGTGGGAGTCTTGTGCTGCAATGGGCGCATGGCGTAGTGTGTTCCCTCGTGCCGGATGATGTTATCGACATCGACACCCGCATAGTCCCGATCGACGTAGCTAATCACGATTTCGGTACCGGCGAAAGCGCCATGGCCCCATATATTATCGATCAGTGTGATTGGGATCGGCTTGCCTGATACGAGAAATCCGAGTTTTTCCTCCACGGCCGCGATGCTGCTGGTGATCTTGACGGCGAGCAGGTGGATGTCCCGCGCGGAGGCTGTGTGGGTGACATAAGCAATTTTGCAGCATGGGATGATCTGCTCGGCCCATGCTGCGTTTTGTTCTTGTGCCGGGCGCTCGCCGGACGGCAAAATTTCGACATGGGTACTCAGCTCCTGCATCGTATCTTGTCCAATTGGCACAGAGACGGTTAGCTTGTGCAACCCGGCCTGGTCAGTGGTGTCCCAGGCCCAACGAAAGCCCAGGATGTCCTGGCGCAGCGGGCTGTTGGCAACAAAGGGGGTGATGGGCAGGGGGACATGGTTATCGATGGTCAGGGTGGCGGCGGTATTCTCGTTTAGCAATCCGGCATTCTCGATGGCTACTTCGATGCTCAAAACGTCCCCGGCATAGTGCAGCGGGCCGGGATAGACGCGGATTTCGCCGGTCAGCCAGAGAGTGCTGGGGGTAGGTGTTGGTAGGGGAGTGGCTGTCGGTAGTGGCCTGGGGATGGCTATCGGCGTGACAATTGCTGTTGGTGTCACAGTAGCGATCCCCGCCGGCCCCTGGAATATCGGAGGCGAAGTCGGTGTGGGTGTCGGGACGGCCAGTAAGGATGTTGGGGAGCAGGCCAATGCCAATACAGCAAGCAGCACAATGCTTGTGGCATGACGTATGAGTCGCGATGGGTGTTTCAATGGTGTTCCTCCGGCAACCGGCTTATAGCATATGGCAGATAGCGTATGGCAGATAACTATGACGTGAGAGCGTTGAATGAGATACGCTGATTTTGTTGGCTTGCCAATTACCTCCCTTGAAAATAGTGACGGGTGATGAGTGACGAGTCAAGGCTGTTCTCATCTCCATTGGTGAGCTTGTTGATCATCGACCACTCCTCTCATCTCCGATTTCCATCTCCGCGATCAGATGAGCCAGCATGGCCTCCTCCTGCTCCGGCGTCTCGATCTCCTCATCGAGCCGGGCGGCGCGCAGGCGGCGCAAAATGACGCCAAAGCGCGGGCCGGGCTTCAGGCCGCGATCTTTGAGCATCGTCCCATCGACCGTGGTGGTGATATGGCGCAGCCTGTTGGCGTAATCGTCAATGGCCTCGCGGGCGGTCTCAGACGCAGCGGCCCAGATTGCCAGCAAGACGCGATCATCGGCCGGGGAAAGAATAGCATCGATCCGGCTGGGGGGCAGAGCCCCGGCTAATTCCTCCATATGTGGCTTAATGCCATGCAGATGCTCCAGTGCCTGGAGCGTGCGATGCTGAACCTTGAGCCGTTCGCAGATAGCCTGCACATCTTCCCATGCCAGGTCGTAAGTCAGTACGGCGAAATAGGGCCACTCCAGATCGAAGCCTTTCAGCTCCGGCCACACCGGCTTGCCGATCGCTCCGCGCAGCGCATCGAAGGCTGACTTGACCCGGCTGCCGCATTTCAGAGCAGGGTGGATGGCGGCCAGCACCCCCAGATCGCCCAGGCGGGTCAGGGCTTGCTCAGGCTTTTCTTCAGCCAGGATCAACTCGATCTCGTGCCGGATGCGGTCACCGCTGACCTTGTCCAGCAGCGGCAGTGCATGGCGAATCAGCTCCTCGGTGCGGGCCTCGATGCGGAAACCCAGCCGCTGTTCCAGCCGGGCAGCCCTGAGGATACGGGTTGGATCATCGACGAAACTCAGGCTGTGCAGCACGCGGATGCGCTGCTCGTCCAGATCGGCCTCACCGCCATAGAAATCGAGAATCTGGCCAAAGGCGGATGGATCGAGCCGGATGGCCAGCGTGTTGATGGTGAAGTCGCGCCGGTGCAGATCGTGCTTGATGCTGCCGCGCTCCACCTCCGGCAGCTCGGTTGGGGCGCGGTAGTATTCGGTGCGGGCGGTCACGAAATCGATGTGCGCCGGCAGGTGATCGCCGTTGGTAAGTGGCACATCGAGCTGCGCGGCGATAGCGCCCCAGGTCGCTTCATCGAGCAGCCACTTGCCGGTGCCAAACCGCCCGTGCGAGCGCGTCTCCCCGCCAAAAGTCTGCTGTAAGATACGGGTCAGGCGGATGGCATCGCCCTCCACCACGAAATCGAGATCGGCGAGGGGATAGCCCAGCAGCAGGTCGCGCACGAAGCCGCCAACGACGTACAGGCTAAGACCGGCATCATGAGCCTGGCGACCGGCCACGCGGGTCAGCGCCATCAGAATAGGCGGGAGTGCCTGCTCCAACTCTTGGTCGATCTCCGCCCGCCGATCCGCCGGTGGCGCCGCGTGGCCCAGGTGTTTGATCAGGTCGGTGCGGGTGACGACGCCGATGACCTTGCGCTCACCGTCGACGACCGGGATCTGTCCCCAGCCGCTGGCCATCATGACCTGTTGAAGCGCCGGGATCGAATCGGAGGGCAGCACCGAGACTTCGCCGGCCTCCATCAACTGCTCGACGCGCACCCCATCCAGGCCGTGGTCGATGGCCCGGTCGACGGCGCGGCGGGTCAACAAGCCGGCGATCTTGCCGTCACGGACGACCGGGAAGCCTTCGTAGCCATAGCGCCGCATCTGGCTGTCGGCGTCGCGGGCCCTGGCATCAGGCGGCAAGGTTTGTACGCCATGTGACATCAGATCGGCGACGGTCAGGCTGGGCCGGATGGCCTTGCGAAGGTATTTGAGCATGGCCTTCTTAGCCCAATCGAGGGATTGTCCGCGGATGATGGCAGCCGCAGCCCGGGTGTGCCCGCCGCCGTCGAAGTGCCTGGCTATCGCGCCGACGTCAACAGCATCGACGGTGCTGCGCGCGATCAGTTGGATGTGCGACGGCATCTCCACCAGCAGGAAGAGGGCCGCCGGATCGAGCAGGTCACGCATCTGGTGAGCCAGCGTCGCTATCTCCTCGACCGGCTCCGGAATCGACATGCCGGCGATCACCACCGGCAGACCCTCGACATCGTAATTCTCGACCTTCTCCAACAGGTGCTCGTAGAGCCGGCGCTGCTCCTCAGTCAGGGGATGGTACAGGAAGCTGCGAACCACATCGAGCATTGCGCCATGCTCCAGCAGCCAGGCCGCCGCGTAGATATCGCGCGGGGTGGTCGTGCCGTAGCTGAGCGAGCCGGTGTCTTCGTAGATGCCCAGCGCCAGGAGCGTCGCTTCGATAGGGGTGAGCGCGATAGTCAGTTCTTTGATCTGTTCGACGAGCAGCGTGGTGGTAGCGCCGATTGTGTCAATGATGACCTGCCACCCTTCCGGAGTGGCCTCGCGCTCAGCGTGGTGGTCGATGATCCGGATGGCGGTTTTCTTGCCCATGCCGCGTATCGATGGGACATTTTGGGTATCGACGATGATGGCCCGCTCGATGGGTTGGCGGGGCAGATCATCCGGCTTGACGAATGGCAACTCATCCCAATAGAGCGCCAGGAAATGCCGAAGGTTCCGGTTGAGGCGCTGCGATAGGACGGGTGTTGCCTCCGGTGTCAGCTTGTGAGCCGCCAGTTGGGAGGCCAATGCATCAAAGTCGGAGTTATCGTGAGTGAGAATGACATCCATAGAGGGGATTGTATCGGAAGACGAGCAATTGGGCGATTGCGTGATTGAGTGATTGGTTGATTAATTGATTGGATGGGCAGCGAGGGTAGGGTGGTCAGGAAGGAGGGGCCTGCGTGGCTCACAGAGGATGGTTATGGTAGCCTCACTGGCATGGACCATTGCAGCAGAGAGACGGACGTGGGAGCCGTCATGAGTATGGTAGGAGTATGGCAGCAGTATGGTAGCAGTATGGCAGCAGTATGGCAGCTTTAGGGCTGGCATGGTGGCGGGAGGCATTGCCATTACACATCCTACTTCGCTGTCTCAGTTGGGAACCAGCTTGAAGATGCCTATGCCATCGTTCAGCATGTGGAAATACAGGTAATCACCATAGGCAGCAACCTGGTAAGGGCTGTTGTCCCATACTGTCAGGATGGACGGATGCTCAGGTTGATGCAGGTCAAGGATCAACAATGATCCGGGAGTTGTGACAAATAACCTATCCTCAGAATACCACATATCGCTATACACATTGGTGTCGGATACCACTGTTAAAGGGGGGACATGGAAGACTGTGAGGGGGAATAGCAGATGATCTGCACTGTAGATTCGTAATTCCAGGTTTCTCAATGCTAGTAGCAAGCCATCTTGCTCAATGATTTTGGCATTGAAAAAGAAGGAATCAGGCGAGAGAGCTTCGTTAGGATGGAACGGATCGGAGATATCCAACGCCAGTGTTTCGACGCCAAACTGAGGTGAATGTATATAGACAATATCCCCTACAAAGTTCACCTTGACTCCCGCTAGATCCGGAACCGGGAAGTAACTACCCATCAACTGGGGATCGTAAGGATCCGTAATATCGACAATCTGCAATTCGTATCTGACACTGCGAACACTATTGTCTGGTTTCTTAACGTAGAGGAAGAGGCGGTCACTGTCAACTGCTACGATATCCGCGTTATCCACACTGAAAGGAACTTCTCGGAAAGTGGGATTGGCTGGGTCTCGTGTGTTCAATACTGAATAAATACCGCGGGAAACATGTTTGTGTATGATCATTCCTCCTTGTACAGGGTATCCATCACAAGTAGGTTTGGCTTCTGTGTAGTACCCCGCTGGCTCTGGATTTTCAGGATTGTCAAGGCTCCATAATGCGCCGTCTATGCTGAGATAGTCTTCGATGACACATATGTCGGGAATGTAGTAGCCCATACAACAGCCACTGCCCAATGTTCCGACATCGGTGGTTAGCCTGCCAACTAGGTTCCAGTAGGTCGTATAGATTTGCTCAACAGGGAATATCAGTGTTCTATGTGGATCAATGCTGAGATCGTAGATTTCAAGCCCGCTCCTGGCGGCCACATACACAAAACGACCTCGGGCTACAAGTTCTCCTGATGTGACCATCTCACCTTCTGGTAACGAACCAATTGCTTTGATGACCTCGGTATGACTGGTTAAGTCCATGACGGTCAAAGGTTGACCAGTGAGCCAGTTTGACCAATCTGGATCGTACGCAAAACTGTAACGATTTCGCACCGGGCTTGGAGCTGGAGACGGTTTCGCGGTTTTCTGAGGCACTCGTGTTAGGTCGGTGATACTCTGAGGGTTGCCCGATTCTGATATTTCGAACACCCATTGGTCACCTTGACCATCTTCCACCAGCGCATATTCACCCAGCGCACTGATGCGTTTGATTCCACCCGGTAACACCTCACTGCGTCCGATTATTGCTGGCTTGTGCGGGTTGGAGACGTCGACGATAACCAGTCGGACACCAACATTCATGTAAACCTTGTCATCACTCAATGCCAATGTATTGGCCATTCCTCCAAACTGCCCAACCTGCTCCAGGCGTATCGGGTAGGTGATGGGGGTGGGGGGCGGCGTGAGGATCGTCATGGGGGTGAGTGTCGCTGTGGGGGCGGTTGTCTCGGTGGAAGTAGCAGTCGGCACGGGGGTTGGTGTCGATGTTGCACAGGCGCTGAATGCGATCACCATCACCAGCCCTATGGCTGCTTGCATGGTTCGGCTCATGGTTCATGTCTCCCGGCGTGAATGAGTTGCAGCCCGGATTGTAATCGGAGCCGGGATAGGGGGCAACCGGCGTGTCTCATCTGAGGTGGAACTACCTGTTAGATCTGTCAGCCAGGCGGCATCCTTGGAGCTTAGTTCTGCGGGTTCCACTATGTCGATACCATTACCGGACCACGTCCCTGGATAGATCCCGCGTGACCCGATATACTTGGGCCTGTCCTCAGGATCATCTGTCATCTGTTCTCTTGCCGGCCATGGGCAAAACCGTAAGTCGGCTCACACGGCTTTTAGCTTACTGCCTGTTGCTGTTTTACTCATCACTCTTCTTAACGGAGGCATATCATGGATGTGCATATTGGAAAAATCGACGTAGATCCGGATGCTGTCAACTACAACCCCGCTACCCTCAATGTTCTCGATGCGCATTTTCAAGGGCTGATTGAGGGGGGGATGATCCAGGCGGCCGGCTATCTGCTGGCGCGGGATGGGAAGGTGTTTGCCCATCGAGCCATGGGCAGGCTGTCGGCTGCTGAAGATGCGGGGGACTTCATGCCTGACACCATCAGGCCGATAGCGTCGATCACCAAAGTCTTCACCACGACAGGCATCCTTCAGCTGCTGGAACAGGGGAAGATCTTCCTCAAACAGCCGGTGAGCACCATCATCAAAGAATTCGACACCGACATGCACCGTCAGATCACCATCTTTCACCTGCTGACGCACACCTCGGGGCTGAGGGCCGATCCGGGCGCCTGCTTTGAGCCTTACCCTGATTGGAGAGACCGCCGGGAGTGGAAAAAGGAGAACTGGATCACCAACATGCTGGCCGGGCCGCTGCAGTACAAGACAGGCTCGACCTGGAACTATGCCTCGACCGGTTTCACCTTCCTGGCAGAGATAATCGCCCGTGTGTCCGGGATGGATTATGACGAATACATCAAGCAGCATGTCCTCAAGCCGCTTGGCATGGGCGATTCGCATTACGTCCTTCCCAAGGCTGATCGGAATCGTGTCTGCGTCGTGTCCGACTGGAACAGGCATCACGTCAGCGGTACCAAAAAAGACATGATTACGCCGTCCATGTGGGGCGGCGGCGGCCTGTTCTCGACCCTGGAAGACCTGTGGAAGTTGGGCCAGATGATGCTCGACGGAGGGACATTCAACGGGCAGCGGATCATCGGCCGCAAGACGGCCGAAGCAGCCCTCAAGCCTCAGATCAAAGACTTCCCGGCCCACAACTGGATGCCCCAGATGTTCGATAACAGTATCAAGTGGACCTGCGGCCTGGGCTGGGAGCTCAACAAGCATCCTTTCCTGACCGACGGCACCTTCGATCACGAAGGAGCAGAAGGAGCCGGGCTTTACATCGACCCCACAGAGCGGTTCGTCTTCGTCGGGTTCTACCCGAGCATCGACTGGCACGGCGAATCCTGGGTCAGCCCGCTCGCCATCGCCTGGTCGGGGATACGCTAAGTTGTGAGTGATCAGTGATGAGTGGTGAGCGAGGCAAGATGACAGCGGGTGCTGGTAGGGCAGAGAATCTCGGTTATTCTGTCCCTGACCAGCTGGGTTTTGCCTTGAACTCATCACCCATCACTCAGAACTCATCACTCTTATGACGACACCTTTCTGTATCTTCCATATCCCCCACTCCTCTGATGTCATCCCCGATGACATCAGGGATACTTTCGTGCTGTCGCCTGAGCAGCTTTGGCGCGAGCAGATACGAACGGTCGACCACTATACCCACGAGCTGTACGATTGCCGGTCAGATCTGATCGAGCGGGTGATCTTTCCGGTCAGCCGTCTGGTGGTCGACCCCGAACGTTTCGTGGATGATGCCGAGGAGTCTATGGCGGCACATGGTCAGGGAGTGGTCTACATGCGCACTTCGAAGGGGGAGCCGCTCCGCTATCCGCTGTCTGAAGAGGAGCGGCAGGCGCTGATCGATCAGTTCTATGTGCCCCACCATCGAATATTGACCCAGGTTGTCGATGCCGCCTTGCGCGACTGGGGAGCCTGCCTGATCGTCGACTGCCACAGCTTCCCCGCCGTCCCACTTCCCTTCGAGCTTGATCAAGACCCGGACCGACCGGAT
>JAFGLD010000283.1 GCA_016928235.1 Anaerolineae bacterium | reverse complement strand
GCCCCAAATTCGATTGGTTTGTATATGCGCATAGTATGAACATTATAACACTTTTGCGTATATTATTGAACAATAGATGCTACTCTTGCGCCTTGTTAATCCTCGGCTGCGTAATTTTAAGCCATTGCCAACTGCTCTCGCAGCGATTCGGGATCGGTCACGGGCAGTTGGCAGACAAACTGGCGACAAACATAGGCTGTTGCCCTCCCGTCGACCATCTCTCGCCCCACCAGCAGAGGAATAAGCGGTCCATCTTCCTCGCCGGGTCTGCGCAGCGCAACAACCTGATTGGGGCGGTAAGCTCGGCGAATGACATTGAGCAGGGCACGCATGTCTTCCGAATCCGGATCGCCCACCAGCGCGATCTCATGAGGCTGGCCGAGGGCAAAATCCAACTGGGAGGCCAGATAACAAAAAGCAACCGGGTATTGCCGGATGGCCGGGGCCAGATGGGCCAGTATCCGATCCGCCGGCTCGCGCCATTCGGGACGGCCGGCCAGGACGGCCATACGCAGTAAAACCGCTACCGCCGCCGACGTTCCCGACGGCAGCGCATTGTCGGTGGTCTCTTGAGGCCGCGCCACCAGTGTCTCGTGATCGCGCGCGGTGTCATAAAAGCCGGCCTTGTCATCCCAAAACAGATCGATCATCGTCTCGGTCAGAGCCAGGGACTGCTCTAACCAACGCCCGTCTAATGTCGCCTGGTACAGTTCTATCAACCCCTCAATGAAGAAAGCATAGTCTTCAAGATAGCCGCCATATTTAGCCTGTCCATCTTTGTAGGAACGCCTCAGATGCCCGTCGACTAACAGGTTATTCAAGACGAAATCGGCGGCACGCAACGCCATCGATAGAATATCGTCTCGATCCAACGCCCTTGCCGCCTGGGCCAGGCTGCTGATCGCCAGGCCATTCCAGGCTGTCAGGATTTTGTCGTCACGATCCGGCCTGGTACGCTTCTCACGCAGATCGAAAAGAGCCGATCGGCTCCTTTCGACCTCATCGAGCAGTGATTCGACGCTCATCCGGTGGCGGGTAGCAACCGTTTCGGGCGATTCCGGCACCCACAGCACACTGCCCCCCTCGAAGTTCGGCCCGGCAGCCACACCCCAGTAATCCAATACAGCATCGACTGCTGCCCGGCCCTGGAGCGCCTCGCGAATCTCATCCTCTGCCCACACAAAGAACTTGCCCTCATGCCCTTCGCTATCGGCATCCTGAGCACTGTAGAACCCACCCCGTGGATCGGTCATCTCCCGCCTGAGATAATCGATGATCCCATCAACCACCCGGAGATAGCGATCCTCACCACCAACTTGATAGCCATAGAGGTAGGCACGCAGCAGGAGCGCATTATCGTAGAGCATTTTCTCAAAATGCGGAACCAGCCACAACGCATCGACCGCGTATCGATGAAAACCGCCGCCGATCTGGTCATGAATACCACCCCAGGCCATACGATCCAGCGTATGGAAAGCCATATCCAACGCATGACGCCAGCCATATCGATGATAAAGACGCAGAAGAAGCTCGATTGTCATAGCAGGAGGGAATTTGGGTTGGGTGCTAAAGCCACCGTTTTGCCGATCGTACTGCCCGGCAATGCCCTGAAAGGCGATTTCGAGCACACCCGGATCGAGCGGCGGTGCCTCTCCATCACGCAACCGGATTGTCTGACTGAGTGACCGAGTCAGGGTACTGGCATCCTGCTCTAACACGATACGATCCTCGCGAAAGGCCCTGAGCACGCGAGTGAGAACCTGGCGAAAGGAAGGCATACCATGCCGGGGCGTGTCAGGGAAATAGGTTCCTCCATAGAACGGTCGACCATCGGGCAGGAGCCACACGGACATCGGCCAGCCGCCTCTACCCGTTGCTGCCTGGACAGCTCGCATGTAGATACTGTCCACTTCAGGCCGCTCTTCACGATCAACCTTGATGCAGACAAAGTGCTCATTCAAAAAAGCAGCCGTCTGCTCATCCTCAAATGATTCGCGCGCCATGACATGGCACCAGTGGCAGGTAGAATAACCCACGCTTAGAAAAATCGGCTTGTCCTCCGAGTTGGCACGAGCGAGGGCTTCTTCGCCCCAGGGATACCAGTCTACCGGGTTGTCTTTGTGCTGGCGCAAATAGGGGCTTGTCTCGTTAGCAAGCCGGTTAGGCATTCTACGCCCCTCAGCCGGTTAACCGCCTGGCCGCCGCCTTATCGACCAGCCAGGTCAATGCCCCATCGATCGGCTTGACAGCCTGGGCCGGATGAGTACTGGGTTGGAACGGTCCCTCCAGAGCCTCCCGCAGAGGATCGGCTTTCTCATCCCCGGATACCAGGAACAAGATATGCCGGGCATTGTTGATCACCGGTAAAGTGACCGTGACACGCTCAGTCTGCAAACTGGGCACCTCGTAAACCACAACCATGTTGCTCAAATCGCTTACAGCCCGCGTTCCAGGGAAAATAGACGCAATATGCCCATCAACACCCAGGCCCAGCAAAACCAGATCGAAGCGCGGCCACTCGCCCCGGCCAAGTTGAAAGTGGCGACGGAGCTTGTTCTCATAATCTCTGATAACACTGCTCGCCAGGCCCGTCCCCTGCAATTGGAAGATATGATTATCCGGAACCGGCACATGTTCCAATAACATCTCATGAGCCATACGATAATTGCTCTCAGGATCGCTGGGCGCGACTCGTCGCTCGTCGGCCCAAAAGACACAAGTTTGTTCCCAGGAAACCCGTCCTTGCCAGGGATCGGTCGCCATCAACTGGTAGAGCAAACGCGGCGAATATCCACCGGACAACATAATCCTAAAAACACCCCGGTCAGCTACCGCCTCGCGAGCAATCTGAACCCACCGACGAGCTGCCTCTTCAGCAATTTTCTCAGCTCCTGCTAATTTAACGATCTCGGCCATGAACTCTTAACCACCCTTTTTCTGATGTGTCATAAACTGCTTATGGAGAGCAGCCAGCAGCCGCGCCGCATAGCTGTCTTTCTGGCGGGAACGATAACGCATTTGGAGAGACAATGTTATGATGGGCAGTGGGATCTCCAAATCCAGCGCCTCTTGTGCTGCCCAACACCCTTCTCCTGTATCTTCGACATACGGCTCCACCCAATCCAGATTGGTATCATCTTCCAGTGCCTTGCCGGCCAGATCCAACAGCCACGAGCAAATGGTGCTGCCCTTGCACCACAGGTTAGCCAGGGCAGACAGATCGAGATCGAACTCCTCCTTGGCTTCCATAAGCTCGAAACCCTCGGCGATGCTCTGCATCATCCCATACTCGATGCCATCGTGCGCCATTTTGACAAAATGACCGGCGCCGCTTGATCCTACCAGTCGAAAGCCCTCGGCGGGAGCCAAAGCCTCGAAGATCGGAGTAGTCACATCGAAAGCTTCCTCCTCCCCACCCACCGTCAGGTTAAAACCGGATTCCTCCCCCTGAACGCCTCCGCTAACACCCACATCCAACATGTGGATGCCTTTGTAGCTCAACATGGTAGCGCGTTCCATAGACTGCCTATAGTGGGAGTTACCCCCTTCGATGATAATATCTCCTTCGCTCAACAAAAGCGCCAACGTCTGAAGAGTCGCGCTGACTTGCTCCCCGGCCGGCAACATCAACCACACGAAACGTGGCGTGTTGTCAAGCTTTCCAATGGCAGCCTCCAGCGAATCAGCCCCAGCTGCGCCTGCTGCCACAGCCTGCTTCACCGTATCAGGATCGATGTCGTAGGCTAAAACCTCATGTCCATAGGCAATCAGCCGCCGAGCGATCCCCATACCCATTCTTCCCAGGCCAACTACTGCCAGTTTCATGGATTGCTCCTCCCTATCCCACACACAGTATTATACCTGCAAGAGATCCGGTTCTTCCTTTGCCGTGATTCATACAAGCGCGGCAGAAACCAATGAACGATGCTTTCGTGTCCTGGCTGATATGGCTGCGATCTTACTTGCTGTAAAAGGCTATGTAACTATTTAGCTGTTAGCTGTAACTTGATCATCGAGCGTAAACTAAAACTCGTCACTCATCACTCAAAACTGTCAAGCTGCCAGCGCCAATCACTGAATAGTTACAAGTCTATTTACATTTTACGTCCAACTCGCTCACAATGGTGAGATGTATCCCTCTCACCATTGTACGGGCGATAGCACCGATTGTCCACCCGGTGTTAGTCCACAATATCGCTATCCCGATTTGCGTGGCAGTTCAACCGTAAAGTCGCCCTTCAATTTGAGCGACTCATCGGCACCTTTGATGGTCAGCCTGCCCCGAACCAGCGACTGCCCCCCTTCATCGATCTTCTCTGTGATCTGCCCGCGGCAGACCACCGTCTCTGACGGCTTGGTCATTCCGCTAAAACGGACCTTGTATCGCCGGACTGCCCCGGCTCCGGCCCAGGCTGTCAGGAACTGCCCACCAAAAGCCATGATCAACATCCCATGAGCGATGATCCCGTCCAGACCGACTTCCTGCGCCACCCGCGGAACGGTATGGATGGGGTTAAAATCGCCCGAAGCGCCGGAATAGCGCACCAGTTGTGTCTCAGATACCGGGTCCTTGACCAGCTCCGGAAGCTCGTCACCCACATTCACATCTTCAAAATAACGCGCCATCTCAGCCCCCTTCCCCACGCACAATAATCAGCGCCCGGTCTTTGAGCACCGGAACACCTGCCTGGTTCTTGTAATCGGTAACGATCTCCATAAAGTCCATACCGGCCTTCTGGTATATGTTGGTAATGGCGGCCTGTCCCTCAACTGTATCACCGATGTGGATTGGAGCGAGGTACTCGTATTCCTGCTCGCTATGCAGAACGTTGTAGATCTCGACCCCCACCTGTGCCAACACACCCTCCAGGCCTGAGCCGCTCCAGAAGGCAAAGAGGGTCGGGAAGGTGGGCGGCAGCGGCGGATCGCCCGCGTCGTAGGCAGGATCGTCCTCGCCGACTGCCAACAAGAACTCGCGCAGCTTACTCCGCTCGATAGTATAGGTGAAGGGCGGAAAAGTCTTGCCCTTATGGGATGGTTCCAGCATTAGTTCTCCTCCTTGTGTTATTTAGATCACTCAAGATCAAGATCAAGCAATTGGTGTTCGTCCAGCCGTGTCAATCCAAGCGACATGGCCATCTGCCGGGCCTGGATATACTCGTCCGGGGTGATTGGTCGGCTGATAGCCTCATATTCAAAAGCACGATAGGCCGGGCGATATTGGTCCATCAGGCTCAGGTAGGTATTCGCGCCCAGGTTCCGGGCAATCCACTGCAGAACTCCAGTCGTGTTCTCCGGGTGGCCCGGCATGACCAGGTGACGCACCAGCACACCGCGCCGCGCTACCCCATTTTGGTCGATCACCAAATCGCCCACCTGCCGGCGCATCTCTGCCACGGCCTGCCGGTTGACCTGCGGATACCCGTCGATGCCGCTCAATCGCCGCCCCAATGAGGCATCGCTGTACTTCATGTCCGGCAGATAAATATCCACGATTCCATCCAGCAGCGCAAGCGTTTCAAGCGAATCGTATCCGCCCGAATTCCACACCAACGGTAATTGAAGGCCCGACTGAGTAGCCAGCGCCAGCGATTCGACGATCTGGGGAGCCACATGGGTCGGTGTAACCAGGTTGATGTTTACCGCGCCCCGGCGCTGTAAATCGACCATCACATCAGCCAGTTGCCGCGCCGTCAATTCCCGCCCATTCCCATCGATGTTCCAACGGGCCGTCTGGCAGAACCGGCAGCTCAGCTCACAGTTGGAGAAGAATATCGCCCCTGATCCGCCCTGGCCAACCAGTGGGCGCTCCTCCCCAAAGTGCAGGTAGGCCGTCGCGACGCGGGTCTCCATGCCGGCACGGCACGGCCCCACCTTCACAGCCCGGTCAATGCCGCAATTCCACCCACACAGGCGGCACTCGTGCAGCATGGAACGCGCTTGCCTGACACGCTCTGCCAATTCCGATATTTTACAGTTCACAACTCACAGCTTTCTGCGATCACCCTATTCTCAACACAAGACACATGTTGTTGATCATCAACAGTCCATCACTTCCCTCTAGCAACCCGGAAACCTACCACCTCGAAGTTGTCAGTGGGTAGCTCACCCTGTCGAGCGGCACATCGAATCGAGATCGGCTTGCTGCGCCACGAGCCGCCATGCATGACACGCAAATCGTCGGCGGCGCAGTCCTCACGACCATCATCAGCCCGGTAAGGGTAAGGCCAATAGAGAGACGAGCACCATTCCCAGATGTTGCCAGCCATATCATCGTGTCCAAAAGGGCCTCGCCCTGCCAAAAACATCCCAACCGCGCACAAACGTCCTGCATGCCTGTGCCCCCAGGCATTAGCCCGCAGATCGTCAAATGTATCACCCCAGGGATAGACACGCCTATCATCCGGCCCACGCGCAGCCATTACCCACTCGGCCTCGGTTGGCAGTCGATAACTATCCCCAGTCGCGCGGCTCAGCCAGGCACAATAAGCCTCCGCGTCCCTGGCCGAGACACAGACAACCGGCGCATTCTCCTGCTCGGATATTGGTCTTCGATGCGTCCAGCCGCGCGGGCTGTGATATCGGGCTTGATCGACAAAAACGGCATAGGCCGCCTGAGCGATCGGGAGCTGAGCAAGAGAAAACTCGGCTACTCGAACCGTGTGCAGAGGAATCTCTTCAAGATATTTAGGACTACCCAGAATGACATCACCTGCCGGGACTGTGAGCATCTCGGGCAGAAAAAACGGCGCGGAAAGGCGGGGATCACCAAGCAGTGACAGTGACTCTCCGGCATTGGCGCGCTGCCAGGCCTGCCAACCAGATAGCCCAGCAAGGAGCCGGCGAGCATATGCCTGTTCCTGCTCCAGCGCCCGGATCGTGCGGACGGCCTCCCTGCGGCGATCCGCGTCCCGCCCCAACAGCGATCCCCACAAACGCGCATCATATTTTTTGGAAGGGCTACCCATATCCGGAACGCTGTTCAGCGAAGACTCGATCCAACGTATCATGCCCGGCCTGGTACCGAATGGCTGCCGTGCGCGCCTCGGGTGTATCGACCCGCCGGAGCCCATCGATAGCTGCATCGGCAACAGTCTGGCCCGTCCGTTTATCATCGAGCAAAGCAGCAAGAGCTTGAATTGCCAGGCTTTTGTCCTCGTCCCCAAAATACACTGCCAGTGAAACAATCACCTCGATGAGTGCTGTCCGGGCCATCTCGGTATCCGAGATTGTCTCGCGCTCCTCCCGCAGAGCCACCGTCAAAGGAATCAGGATGCAGGGCAACTGTGGGCTCCCGATCAACAAACGAGCAGCCTCGCTCACAATGTAGCCCTTGGGGCTCACCAGATGCTTCAGAGCCGGCAGCTTCCACCTTTCTGCCAAAGCATAGAATGCCACACGACGAAGCTCCGGGCGCGGATCGTCCAGGATAGTCAACAAAGCCGGCTGTGCCTGCTCGGTCTCCAACTGGCCTATGAACCAGATAGCAATGCGTTGAATGCCCATATCTTGATTGCCCAGCGCGACGATTAATCCCGCCAACGCATGGGCCGGATCGAGTCTCAGAAGCGAGTCCATTGCGGCCAACTTTTGCTCATAAGAATAGGGAGTTTTCCACAGCCGTCCAGGCTGGAAATAGCGTGCTCCCGGCGACAACACAGCAGACATCACTGCGCCATAAAAGCGTTCTGCTCCTTGTTCCAGGATGAGTTCAGCCGCTGCTACACGCCGGGTACTGTCCAGATCCAACAGATCCAAAAACAAGCCTCGATCCAGATGGAGCCGGTGCTCCCCACCCAGCATCGGCTCCTGGCCACTGACATCAGCCGAAGACCGATCCTGAAAGCTGAGAGCTGGTTCGCATCCGGTCACACGTCCCATCATTATCCACCCCTCAATTCATCAAGTGCCGCCGCGCTGATCGGCGTCTCGATACGTTCGAGAATTGTCAATACGACCTGACGGACAGCGCGATCGCCTGTCCGAGCACGCTCGATGAGAAAAGGAACGCCCCCATCACCAATCCGCAACAGTGCATCGGCCGCTGTGTTGACGACATTCTCAGAACGATCTCCCAGTGATTGGCACAGAGGGCTCGCCGATCTCGGATCACCGATCCGTCCCAGGGTATAAGCAGCAAACCAACGTACCATCATATCGGCATCCCACAAGGCCAGGCACAACGGTCCTACCGCCCGCTTATCGCCAAAGCCACTCAACATCATGGCAGCCTCTTTGCGAACATCGGCGTCTGGATCTTCGAGCGCCTTGATCAGGGCTTCGACAGCAGCAGAATCGCCGATCATTCCTAGAGCACTTACAGCAGCCTGCCGAACTTCAACATATTGATCATCGACCTGCCCGATCAAGTCGCCTGTGGCCTCGCGCGCCCGGAGCTTGCCCAAGACCTCGATGACACTCCGGCGGATCCCGGGATCAGGATGCTGCAACACAGCCAATGCAGGGCCGATAGCCGCCGGCCCGATACGTACGAGAGCATCGGCCGTGTCCTGTCGCAGCCGATAATCGGAAGATGTCAAGATGCTGATCAAGGGCGGCACAGCCTGTGAATCACCTAACATGCCCAATGCCTGGATAGCCGAAAACTGCAGCTCGCCCCGGGCATGAATGGCCGCCTGGAGCAGCGGATCGAGGGCCTGTGGATTTCCCAACGCCCCCAGGGCCCACGCAGCTGTACATCGCTGCAAGCCATCTCCTCGTATGAACACCCGCATGAGCCCATCGAAAATCTGAACATGAGGCTGGCCATCTAAATGACTACCCAACATTCCCAGTGCCTTCATGGCTTCCAGGCTTTCATTGAGGGTTTCGCCGTGCTCCTGGAGATCGACCAAAAAGGCGAATGCCTCCAGCCGTCCAACCTGGCCCAACGACTGAATAGCGACCATGCGCAGCCGCCAACTTCCACCGGGTATCACTTTGATCAGGGGCTGCTCTGCGCGTGCATCTCCCAACAATCCCAATGCGCGAGCAGCTTCGACACGCACCTGCTCGTCCTCGTAGGGCACCAGCCGCCCGATCAAGGGCTCCACCAGAGAAGTAGCCAGATCAGGGCCACGCCGTGCTCCGATCAAACCTAAAGACTGGGCAGCCGCAGCTCTCTGCTCCGGTGTATAGTGGCCGGCCCAGACTACTCCGCCCTCCAAGTGCTCATTAAAAACCGAGCCTTCGGGCATGACCTGGATCAAAATGCCGGCGTACAACTCGCACAAAGCAGTCGTCAGGCCGGCAATCAGTGCCTCTTTGGAATGCCATCGCAGATCGATCAATCTACCCCAAATATTGGAATCGAACCGGCGCTCGCCTCCCAGTGAGGGCTCGTAGCCCGTCAGGCGAGATTGCAGTTGCTTGCCGCCAATCTGCGGCTCCAGACCACTGGGCTCAAAATCTGACATTGGCATATCTTTTGGAATATGGCTTATGTCTAAGAGTCGATGCTCAAGTGTTTTACATTATGGAAGAAAGTGATACATGATCTGTCGCATACGAGCAACAAATGATTGCAAGCTTTGCTATATAAGACTTTATCGGCAACAGGCGTGTTACGCATAACTCAGTTATTCAGTTATTTCCGATTGAAGTCTACATCAACAAGTATTCACATCCCACTGGCACACTGCCGTAGCATCTGTTGATGGCGCTCCAGTACAGCCAACGCGGCCTCCGTTCCTAACCGTCGAAGCGCCCAACACACGGTAGTCTTCAGTGTCCGATCGGGGTGCCACAGGTATTCACTTAATCCCTCGACCAGCCCATCAGGACGACGCCCCAGCAAATCGGAAAGAGCCACCTGGCGGATCATCACATCTTCGTTTTGGAGCGCGGTCAATGGTGATGGCAGGCGGCGCAACGTCAGCAGTCGCTGCCAGCCGCGCAACATGGCTCTCCGGTCGTAGGGCATCTCCAGGTAATCATCCGCGCCGCTCTGAAAAGCCGCCATCACATCCTGATGGCGGTGGTGAACATCCATCACCAAAACAGGCAGCGTGCGCAGCCTGACGTTCTGAGCCGCGCGAACACGCCGGATTATCCCCAATCCCTCCATACCTACAAGCTGGATATTGGTCACCAACAGATCGGGGATATACATCTGAATCATTTGCCAGGCTTGCGTCCCATTATCGATCATTTTGACATGGTAGCCATTGGACTCGGCAAGAAGGTAGACCAGCTGCGCCGTATCAGGATCGCGTTCCGCCAGCACCACCAGCGGGCGACGACGCTCTGGGACAGCAGGTGCCTCCAACCCATTGATCCTGAAAAGTCCATAGAGCGGCCCAAACTCGCGGCTCAGGGCCGGTTCCATCCCAGTCAATGCCGGGTGCCCCCCCAAAGCCGGTTCGCAGCCGTTTGTTTTCAGGTTTCGATGGCTCATTTTCGAGTTTATATGACAGATTCATCCTCAGCGTTCAGAAGTCACGCCTTCTTAGTGCAACTCGACGACCGGCACACTGCGCAGGATCTCTTTTTTGGTCATCATATCCAATACGGTGACTCGGAGCGTCCGGTTCTGGTCGACATCAAAGACAACCTCTACCCGATCCTCTCCAGCCTTGCCTGGGGGATCGAGAAAAGCAACCGTTCGGGCCCCATCCTCCTCGTTGAGAGGAACGACCCGGCGCAGTTCAAGACCACCCTCGACCATCAAAATGGCCCGGTCACCAAACATGACCTCGGTGATCCCCCCTGCGCTCTCTTCGACCTCACCAATGACCAGTTCAAGCGCCTCCTGACCATCACGTGAGGCGGTCAGCACCAGCTTGACCGGCTCATCCAACGGATAGCGTATCCCGGCAGGAATGATCTCTTCCCATTCGTGCCGGCCGGTGATCGGGCTGAGGTGCCGCACACCATAGGAGTGATAGAGGAAATCATCCACGCCTAGCCCGACTGCCAACCCCAACGCACCGTGGGCCACCGCCTCGAACGGCTTGTGCTCCAAGACACGCTCGCTGCCAAATATCGTCCGCACCATGCGTCTGACAGACGGGATGAGAGATGTGCCTCCCACCATCAAAACAGCACCAATATCCTCCGGGTAGATACCCCTGGTTCGTGCACCTCTCAACACCTTATCAACCGTCTTCTGGATCGCGCTGAAGAACTCCTGACGATCCAACAGTTCCTCGAACTGGGTGCGTGTCAGCGTCGCGCGGTAGGTTCGATAGGTATCCGGGTCAAAAACGCTAATCTCGGCACTCTCATGCGCGGACAAGCGAATCTTGGCTGCCTCGACCGCCAGCTTCAACTGAGAATAGGCGTCACCCACATCTTTGCGGCTTACTTCATTGCGAACCAACAGCTCATCGAGCAGCCAGTGATCGATATCATCACCGCCGAGCACCCGGCCGGCCTTGGCGATCACCCGCGCCTCGACATAGCCATCGCCGATCAATCGCTCGCCCGCTCCGAATTTACTCATCTCGAGGACGACACCACTGCCTTCCTCGGCGATCGGCATCCGCACCAGCGATACATCCAATGTGCCGCCGCCAAAATCGAAAACCAGGATCAGATCTCCCGGCGTTCGGACCTCGTAACCCAGCGCAGCCGCTGTGCTCTCGTCGACCACTCGCAGACGCTGTCCAACCCGGTTGGCAGCGACAGCCTCATCACGTAGCCACTTCAGATAACGCTCGAAGCTCTGGATGGGCACCGACAGGACCAGTTCATCGATCTCATCCCCCTCCTGAGCCAGGACAGCCTCTAACACCCTCTGCAGAAATACCGATCCGACCCGAGCCTCGTCCCACGAAGAGTCTTCGATCAAGCGCGCCAGGGGGCGATTGGTGGCAGCTATGCCGCGCTTGAAAGACGCGAAGAAACGCTCGTCACCCTGAACGTCGTACCCACCGGCTCTCACTGAGTGGCCGACACTCACATCACCATTGGCGCCATCTGTGACATACAACAATGAGGGCACAAGCGGTGGGAGACCTTCCTCGCCGGGCGCAGATAGCCCCGGCAGACGAATTGTCTCCGGGGCATTACTGGCTTCGCGCCACACTGCCACGACAGTGTTGGTGGTTCCAAAATCAATTGCTATTTTCTTCATCACACACGATCATCGAAACGAAAGGATCAACCATGACTTGTAAATTTGAAACAAACAATCAAACCCCAGCCAGAGTGAACAGCAGTAAAAATATCGAGTGAAATCCAATCCCCCTACCCTTCAGCCACCATCTCAGGCTGCTCAACGCAAACCACTTCGGCCTTGCAAACAACCTGTCCCTTGTACAGATATCCTACATATCGAACCCGTACCCGGTCATCAGCCTTCACAGCACGCGCGCCCCGGCCCACCGGGCGATGGCGATTGGGGTCATAAGGCACCTGCGCACCGGCTTCTCCAATCATCTCGAAGCCAAAGTCGCGCAGCATTTCATTGAAGGGGGCCAGCAAATCAAGCACATCACGAGCAGCAACATCAGCGCCATCATCGATGGCAGTTCGCAGTGTAGGGAGCTGGACAGCAATGGCCTGGACACGCTTGAACACATCCAAACGCTCGGCAGCCAGCGAATCCGCTTCAGACTGCAGCCGCTGCTGCTGGAGAGACGCATACTCGCCTTGCAGCTTTTTGATCTGCTCATCTCGATCGGAAAGCTGGAGGTATAGATCATCGAGGGCCCGCTTCTGTGTATCCAACGCGCGGCGCAGTCCTTCGACCGTCCGGACTAATCGATCATAATTTTTGATCTTGAGACGGCTGACCTCACAACGCATGACGATGATCGACACCTGATCTCGGACAATCTGGACAATTGTCGCCCATAGATGTTCGATTTTTCCCATCACCCCGCCTTTTCTACCAATCGCACTCTGTGCCGTCGATGGAACCGGCGGCACCATCCAGCCCGGGTCCAGCTTGCGAGCAACCGATACCATATCGGCTTCCAGATCGGCAAATGTCACCGAGCCATCCGGGTTGACATAGACTTCTACCTCAACAGGCAGTAAGTGTTCCATCTGGTCATTGCTTTTGTCTGGAACAGACATCGCAAAAGTCCCATTATCATGCAGATGAACTATGTATGGGTTGGCACCGTTTCATCGGCCCCTTGAGATTGATCGTAGTAATCTGTCGAATGATCGCGCGAGACAATATCTCCCAAAGCGCGTTCGATATCTTCTGTGATCTTCTCACAAGCCGGACCGGCAACTCCTGTCACTCGCTCCTCGACTGTGCCATCCGGCTTGATCACAAACTCGATTTCCTGTTTCTTGGACATCAAATATCCTCACAACACAACTACCAATGATAGATTACCGGTCAGATGCTTATGTCCATCGCTGCATGACAAGACGGACACTGCCGTCAGCCTGCGTTTCCTCGGCCACAACCTGCCAGCCCTGGCCGGCAGTCTGCTCAACAACAGTCAAATAAGCATAACGCTGCGAAACTTGCTTGATGAAATCCTGAGCATTGACCTTCGAGCCCCACAGATCGGCGATCATACTGACGCTGCCACCTTCTTGCCGAAAGCCAACATCGTAACGATCATCTAGCCGGACAACCAGATCAGCCTGGGATTTTTGAGACTGATAGCCATGTACTGTACCTGACGTTACTGTATGGCCCAGATCCTCCAAGGCTCGCTTGACCATCTCGATGTCTTTCAACTGCGTTTGTACCCGTGTAAAATGCGACATACCAGACCTCCCTACAACAAAACTGATCATATACTCTGATATTCATTCATGCTAACGTTACTGATTTTGCACGCCAATGTCAAGCAATTGGACTCTAACACTCCCTGTTATCCCGGCAGGCTGGCAGCGCCAAAGAGCTGGCCCATCAGCCCAGCCTGCGCTGCATCCGAGCTGGCTGGACGGCAACGACCGCTGATTGCCCATTCCTGCAACCGCGCGATGTGCTCCCCAGCCGTCTTGCTAAGCGGCACAATCAGCGACATAGCTCGCAGAATATCTTCGGTCTCGAACTCACGGCGCTGCTCGAAAGCGATGTGCATGGCATCGTACACCGCCTGAGCGATCTCTGCTCCATTGAAGCCCTCGCTTTGGAACGCCAGATGCTCCAGGTTGAACTCGCGGAGACGGTTGGGGCGCACCTTGCCCAAGTGAACCTCGAAAATCTCCCGGCGCTCGCGCTCACTGGGGAGATCGATGAAGAATATCTCGTCGAACCGCCCCTTGCGAAGCACCTCTGCCGGTAGAGACTCGACTGAGTTGGCCGTCGCCGCGATGAACACAGGGGAGGTTTTCTCTTCCATCCAGGTCAGGATAGTTCCAAAGACCCTGGCCGATGTGCCGGAATCGCCCACGAAGCTGCTCCCTAGGCCGGCAAACCCCTTATCCAACTCATCGAGGAACAGCACACAAGGTGCCATTGCCTCGGCGATGCGGATCATCTCGCGCGTCTTGGCCTCGCTCTCGCCGACCAAACCA
This sequence comes from Anaerolineae bacterium, assembly GCA_016928235.1. Lineage (GTDB taxonomy): Bacteria > Chloroflexota > Anaerolineae > Aggregatilineales > UBA3940 > JAFGMS01. Next base: position 3,491 of record JAFGLD010000283.1, on the reverse strand, counting down.
CCCATCAGTCGGCCGACATCCAGGCGCAAAAGCGGGAGCTGCCACAAGCTGGCGGTCGCCTTAGCCGACAAAGATTTGCCCGTCCCCTGAATGCCGACCAGCAGGATGCCCTTGGGGTTGGGTAAGCCATAGTCACGAGCCTCAGCTGTCAGCGCCGCCGCGCGCTGCTCCAGCCATCGCTTGAGGATATCCAGCCCGCCGATATCCTCCATCGTCTCAGCAGTCGGCCAGAATTCCAGCACTTCCGTCTGCCGGATACGCTGCTTCTTCTCTTCCAACATAAGCGGAATGGCTCGTTCGTCCAGGCGGCCATAACTGGCAACTGCGCGTGCCAGCGCCAGTCTGATCCGCGTCATCATCAACCCTTGGCCAGCCTTGATCAGCGCGTCTTGCCCACCTGGTGTAAGAACCACTTTGACCTGCTCCAGGAGTGTCTCCAGCTCCTGCCGAATCTCGTCCACCGACGGCGGCAGCAGGTCGAGGACGGTAATCTCTTCAGCCAGATCGGCCGGGATGCGCATCGAGGGGCACAGGATGATAAGCGTCTTGCGGCTGTTGCGCAAATGGCGGGCCAGGTTACGCAGCTTGCGCGCGACCTGGACATCGTCCAGGAATCGGTGCAAATCCCGCATGACAAACAAGGCCGGGCTATCCGGGTTGGCCTTCTCGATCTCATTCAGCGCCTGGACGGGATTATTCCGCCCTACCCCACTCCCCTGAAAGCCATCGATGAAATCCCACAGGTGGAGACCGCGTGCCGGCGTGCCGCTTTGCGCCACATAAGCAATCATTTGCTCCGCGCGCTCCTCTTCCGGCGTCGGGATGTAAATAATGGGATAACTGGAACGGATCAGAAGGTCAAGTTCTTGTTCAAACACCATGGCAGAAATAACCCTGTTGATGAATCGTGAGTTTAGTTGTGCCTATTATACTACAACGTGACGAGTCATGAGGGGCAACCCAATACGCCTAATCACAGGTATTGTCAGTAAGGGATGGTGATTAAACAACTTTCCCGGTTGAGCCTGCAATAACAACTATGAACGGGTAAGTTTATCAATTCTCATTCCTAAACCCATCGTTATGGCTGTGCGGCAGATTATCTATAGCATTTCAGAAAACGTTCCGGACAACTTCCGCACTTACAAGAGACGCTGACTTTGTTCGAAGTATTATCTGACAAGCTATAACAACCGGCGCGCCAGGCATACTTTTGATCTGCCACAAGCAGGCAGTTATAATGGGAAAGGATATAACACAGACGCACATACTCCCCCCTCTTCCAGGAGTCAACATGAAGCTCCATGAGTACCAATCGAAATTCCGTTTTGCCGAATATGGCATTCCCATTCCGCAGGGCCAGACAGCTACAACTGCCAACCAGGCCTTCACCATCGCCGAAGAGATCAGTGGGCCGGTTGTCGTAAAAGCCCAGGTTCTGGCCGGCGGGCGTGGAAAAGCCGGCGGCGTCAAACTGGCTCGTGACCCGGAAGAAGCCAAGAAACACGCTACAGCTATCCTTGGAATGAACATCAAAGGATTGATTGTCAAGAAAGTCTTGGTCGATCCGGCTGTCGAGATTGAGACCGAAATCTACCTCGGCGTAACGATTGACCGGACAGCGCGTCGCGCAGTGATGATCGCATCGTCCGCCGGTGGTATTGCCATTGAGGAGGTGGCCGCCCAAACCCCCGAGAAGATCATCCGCATACATATCGACCCGCACCTCGGATTGCTTAACTACCAGGCTCGAAACATCGCCAGTGAAATTGGCCTGCCGAGGAATCTGTGGAAACAGTTTGTCCAAATCGCCGGCGCGCTATACAAGTGCTACGAAGACAGTGACGCCTCCATGACCGAGATCAACCCGCTGGTTGTAATCAATGGTGACCAGTTATTAGCCCTCGATGGAAAAATGACATTGGATGATAATGCCCTCTTTCGACACCCCAGGCTGGCCGAGATGCGCGACACAGACGAGGAAGCCCCCGCTGAGACACTGGCCCGCCAGTCCGATCTAAATTATGTCAAGCTCGATGGCGAGATCGGTTGTATGGTCAATGGGGCAGGTTTGGCGATGGCAACCATGGATATGACCAAGCTATTCGGAGGATCGCCTGCCAATTTTCTCGATATCGGCGGAGGGGCTAAGTCAGATAAGGTTGCCGCAGCCTTGCGGATCATCCTGGCCGATCCCAATGTCAAGTCAGTTCTGTTCAATATCTTTGGCGGCATCACCCGCTGCGATGAGGTCGCCCGGGGTATTCTGTCAGCCCTGAATGAGGTCCACACCAGCGTGCCGATGGTCGCCCGGCTGGTAGGCACCAACGATGAAGAGGGCCGCGCTATTCTGGCCCAGGCTAACATGATCACCGCAACCACATTAGCAGAGGCCGCCCAGAAATCTGTCGAAGCTGCGCGTAGCACGTCTGAAAAGTGAGAGAAGACCGTGAGCATTCTTGTTAACAAAGATACCAGATTGATTGTACAAGGCATTACAGGCCGGGAAGGCGCTTTTCATACCGAGCAGGCCATTGCCTATGGAACAAACATCGTTGGTGGGGTCACCCCCGGCAAAGGCGGCGAGTGGGTTGGAAAGATCCCAGTATTTGACACGGTCAAGACAGCCGTGGAAGCCACCGAAGCCAACTGCTCGGTCATCTATGTCCCGGCATCCTATACCTCCGATGCCATCTTAGAGGCCGCCGACGCGGGTATTCCGCTAATTGTAGCCATCACTGAAGGTGTCCCGGTCTTAGATATGATCAAAGTACGCGTGATCCTGGAGCAAAAAGGCATTCGTTTGGTGGGGCCAAACTGCCCCGGGCTGCTGACACCACAAGAAGCCAAGGTTGGCATCATGCCGGGTCACATCGCAATGCCAGGAAATATCGGCGTCGTCTCGCGATCCGGCACGCTCACGTATGAGGTTGTCTATGCGTTGACCACTCACGGCATGGGGCAAACCACCTGTGTGGGCATCGGTGGCGATCCGATCATTGGGACCGGCTTCATCGATGTGCTGGCCATGTTCGAAGACGATCCGGTGACAGAGAAAATTGTCATGATCGGTGAGATAGGCGGCACCGACGAAGAGGAAGCTGCTCGCTTCATTGCTGAGACGATGACCAAGCCCATCGTTGCCTTCATCGCCGGAAGGACAGCTCCTCCCAATAAGCGCATGGGACATGCCGGGGCTATCATAGAAGGCACAACCGGCACAGCCGACAGCAAGATCAAGGCACTGGAACAGGTCGGCGTGAAGGTGGCCCAACACCCGGAACAGATCCCGGAGCTACTTGCAGGTCTTTGATCCATAAACATCAACTTAAGCAAAAAACTTGTATCTTCTCAAAAAAGCAGGGAAAACTCTTGGCAAGAGAAACCGGGATGGTTCATTGAGTTGTGACAAAAAGCGAGATATTTGTGGGCTACGTCAATGCAAAAGAACATGCTTCTCCAGGGCAGCGTCCGGAATGCTTTGAGGGAAT
>JAFGLD010000282.1 GCA_016928235.1 Anaerolineae bacterium | reverse complement strand
GTGTTGACCACCACACCGCTGGGGTCGATGTAGATGTCGACGACCTCCGGCGTTCCACAACCGGTGGTGAAGGTGACTGTTGACACTCCTGGGATGGTAGCATCAGCAAGATTGTGCAGGTCGAAAACCGGCCCAGCACGAACTGCCCACAGATCTATTTGACCATCGACATTATCCGCCACCTTGACCAAATTGTATACTCTTTCTTCGGTTGTGTTCGGATCGTTGTCGCTGATCGTAGCTGTAACAGTGCTTGTGTCACAGGCTGTCTCGTATCTAAGCACGAACTTCTGGATCCAGTGGATAAGAGGAACCGTCACGCCATCAGTGCCAGTATAAGTGAAGCCTGTATCAACCTTCGCAGTGTTTTGGTCCGTATTGATATTCGGCTTAACGCTGAACTCAGTCACTGAAAGGCCAGCACCCTTGTCCCATATCTCAAAGCCGGCTTGAACCGAGGTGAGCCACCAATCAGGATGGACACAAACTGCACCATTCGGATTGCCTTCCCTGCCCGATACGGTTGGGCAGTTGTTCAAGCTGATGGCATGCTGGATAAATGTATTCGCGTCAAAGTTCATCGATAGTGTGTTGGGGTTTGCTCCGTTGATGTCGTTTACCTTGACGTAAGAAATGACGTTCCAATTGGGATAGCCCGCCGCGCCGGATCGCCCAACCCAGATATCCCATTTTGCGTCAGGATCGCCAGGAATAGCAATGGGTACAGCGGTACCTATCATGCCTGCGGCGGTGCCGGCCGGTCTTATGGGATTACCATCACCGTGACCATAGCCTCGATTGTTCATCCAGATCATGATCTCGGCACCATCATTCTGGCCTCGTTGGTCATCCTCATCATATTGCATGAGAGCGCCTGGGAAACCGGGCATCATCGGCCAACCGACATAGTCTTCATAGGGCATGTCCGGTTGGCCATCGGGAGGATACTGGTTGGTCCACCCTGGTTGAATGAGCCGCGTACCGGTATCGAGCCAAATATCGAAGCTTGCATTCCATACGCCGCTATCGGCATTTGCGTCAACCCCGATACCAAAAGTGGAATTCAGGTTCGTGATATCACGGGCCCGGATGGGATAGGGTATACCTGCGTTCTCATAACCATCATTGGTGGTGTCCCATGTGCACTGACCCCAATGGCAGCCCTGCACAAAACTGGGATAGGCAGCCGGTGCATGGAAGTTACTTGAGGCCTCGCTCTCGTACACCCCATCATCTTCATCGTCCCCATCATCGCTTTCTTGGTCCTCGGTGCTCCATATCCATTCTGAACCGTTCCAGGCCACTACAGAGGTCGAGGTCGAGAAGTCGAACGAACTGCCCGAGGGCACCGGATCTGCCCACTCAGTGATCTGATAAGCATTTGTTGCTGATGCATCATCAAAGGTCATGCTTATGGGACCCTGTGACGCTTTGTTCCAATGGCCCATGTTTATGTGGTAGCTGTCATTGGGAACACCAATTCCTTCGGTGCCATATGATTGTCCATCCGGCCAGGTACCAGCAGAGTCAGTGTCGCCTTCCATTGACTGCCACGTCCGACTCGCGGCAAGGGCAGATTGCATGGTCACTACCAGCAAAGCAACGGTGACAACTGCAACTGTGATGGCTAACCATCTTTTCCTCATGATACTGATCATGATGTTTTGATTCTCCTCATTGATTTCTTGTTACTTTGAACATCTATCAACATTTAGGAATGAGCATTTATGAACTTCCACATTTACGGTCTTGATTGCAGACTCAAAATGGGAAGGTTATTTAATCGCCATTCCTCTAACAAGATTGTTAGGGCAGCTTCTCCTTTCTCTAAATCATCTTCCAACCGGGCTAAGCACACCTGCTCCGGGCAGGTCGATAGGCCTGTCCAGGAATAGGCGAACCGAAGCAACAGACAGGCAGCCGGAGCGATGATATCCACCTGCCTCAGCTCTCTTGTCTTCATCCTGTTGTCAATGTGTCCGCAGGCTCAAGAGGTTGGCCGCTTTAGTTGGCACGATAAGCCAATCTCCGCGCTCACATCTGTGAACCTCAACACAAGACTGTTGTATGGAAGCACTGGTTGATGCATGAATAGAACAACCTGGACGAACACCCCTTATAGCGATTCTGTGGGAGCGCTCTCTTACCCATCTACGCAAGGCAGAAAACGCTATCCCAACGTATGATACAATAGTGACTATTAACCAAGTCTTAACTGGCAACACACCTTTGTCAGCGCATGGGGGTATCGATGCTGGAACTCACTTTATTAGGCCCTCCGTTGATCACCCTGGACGGGAAGCCGGTCACCGATTTTGTCTCGAGAAAAGCTCTGCTTCTGGCCTGTTATCTGGCATTGGAGGGAGAGCATGCCCACACCCGCGAGAAGCTGGGCCACCTGCTGTGGGGCGAAAAGCCCGACCGCCGAGCCAGGGCCAGTCTCAGCCTGGCGCTGCACAATATTCAGAAGCTTCTGCCGGATTATCTCATTGTGACATCTCAAACTATCGCTTTCGATACAGCGCGCCCGTGCCGATCGGACGTGGCAGTGTTCCGCGAGGCGCTGGAAAAGCCGGAGACAGATGCCACCCGGCTGGAGGAGGCGATCGAGCTGTACCGGGGGCAGTTCCTCGGAGAACACCATGCCGATGACAGCCCTGAGATGGGAGACTGGTTGAGCAAGGAGCGCAGACGCTACCAATCGCTGCTGCTTTCCGGGATAGAGCGGCTTGCCGATCACTATACCCTGACGGGCCAGTGGAAGCGCGCCGCCGATCTCATCCGGCAGGCACTGGATATGGAGCCGTGGCACGAGACCTTCCACCAGCAGTTGATGCTCTTTCTGGCCCGTCAGGGGAAGTACAATGACGCATTGGCACATTACAAGGTTTGCTGTCAGGCGCTCGAGGAGGAGCTCGGTGTGCCACCCAGTGCCGAGACTGTGGCTTTGCATGAGCGCATCCGGAAAGTCCGTATGGACAGACGGCATAATCTGCCGCCTGCGCCGGGAAAGTTTGTTGGGCGACAGGCCGATCTGGACCGTCTTACCCAATGGATATACGATACCAACCGCCGCCTGATCACCCTGGTCGGGCCTGGCGGCATTGGCAAGACGCGCCTGGCCCAGGAGCTGGCAGCCCGGCATGCGCATGAGTTCATCAACGGCGCCTGGCATGTGTCGCTGGTCTCAACCACCGAGCCCGCGCTCATCGTCACGGCCATTGCCGAAGCAGTTGGCATCCAGCTTTCGGGCACGACGCCGCTCCGCGAGCAGTTGTTCGAGCAGTTGGCCGGGCAGGAACTGTTGCTGGTATTGGACAGCTTTGAGCATCTTGTCGATAGCGCCAACCTGGTCACCGGCATCCTGCACAGCGCGCCGGATGTCAAGGTGATCGTGACCTCGCGTGAGAAGCTCGATCTGCGAGACGAGTGGGCATTTAGGGTTGATGGACTGTCCTTGCCCCCTGAGGAAGCAGACCAGGCCGACAAACTGGAATGCTACGATGCAATCGCCTGTTTCGTACAGCGGGCCAGGCAGCAGCAGCATGACTTCGCCATACGAGGGCAGGAGACCGCCGTTGTTCAGATGTGTCGCCTCCTGGGTGGATCGCCCCTGGGTATCGAGCTGGCGGCGGCGCTGCTGCCGGCGGCTTCGTGCGCTCAGATCGTCACCGAGGTCGAGCGAAGCCTGGATGTGCTGGACACCAATCGACAGGATGTGCCGGAGCGTCACCGCAGCCTGCGAGCTGTTTTCGATCACTCATGGCACTTGCTGACGCCTGAGGAGCAGCAGGTTTTCCCCCGCCTGTCGGTTTTCAGCGGCGGCTTCACATTCGATGCGGCCCAGAAGGTGGCTAACGCTGATCTGATCATGCTGAGCGGGCTGATCGCCAAGTCGCTACTGCGGGTGAGCATGTCTGAAGACAACACAATCGCCCGCTACGACATCCATGAGAATGTGCGGCAGTACGCGGAGGAGATTCTGTGTCGCGATCCCGCAGCGCAGCAGCAGGCACAGGTGGCCCACATTGTCTACTATGTTGACTTTCTTCAGAAGCAAGAAGATCAGGGAGAAAGGGGAGAATATCGAGCTGCTATCGATGCGATATATGGCGAGTTAGGTAACATTTGGGCAGTCTGGCAGAGAGCGGTAGCCTACCGAGACACGAAGGCAATCGACCGTACTATCAGACCATTGACAAAATTCCACGAAGCACGCGGCTGGTTCCAGCAAGCTTACGATTTCTTTACCCTGGCGATCGAGGGATTGCAGCCTGAACAAACATCTGAAGAGCAGTTTGTCTGTGGCCGGTTGCTGGTACACCGTGCCGGATTTCAGACACGCCTTGGGCAGATAGTGGAGGCTCAGCAGTATGCTCAACAAGGAGTCGAGATTCTACGCCAACAGGAAACAGGCAAATCATTAGCAGTTGCGCTCAATATCTTGGGGGTGACTCAGTCCACAGCCGGGCTTCACAGTGCAGCTCAGGAGGCTTTCCGCGAAAGTCTGGCGATCTTTCGCACACTGGGGCAGCGGCAAGGATATTTCTCGCAGCTGCTTAACCTGGGCATCACGAGTTTTCAGATGGGTGATTACCAGGCTGCCAAGGAAGCTCTAGAGGATGGGCTGGCATTTTGCCGTGAAGAGGGTATTCGCCAGGATGTAGCCTATTTCCTCGACAGTTTAGGTATTCTGTATCTTCGGATGCGGGATCTACCAACCGCCAGGAGCTATTGTGAGCAAGCGCTGTTGGCAAACGAGGAAGCAGGTCATAATGTCTATCTCAATGCCGGCATCTTGATCAATCTGGGCGAAATCAGTGTGTGGCAAGGTCGCTTCGAGCAGGCAGTTGCCCATTGTCAGGCAGCGCTGACACTGCTGCGTCCGTCCACTGAACTACTGCACATGTCTGCGGCGCTGAAGTGGTTGGGCGTGGCCCATCACTATCTGGGTGAAGACGACACAGCATATCGCTGCTTGTGTGAAGGCCTGGAGATTCATGTGAAGATGCAAAATGTTACAGGCATTCTTCGGCTATTCGTCGGCGTGGCCATGGTGATGCTGGACAGTGAGAACCATCCGGCTGGTATCGAGTTGTTGAGGATAGTAGCCCAACACCCGGCAACAGAACACGGCAATCGCCTTGATGCTGTAGAGTTGTTGTCCCGCCAAGGCATCGAAGTGCCTGAAGAGGTAGAATACCAGGAAGATCGCCCATTAGTCGAGATCGCCCGTGATGTCCTGCTCAAGCTGAGAACACGGATACCGGATGATGCCGGCGTCGGCCCGAACCCCGACGGTGGTGGTCAGCGCTCTCAAAATGGGCCGTCCTGCCCCAATCCGGATTGTGAATTACACAGTGACGTCGACGCGGCTCAGATCGTTCGCTTTGGTAAGACTAAAGGTGGTGCCCAGCGATATCGATGTCTTGCCTGCGGACAGACTTTCACCGAGACGGTAGGCACAATTTTCTATCGCAAACAAGTCCCGCGCGAGACGATCCTGGAGGCCCTGGCGCTGCTGGCCCGAGGAGCGCGCATCAGCCACATCGCGCGCATCAAAGGGATCAAGGAAGATACAATCCTGGACTGGCTGCGGGCAGCGGCCGACCAGTCGGAAGCCATCGAAGAGACGTTGCAGAGGGACTACCGGCTGAACCGGGAGCAGATCGAGCACTTGTGGGCTTACTTAGGTTATCGGGAAGCCGCGTCGACTGGGCAGACAGACCGGATAGACAACAATTAAAGAGGGTCAACACAGAGTTCCAGGGTAGAAACCGGTTTGGGAGCCTCAACCTGGCACATTTTTATGTAATAGAAAGACGACAAATGCTCAATTTGCCCCATCCATTTGTGTAGAACCATTGTTGGTCATCAGACAGGAACCGCTGGTCATCGGGTAGGAACCGTCGGTCAATCGGCAGGAACTGCCGGTCAACTCGACATCAAAGGAGGATGTGCTGGCGCCGGAGCCTTCCGCCGGGACGGCAATCTTCTTCGAAGAACTGACGAAAAACCGCACAGTGTATCCGATGATGAAACGAGGGCCTGCCTGGCCGGAGATTTCACTGGGGCTGCATGAGCAAATAGCTTCTCATTTGTTGGATAACCTTCAGGAAGTATTTGGCGAAGCCCGGAGCGACATTCCTCTCGATCTGCTTGCCAACTATATTGCTGTGGCTCAGTTTGGGTTCATCAGATGGTGGCTCGAAGCGCGGGCGCCCTACTCCCCTGAGGAAGTTGCCCGAATAGCTCACTCAATGCGGCGCGCTGCAATTCGAGAGGCGCTGCATTTGTAGGGAACGTCGCACAGGTGAACCACTATTGCCAATCCGTCTGACGGCGATCCCATCCACATTGGAGCACTACTATGCTCAACCCTCGCTGGCACAAAGTCCTTGGCGATCTGGCCGAGAACAAGACCCGCACCGGGCTGGTGGTGATGGCCCTGGCCGTGGGCGTCTTCACCTTTGGATTGGTCGGAAACGCCCAGTATATCATCGACCATGAGATACAGGCCGGGCTTGCTGCCTCCAACCCGGCCGACATCATCCTCTCCCTTTCGCCGTTCGACGAAGACCTGATCCATGCCGTCGAGGCCATGCCGGAAGTGGCCGCAGCTGAAGGCCGGGCGGCGGTTGATGCCAGCCTGATGGTTGGCGACGACAGGTGGATCAGCCTGCGGTTTGTTGCCCTGGAACACCCGGGGCAGGAACAGATCGGGCAGTTATCGCTGATCGAGGGAGCATTCCCGACCAGCCCTCGCACCATCGTGCTGGAGCGCAGCATCGGCATGGTGACGGATTTCGCGCCGGGCGATGTTGCGCGCATCGAGCTGGCCGATGGGCGCATCGAGACCCTCAGCGTATCCGGGGTGGTGTACGACCTGACGGCCGGGCCCGCCGGGTACACCCAGACCGCCACCGGGTATGTGTCGGTCGAAGCCCTTCAGGGACTGACGGGGGATCGGCACTACAACCAGCTTTACGTTTCTCTGGCAGAAGAGACTATCGACAAAGAAGATCAGGCAGCCCGGCTTACCGACTGGATCGAACGCCAGGGTTATGTGGTCTTCAGCGCTGTCCCCGAGGTCAAGCCGTTTGCAGCCAGCAACGCCGAAGTTATCTCTCTCACGCTCTCGTCGGTCGGCGCCTTCGCGGTGTTCCTGAGCGGGTTTCTCATCACCAACACCATCTCAGCCATCCTCATGAGGCAGACCCGCCAGATCGGCATGATGAAGGCCATTGGCGCGAGCAGCGGCGACGTGGTGGAACTCTACCTGGCAACGGTGCTTGGTTATGGCCTACTGGCCTTCCTGGTCGCGGTGCCCCTGGCGATTGTGGGCTCGTGGGGGCTCGTCATCTGGTTTGGCGGGGTGAGCAATCTCACCATCGCAAGGCTCGATGTTTCCCCAGCTGTGATCGCCATTCAGGGTGCTCTTGCGCTGGCGCTTCCGGCGGTGACCTCGCTCGTTCCGGTGCTGCGCGGCGCACGGGTGACCGTCCACGATGCACTCGCCGATTATGGCATCACAGCACCCCAGCGGTCAGGCCGGCTGAGCCGGCTCAGCGAGCGGAGCTTGGGACTGCCGCGCCCGTTGATGCTCTCCTTCCGCAACACCATGCGCCGCACCGGGCGGCTCATCCTGACGCTGCTGGCACTGATGGTAGCCGGGGCGATGTTCATCGGCATCGTCAGCCTGCGCGGCTCGATGATAGCCCAGGCGCTGCGCATGGCCGATCTGTTCCGCTTCGACTTCGCCATAGCCCTCGGCGAGCCCGCCCCGGCGGCCCGCCTGGAGCGCAAAGCAATGCAGGTATCCGGCGTGAGTGATGTCGAGACCTGGATGTTATCCGTCGGTCAATTCTACGATGGCGCGGGCAAACCACTCGGCGAGGTGTCTGTCTACGCGGTGCCGCCCGGCACAGCCTTTGTTCGCCCTACCCTGGTCGAAGGGCGCTGGCTGCGGCCGGGTGATGACCGTGTTGTTGTCGTTAGCGGCGCTGCGCTGCCGTCGGTGGGCTATCTGCATGCGGGGGACAGCATCGATCTGAAAGTGAACGGCCGGCGCAACACCTGGCAGGTCGTAGGCGTCACCATCGTGGCGGGTAATGACCAGTTCAGCCGGGGGGCGGTGTATGTGCCCATCGATACCTTTGGCCGTCTGAATGGGACGCTGGGGCGGGCCAACTATGTGGCTGCCGCCACCAGCACGCGGGACACAGACATGCAATCGCAGATCATGCAGACCGCAGCCGATGAGCTCCGGAATGGCGGGGTCCCCGTCGGAGCAGTCTTCAATGGAGCGCAGATGCGCACCCTGTACGTCTTCGTGGTCAAGGTGATGATTGCCCTGATGATGAGCATGGCGGTCCTGCTGGGGGTGATCGGCGGTCTGAGCCTGGCGGGGATGATGAGCCTGAACGTCATCGAGAGGACACGTGAGATCGGCGTGATGCGGGCCATCGGCGCCCGAAACCGGGATGTCTGGGGCATCGTGATCACCGAGGGCGTGGCGATAGGCATCACCGGAGCGCTGCTGGGCGCAGTGGCAGCCATCCCCTTTGGCAGTCTGCTGGCAACCGGCATCGGCATGGCGCTGACAGGCGGCGAGCCGATCCCGTTCCAGTACTCGCTTGTGGGCGCACTGCTGTGGCTGGCCATCTCGGCCATCCTCGCGGCACTGTCGAGCCTGCAACCCGCCTACGCCGCATCGCGGGTGGCCGTGCGCGACGCGCTGGCCTATGAGGGATGAACGGAGCACCAAAATTGAAACAGGAGGAATGATGTATGTCAGCCACAATTTCATTGCGCAGCATTGTTGGTGAACTCAGCTTCATGATGGATGGGTTTGTTACCTATCTCAACAAGGAAACGGGGGCCATCGTCACGGTTTCCCAAGAAGATCTGGACTACGTTGAAAATGAGCCAATAGCAGAAGACGATGAAGAGCATGATGGCGATGCCCGAGCACTTCCCGGGTGGGAACCAGAGGCTGCTGAGGAAGTCCATGCCATTGTGACATCAGACGACTACCTGAAGCTGCCCAGCAAGTTCGACGTTCACGAATACGCTATCATGGAAGAATTCTGCTATACCATTGGAGATGATGATCGACGATTTCAATTCTTGAATGCAATACATGGCTCAGGGGCCTTCCGCCGATTCAAGGACACCCTCCATTATCATAACATGGCTGATGATTGGTATAGGTTCCGGGACAATGCTCTGAAGAAAATCGCCGTTGAGTGGCTTGAGGACAACAGCCTGAAGTACATTGATGACACCAAAGAACAGGGAACCAGGCACCAATAGCTGCGACATGTGTTACATCCTCAGCTTGCCCACACTGCGCGGTGGCAGCGGCTCGCGATGTGCTGGCGTGTGAGGAATAATCTGTTTATCATGGTTGCGTGTTACCTTCGTAAGGATAAACTATGATGACAGCATAGGTGTCAACTTAAGGCATCGATACCGCTTGGCGATCCGTTTTCAGTGATCAGTTTTTTTTGTGCACAATGGCAGGCTCACGGCTGTATACCAGAGACTAATAACCAAAAAACTCGGAACCAAGTAGCTCGATTTTGCGCTTAAGTTTACGCTAATGATGATGGTACTTCGTGACAAAGCCATTGCTGCCGCCCGGCACCTTCCACCCGATCAGCAAGACGCCATCGCCACCCTCATACTGGAAAAACTTGCCGATGAGCAGCAATGGGATCGATTACCGCGTCGGAAGATACTGGATAGGGGCTTTCCTCCTTAGAAGCGCTTGGCAATCGCTGGATTTGCTCTCCGAGTCGGAGAACAATAGGTTTGACTATATTCGAACAAGGCATATGCATTCGAACGAGCATGTACTTATTGACAGTTTACCAACCTTATGATAATCTGTTCGCAATAGTGTAGAGGTCTTGCAGAAGATGTTATCCAATCACTCTGTCATTCCCAACCAAACAACTGCCCCCAATACTTATGGATGGGCCTGGTTTGGCTTTTTTTATTTTACCTACGGGAAACTCACAGAGATGAGCGAGGTTCTGCCGGTGTAAGCCGTTGACCCAAAGCCTTTTGGCAAGCTAAAAGAGGGCGCAGAGCACAAGCTCAGCGCCCTCTTCTTTTTGTTTGCTCAATGAGCCAAAGTCAGAATACCCGAGAAACGACATGATCGATGACATAACCGATATTGCCGAGTACTACAACAACAATCCCGAATTGGAGCATACTCGTCTAGAGCGCCACCAGCTCGAGTACGATCTGACATGGCGCTATCTGAGCGCGTATTTACCCCCTCAAGGGTCGATCCTGGAAGTGGGAGCTGCGACGGGAAGATATACCGTCGAATTGACCAGGAGGGGATATCGAGTTACCGCTGTCGATCAATCGACAGGGCTAATCGAGCTGTGCAGGCAGCATCTGGCCGATGCAGGGCTGGAGCAACAGGTGCGCCTGGTCGTGGCCGATGCACGCAACCTGGCTGAGGTGACACAAAAGGGCTTCGATGTGGCACTCTTGATGGGCCCTCTCTACCATCTGGTGATGGAAGAAGATCGAAAAGAGGCCCTCAAGCAAGTAGTCGACCGGGTCAAAGAAGGCGGGCTGATTGTCTCATCATTCATCAGCCGGTTTGGCATCATGGGAGACTTGATGAAGAAAATGCCGGAGTGGATCGAGAGCCAGACAGAAGTGCGCTCCATACTTGATATAGGCAGAGCCCCAGTCTACTTTCCGCGAGGCGGATTCCGAGGGTACTTTGCAACGGTCTCGGAGATCGCCCCACTGCACGAGGCAGCCGGCATCGAGACACTGGTGGTGGCGGGGGTCGAGCCGGGGATATCGACAGAAGACGAGAGCTACAATTGTCTCGAAGGCGAGCGTCGCCAACTGTGGCTAGATTTACTTTACGAGATAAGCACGGAAGAGTCGAGCCTCGGCGCATCGAGGCACCTTTTGTACATTGGAAGAAAACGGGGGTTAGGGGTTGGAGAGAAACAAAACCGTTAAATCGTTACGCATTGCTCGTTGCTATTTTACCAATCACTAAAAACTAATTACCAAGAACTGTGTTCTTTTAGGAGAAGAAATTATGGTCATTACAATGTCTTTGAGCGCCAGTGCCCGCGAAGTCTCAGAAGTGATTGCCCGCATCCGTTCGATGGGGTACGATGTGCATCTGTCAGACGACAAGGGCTGCACGGTCATCGGGGCGATTGGCAATGGGCGCCCGCTCGACAGTAAACAGTTCGCTTCGTTGCCCGGCGTACAAGATGTGACACAGTCAAAGCATCCTTACAAGATCGCCAGCAGAGATTACCATCCTGACGATATCATCATCCCTTTGAGCGGTACCCAGGTCGGCGGGCCCAACCTGACACTGATCGCCGGGCCGTGCTCGGTCGAGAGCCGCGAGCAGACCATCGAGATAGCTCATGCTGTCAAAGAGGCTGGCGCGACGGCACTCAGGGGCGGCGCTTTCAAGCCGCGCTCATCGCCCTACTCTTTCCAGGGGATGGGCGAGGAAGGGCTCAAGCACCTGGCCGCGGCACGCGAGGCGACCGGCTTGCCCATCGTAACCGAGGTCATGGAATCGCAGCTGGTGCCGCTGGTCTGCCAGTATGCCGATGTGCTCCAGATCGGGACGCGCAACATGCAGAACTACGCGCTGCTCCACGCCGTCGGCGAGAGCCAATATCCGGTATTGCTGAAGCGCGGGATGAGCAGTACCATCGAAGAGTGGCTGATGTCTGCCGAGTACATCCTGAGCCACGGCAACATGCGCGTTATGCTGTGTGAGCGCGGCATCCGTACCTTCGAAACGTACACGCGCAACACCTTCGATATCAACGCCATCCCGGTGCTCAAGCACATCTCGCCCCTACCAGTGATCGCCGATCCGAGCCATGCTGTCGGCAAGTCGGAGTACGTCGAGAGTGTCTCGCTGGCTGCCATCGCGGCGGGCGCCGATGGGCTCATTCTGGAAGTCCATGCCGATCCGGAGCACGCCGCGTCGGACGGACGGCAATCGCTCAGACCGGAGCAGTTCGCGGCGCTGGTCGAGAAGCTCAGGCAGTTAGCGCCGGTCGTGGGAAAGCGAGTGGCCGAGCCGGTACGGGCACAGGGGTCGGGGGTTAGGGGTTAGGGGTTGGGGAATCCCAATGTTCGTTGCTCAACACCACTGTTTGGTGTTAATTTACCAAATCCAAATCCTGAACAGATACGACCCAACAAGCTGGAGGCTTTGTCATGAAGCTCACAATAGAATACGAGCAAGAAGAAGATGGACGCTGGTTAGCAGAGATTTTTGAGTTGCCGGGTGTTCTCGCCTATGGGCAAAACCCTGAAGAAGCAGAGGCCAAAGCTCAGGTGCTCGCATTGCGAGTGCTTGCCGACCGCCTTGATCATGAGGAAATGATACCCAACCCTACGGACTAAATATCAAATGTCAAATGTCAAATCTCAAATCTCAAATAGCAGCCTTCGCATCCGCCCAGGCGGCAAACTGAGCGGAACAACTCAGGTGCCCGGCGATAAATCGATCTCGCACCGCAGCTTGATGCTGGGCGCGCTGGCCGATGGGACCAGCCAGGTGCGCGGCTGGCTGCCGGCGGGCGATACGCTGGCGACGCTGGGCTGTATGCGAGCGCTGGGTATCGATATCGAGAGGCACGACGCGACCACACTGACGATTCACGGGCGCGGTTTGCAGGGGTTGAAAGCTCCTGCTGCCGCGCTCGATTGCGTTAATGCAGGGACGGCCATGCGGCTGATGGCAGGTATCATGGCCGGACAATCCTTCCCCAGTGTGCTCGACGGCAGCGAGCAGCTCCGGCGGCGCCCGATGCGGCGCATCACCGAGCCGCTGCGCCAGATGGGGGCACACATCGAAGATACCGATGGCTGCGCGCCGCTGCACATCTCTCCGAGCCACCTGCGTGGCATGGAATACATGATGCCGGTAGCCAGCGGCCAGGTCAAGAGTGGCATTCTATTAGGTGGGCTCTTCGCCAAGGGCGATACAACTGTCATCGAACCGGGTCCAGGGCGTGACCATACCGAGCGGATGCTGCGCAGCATGGGCATGCCCGTCCGGGTCGATGGGCCGCGCGTTACCGTCAGCTCCGGCCATCCGCTCAGCCCGCTGGACGTGACCATCCCTGGCGATATCTCATCGGCGGCTTTCTTGCTGGTGGCAGCCTGTCTTGTGGATGGCAGCCAGGTCACGCTCCGCCACACCGGGATCAACCCGACCCGCACCGGCATCGTCGATATTTTGGAAGCAATGGGTGCCCAGGTGAGCGTTGAGCAACATCCCCAAGAAGAAGCCGGCGAGCCGGTGGCCGATCTAAGCATTGGCTGCTCTCAGTTGAAGGGCATCGACATCTCAGGCGAGCTGATCGTGCGAGCCATCGACGAGTTCCCGGCATTGATGGTCGCCGCCACACAGGTCGATGGGAAAACAGTGGTCTCGGAGGCCGCCGAGCTGCGGGTCAAAGAAACCGATCGCATTGCCGTAATGGCCGGGGAGCTGCGCAAGCTCGGCGCGGATATCGAAGAGCGCCCTGATGGCTTCGCCGTACAGGGGCCGCAAAAGCTGCACGGCGCCGTCGTCGACGGCCACGACGATCACCGGGTGGTCATGTCGCTGGTGATCGCCGGGCTGCACGCCGAAGGAACGACCACCATCACCGGTGCCCATTCTCTCAACGACTCGTTCCCCGGGTTTGTAGAGACACTGCAAACGCTTGGGGCAGATGTGGAGTGGATCAATCATGACTGAGCGTGTTGGATTATTTGGCTGGCCGTTGGGGCACAGCATCTCACCGGCCATGCATAACGCTGCCTTCGCGGTCCTGGGTATGGACTGGACGTACGATCTTCTTCCCGTACCGCCGGAGCGATTGGGCGAGGAGGTCGGCAGGTTACTCGGTGCTGGCTACCGCGGCTTCAATGTTACTGTGCCGCACAAGCAGACCATCCTGGAGCACCTGCCCAACATCGAGATGGAAGCATCGGCGGCCCAGATCGGCGCGGCCAACACCGTCATCGTCGAACCGGATGGCGGGTTGATAGCAACCAACACCGATTGGCAAGGCTTCACTGGCGATCTGCGCGCCCATGACATCGACGTGGCAGGCAAGCCCTGTCTGATCCTGGGAACAGGCGGAGCCGCGCGCGCCATCATTTACGCCCTCAAGCAAATGGGAGCCTCTGCCATCACACTGATCAGCCATATCATGGATGTCGTCCCACCTGACCTGCGGCCCGATACCATCCTGTACACCGATCTGAAGCCTGACCCGGTCGGCCTGATCGTCAACTGCTCGCCGGTAGGCATGTCGCCCCACATCGACCGGTCGCCCTGGCCGGCGGACCTGCCGTTCCCATCCTGCACGGCACTGTACGACCTGGTCTACAACCCGTCCGTCACTCGACTGATGCTGCAAGCACAAGCGGCGGGCGTGCCAACCATCGTCAGCGGTCTGGGGATGCTGGTGCGGCAAGGCGCGTTAGCATTTGAAGCATGGACAGACATCGAAGCGCCTATTGGGGTGATGATGGAGGCGGGGAAGAGGGCACTGGGGGAAGGGTAAAAAAGATAAAGGGTAAAAGGTAAGAGGTAAAAGGTAAAGGGTAAAAGGTAAGAGGTGAAGGGCTGGAAACATGAAAGATAAGGGGAGGAAAGATGACATATGAGGAGTGGGAAGCAACAGTACCGGATGTCATTACGGGTGATACACTTTGGAAAGTGAAAGCGTATCAGTTGGCTTTGTTTGCAGCGGATATTAGCTGGGTAGATGTGACAAGGCTGACAAAAGACCAGCGGACACGGTCACTTGCCGACCAGCTATATCGGGCACTGGGATCAATCGGCGCCAATGTGGCTGAAGGCTATTCACGTCGTCCAGGTAAAGATCGTGCTCGGTTTTATGAATTTGCGTTGGGCTCAGCGCGTGAGAGCCGTGACTGGTATTATAAGGCCCGCCATTTACTGGATGAGACTGTTGTCAGTCATCGTCTTTCCCTGCTCACGCAAATCACTCGCCTGCTCTCGAAAATGGTCATCAATCAACGCAAACGCACTTCATGAGCATTTACCCATTTACCTTTCACCTTTTTACTTGTCAATATATTAAGGAAGGATAAAGTCTCAAACGTCATGAACATACCAAACGCAAATATCGTCGACGAGTTGCGCTGGCGGGGAATGCTCCACGATATCTCCGAGGGCGCCGAGGAAGTGCTGGGCAAAGAGAAGATCACAGCCTACATCGGCTTCGACCCGACGGCCGACAGCCTGCACATTGGGTCGCTGCTGCCGATCATGGTGCTGGTACACCTCCAGCGCTACGGCCACACGCCCATCGCGCTGGCGGGCGGCGGCACGGGCATGATCGGCGATCCCAGCTTCAAGGCCAGGGAGCGCCAGCTGCTCTCCGAGGAATCACTGGCGCACAACCTGGAGGGCATCAAGCAGCAGTTGGCTCACTTCCTGGCCTTCGAGGGGATCTCCAACCCGGCTAAGTTGCTCAACAACGCCGATTGGCTATGCAAGCTCAACCTGATCGAGTTCCTGCGCGATACCGGCAAGCACTTCACCGTCAACGCCATGATGGCGAAGGATTCGGTTAAGGTGCGGTTGGAGGGTGAAGAGGGCATCTCGTTCACCGAGTTCAGCTACATGCTGCTCCAGGCCCACGATTTCTGGCATCTGAACATCGAGCACGGCTGCACCTTCCAGATGGGCGGCAGCGATCAGTGGGGCAACATCACCGCCGGGATCGACCTGGTGCGCAGGCGGACCGGCGCGAAAGCGCATGGCCTCACGGTGCCACTGGTTACCACGTCGACCGGCGTCAAATTTGGCAAGACGGAGGCCGGAGCCGTGTGGCTCGACCCCAAACGCACGTCGCCGTTCCGCTTCTACCAATACTGGATCAACACCGACGACAAGGATGCCATCAAGTACCTCAAGTTCTTCACGCTGCTGTCGCGCGAGGAGATCGCCGAGCTGGAGCAGTTGGTCGAGACCGAGCCGCACCGGCGCGCCGCCCAAACGCGGCTGGCCGAAGAGGTCACACGGATGGTGCATGGCGATGATGGGTTGGCCGCAGCCAAGGCAGCGACTGGCGTGCTGTTCGGCGAGGGCGATATGCAGGGCATGGGCGCCGATGACCTGCTCGACATTTTCTCAGAAGTGCCATCAAGCACCATACCCGATGGTAGTTTGAGCGGTGACGGCATGAGCATCGTCGATCTGGTGGTGCTGAGCGGCCTGGAGCAATCGAAGAAACAGGCCCGCAACCTGATCGAGAATGGCGGGTTGTACTTGAATGGCCAACGGGTCGAGAACATGAGCCAGGTGGTTACCGCCGCAGATGCCATCGATGGCCAGGTACTCGTGCTGCGCAAAGGCAAGAAGCAGTATCATCTCGTGAGTCTTAAGTGACCAACCAAGAAAGGATCGATGGCATGAGTCTGCCAGACGGGTATACAGAGAGTTTTTTTGAAACAGGGGAAGTGCCTTTGCATGTGATCGAAGGGCCACAGGCCGGGCCACCACTGGTGCTGTTGCACGGGGCCACCGGTAGTTCCATGGAGTGGCTTCCCCTTTTATCCCACCTGGCCGCTCACTGGCACGTCTTCGCGCTCGACTTGCGCGGCCACGGCCAATCCGGGCGTCCCGGTGACCTGGAGGGGTATCATATCAGCCACAATGCGCAGGATACCCTGGCATTCCTGCGCGAGCGTGTCCTGCAGCCAGCAGTGCTGATAGGGCACTCCTACGGCGCATTGACGGCCATGCTCACAGGCATGCCGGGGAAAGACCGCCTGCGCGCGTTGGTGCTCGAAGATCCACCGCTGCTGCTGCGTCGACCGGATGACGGCAATCATACGACAGATTACTTTGATTGGGTTCACAAAGTCTGCCGATCAGCGAGCACAATCGACCAGATTATCGTCGAGCTTGAAAAGAAGAATCCGTCTATCCCCGTCGAAACGCTCCGGCCATGGGCGCAGAATCTATCCTGGCTGGATCCTGACTTCGTCTTAGCGATCACAACCGGCGACCGGCGCGAAACAATCAAGGGAGTGGACTTTGAGGCTCACGCGCAAGGAATTACCTGTCCGGTCCTCCTGATGCAGGCTGATCCGGAGCTGAGCACACTATTACCAAAAGAGGATATCGATTTCTTTCTGGCAAATGCCCGCGATGTACAGGTGGTCACTTTTCCCGGCGCGGGGCACAGTATCCATGTCGACCAGCCCGCAAAATTTCTCAAGGTGCTGGATGAATTTCTGGCAAATCTTGCCGCCGGCTGAGACATACAGACAACAAACAATCACCCAGTTGGAGGAGCTTCGATGCTGAGATTTCTTACCGCCGGCGAGAGCCACGGCCCCCTACTCTCCGGTATCCTGGAAGGGATGCCGGCCGGGCTGCCGATCTCATCGAGCGACATCGACAAAGAGTTGGCCCGGCGTCAGGAAGGCTATGGCAGCGGCGGGCGGATGCAGATCGAGAAAGACCATGGGCGCATCACCGGTGGCGTGATGAATGGCATCACGACCGGCGGGCCGATTGGCTTGATCGTCGAGAACCACGACTGGAAGAACTGGGCCACCAGGGACATCGCGCCGATGACCGTGCCGCGTCCCGGCCACGCCGATCTGGCCGGCGCCATCAAGTACGGCTACCGAGATCTGCGGCTGGCACTCGAACGGGCCAGCGCCAGAGAGACGGCGATGCGGGTGGCCGTCGGCGCAGTCGGCAAGCGGCTGCTCGATGAGCTTGGGATCACCATTGGCGGATACGTGACCGAGATCGGCGGGCAGGTGGCAACATTCGTCGAGCCGTCCGACTACCCGGCCCGCTTTGCCGCCGCCGAAGCCTCAGATGTCCGCTGCCCCGATCCGGAAGCTGCGGAACGGATGCGCGAGGTTATCCGGCAGGCCAAGATCGACAAAGACACGCTGGGTGGGGTGATCGAGGTGGTGGCATTGGGGCTGCCGCCCGGGCTGGGTTCGCACGTCCACTACGACCGCCGCCTGACCGGGCGGCTGGCCGGCGCGGTGTGCAGCGTGCCCAGCATCAAGGGCGTCGAGATCGGCCCGGCCTTTGCCAACACCCGCTGGCCCGGCACCCAGGTTCACGACCCGATCATGCTGGATGAGGACGGGCGGCTGACCCGTGCGTCGAACCGGGCGGGTGGCCTGGAAGGCGGCATGACCACCGGCGAGCCGTTGGTTGTCCGCGCTGCCATGAAGCCGATCAGCACCACGTTGACTCCCATCACTTCGGTCGATCTGGCTTCCGGACAGGCATCGCAGACCGTCTACGAGCGCAGCGACTTCTGCGCGACACCGCGCGCTGTCGCAGTGATCGAGGCGGTGATCGCCCTGGTGCTGGCCGATGAGATGCTGCGCAAGTTAGGCGGCAACAGCCTGGACGAGATCCGCCCACGTTTAGCCGCTCTCCGCCAGAGCCGCCTGAGCGATCTACCCATGGACAATGAGCCCTGGCAGTTTGGGTACAAATAGAGAGTTGTGAGTACCCAGGGGTGATAAATGAGCATGAGAGTTGAGATGCTCAAGCGTAGCAAGTGATAATAAGCCTTATCGGTTACTATATGGCATCATAGTATGGCTACATGTCACACGTCGAGAACCAAGACTCATCAACCAAGAGCTATAAGCTAAAGATGTCAGATATCAAATATCAAATGTCAAATATCGCCCTGGCGGGTTTCATGGGGACGGGCAAGACCACGGTGGGGAGGCTGAGTGCGGAGCGGCTAGGGCTGGCTTTCGTCGATACCGACGCGGTGATCGTGGAGCGCGCTGGGCGGCCGATCGCCGAGATATTCGCCACGGATGGCGAGCGGGCATTTCGACAGATGGAGGCCGATGTATGTCTGGAAATCGGCAGCGGCAGCGGTCAGGTGATCGCCCTGGGCGGCGGAGCACTGCTCAACCCGCAGGTACGCGAGGACTTCATCGCCCGCAACCTGGTGATCTGCCTGACCTGCAATCTGGACGAGATCGTCCGGCGTGTAGGAAACGATCCCTTGCGCCCGCTTTTCGTCGCCGACCGGGTGGCGGCGTTACTGGCCTCCCGCGCCGACCACTATGCCGGCCTACCACATTGCATCGACACCACCCATCTCAGTCCACAACAAACCGTCGAGGAGGTCATTCGTTTATGGCAAACACGTTAACCGTTCAGGGCGCCGATGGCGCCTACCCGATGGTGATTCAGCCCGGCGCGCTGAACAAGGAGCTGCCGCAGTTCGTCATCGAGCGAGGCTTTACGCGCACGGTGGTCGTCACCAACACCACGCTCGCACCGCTGTATGGCGATGCGCTGGCCGGGCGGCTGCCTGGCGGCCACCTGATCGTCCTGCCGGACGGCGAAGAATTCAAGACACTGGCGACAGTAGAGACAATCTACACCCGCCTGCTCGAAGCGAGCGCGGACCGCAGCACGCTGATCGTCGCGTTGGGCGGCGGGGTGATCGGCGATATGGCCGGGTTTGCCGCAGCGACCTTCATGCGCGGCGTTGCGCTCGTCCAGGCCCCGACCAGCCTGCTGGCCATGGTCGATTCGAGCATCGGCGGCAAGGTCGGCGTCGATCTGCCGCAGGGCAAGAACCTGGTCGGCGCCTTCAAAGATCCGCTGGCTGTTTTTGCCGATACCAGCACACTCACGACTCTGCCCGACGTCGAATTGCGCTGCGGGCTGGCCGAGGCGCTCAAGAATGCGATCATCGGCGATCCCCCCCTGCTCGATCACCTGTTGGCACGCGGCATCGAGCCCGCCGAAGAGGTCATCGGGCGAGCGGCAACGGTGAAGGTTGATATTGTCGGGGAAGATCGATTGGAGCACGGCCCGCGCGCCTTCCTGAACCTGGGGCACACCTTCGGCCACGCCATCGAGAAGGTCAGCAGCTACGAGTGGAAGCACGGCCAGGCGGTGGCGGTGGGTATAGTGGCGGCGGCGCGGCTCTCCGATTTACATGGGCTGTGCAGCCCGGAGCTGCCGGGGATGATCGAGCGGGTGGCAGAAGCGTCGAAGCTGCCAACGCGCTGTCCAGGGCTCGATCCCGCCGACCTGTGGGACGCCATGCAGCACGACAAAAAGTGGCACGATGGCGCGGCGCGCTTCATCCTGCTCGAAGGGATCGGCAAGCCGATCATCGTTAAAGATGTGACGCGGGATGAGGTCATCAGTGTTATTGATCGATTGACGATTGACGATTGACGATTGCACAAAAGAAACCTCATGGACTCCGCCGAATTGTGTATCCGTACAAGGGCTTTTGCATTGCGGATTATCAAGTTGATGCAGGCCTTACCATCAACGCGAATATCATGATGCTCTCTCGTAAGATTGAACAACAGGGAAGAAATGACTAATGGTGAAGTTTTTTTCAATCGTCAATCGTCAATCAGCAATCGTCAATAGACTGGGGGAATAACACATGTTTATCAACATACTGATCCTTCACGGGCCAAACCTGAACCTGTTGGGGACGCGCGAGCCGGGGGTTTACGGCAGCCTGACTCTCAATGATATCAACAGACGGCTGGAAGAGTATGCAGCGACGCATGGCGCATCGCTGCGTGTCATCCAGAGCAATCACGAGGGCGCACTGATCGATGCGCTGCACGAGGCACGCGGCTGGGCTGCCGGTGTGGTCATCAACCCGGGCGGCTACACCCACACCAGCATCGCGCTGCGGGATGCCATCAGCGCCATCGGGCTGCCGGCCATTGAAGTCCACCTGTCAAACATCCACGCCCGCGAGCCGTTCCGCCACACCTCGCTGATCGCGCCGGTCTGTCTCGGCCAGATCAGCGGTCTGGGGTGGCTGGGGTATCGACTGGCGCTGGAAACACTGTTAGAAAGAGATAAAGAATGACAAACGAAACCGGTGATCGAATCGTAGCTTTTCAAGGCGAGCATGGCGCCTATTCAGAGGAGGCCATCCACCGGCATTTCGGCGATGACACGGTCACGCTGCCTTGCGAGTCTTTTGCCGCCATCTTTCAAGCTATCCGGAACAACAAGGCAACCCACGGAATGCTGCCGGTCGAGAATGCTCTGACGGGCACCGTAGCGCAGGCCTACGAGCTGCTCATCGAGCACGACTTCCGTGTGCAAGCCGAGCACCTGCTGCCGGTCAGGTGTCACCTGATGGCGCCTCCGGGCACGACTCTGGAAGATATCCGGCGGGTCAAATCGCACCCCCAGCCGCTCGGCCAGTGTGCTGAGTTTATCCACCAACATGGGTGGGAGCCGCTAGCCTCCTACGACACGGCGGGCGCAGCGCGTGATCTCGCCCAGAACCCTGAGCCACACACCGCCGTCATCGCCAGCGAGACAGCGGCCAGGCTTTATGGACTGGAAGTATTACTCAACAATGTGGAAGACATCCCCGGCAGCAACTTCACACGCTTCTTCGCCATCGGCATGGACGACGCCCAGCGACGCGACCCCAGCAAGACCTCGTTGGTGTTCGCCCTTCGACACCGCCCACGCGCATTATACGATTGTCTGGGCGCTTTTGCGCTGCGCAACATCAACCTGACCAAGATCGAGTCACGGCCGATGCGGGGACGTCCCTGGCAGTACTGGTTCTACCTGGACTTCGAGGGCCATTGGCGCGATCCGGGCGCCGAAGCCGCATTGGTCGATCTGCTGCGTCAAGCCTCGACGGTCAAGATGCTCGGCTCTTACCCGGCGGCCTTCGGTGGGCCGAATGGTAAGTCAGGCTGAGGTGATCGCCAGAGCACCTATCAACAGCCCAAAATTGCTCACACTTTTAACTGCAGAGTACGCCGAGACCACAGAGTAAAGGTCAAAACCTTTGTGTTCTCGGCGTCTTTTCGTTGCCTTAACGGCGGGATTTCGTCGATATTCCGTATAGGAAAGCATCGTAGAATGTGATCTATACTGATATTTGGTCAATAAGTCCTGCGGTGAGGCTTCATGCCTCATCAGCACAGAGAGCCATCTGAGCATTGATGGCAAGCCCAAACACATCAACTCGAGGGGGGACAATGATAGATCGACTTATCAACTGGATGACCGTAGAGCCGGCCGTCAGCATGTTAATGATCACGACGGCCATTGTGCTGTTCGGCTCAACTTACCGATCGCTTCAAGAGACATCGGGCAATTTCTGGCCCTGGCTGCGGCGCATCATCGAGGCCTCGGTTGCGGCGGTGTTGTTCGTTGGCTTGCTGTGGGCGTTTCGAGCTGTTCTCAACGACAATTCCCTCACATTTTACTCGACACATGGCAGCCTTTCAGATATCAGCCGTTCCAGCGCATGGTCGATCTGGGGACGCCCACATACTCAAATCGAGCTCACCGTTTCTCATTCTCATGAGGTCGAGGTCAAAGAGGAGCTTCCTCGCGAAGACCCGACCAAACCACCACTTTATCGCACTGTGGTGCAACGCCAGACAGTGCCACAAAACAGCATCGTTGGGTTTAACGGCGATGTGGACATGCAATTGAGCGAGCGCGAGAAGGGGTACGCATTCTACAGCGGCTATGTTGTGGATGTGGCTTTGAGCTACGACATCGTGAACGATTCGTCCATTGAGACTGACACCGATTTTACTTTCCCGCTCTCTCAAGGGCAAACGCTTTTCGAAGATTTCGTGATCAAGATGGACGACCGCGACCTCAGCTCCGACCTGCGCTTTGGGCAAGACATGGTCTCGTGGACGACCAGGATGGACCCCCACCAGCAAAGTAAGGTGATTATCACCTATTCATCGCGCGGCATGGATTACTTCTACTACCAGATCCCCGTCCAACGCGAAATCAAAGACTTCAATCTGATACTGACAATCGACCGTTTGCCGGTCTCGCTCTTGAATTACCCCGATGGCGTTATTACCCCAACGGAAATCGCACCGACCAAGGACAGGCGCGGCTCGATCCTGACCTGGAAACTTGACCGAGCCATTACTGTTGCCGGCATGGGCGTGGCGCTCATCCAGCCTCAACAACCTGGTGCGCAGGTCTTACGAGTCCTGGTGATCGCCCCCTACGCTGTGACCCTGCTCGGTGCGATGCTGGCGCTGACCATGCTCATCTGGGGACAGCGTGTGCGTTTCCTCGATCTGGCCTTGCTGTTGGCCGTCTACACGATGCAATTTCTTCTGATGGCCGCCATTAGCGATTATTTCTTTGGCTTTTGGGGATCGCTTATTGTTGGGGTAGCAGTGACACTGGTCTTGTCGTACCTGCTCTTCCGCAAGTTGCCCTCGCGTCCGCTTCGCATCATCATCTACATCCTGGTCGTTTTTTTCACCATCATCTATCCACTCTCCGGCTTGATGACAGAATTGGCTCATCAAAATGCTTTCAACGCACTTTTACAGGCAGGGATGATCGTGTACATCACTTGTTTATCGCTCTACGTCAGTAGCCGCAAACCCGAAAACGATCCCGCTGAGGATTGATCAATGGACATCGTCCAATCCCTGCTTGAAAACCGAATGTCCAAGGATGCAGTCGCCGGCTTGTGGCTGGCGATTGCATCGATACTTCTCTTTGGTATGAGCTTTGCTCGTTCTCACGCCATCGGTGACAACGCCCAGGGCTGGAGACGGCGTCTGATCGATGCGCTCACCAAGTCATTGGTTTTCGCTGCTCTCTCCGGGATGTTCTATTTCTTACTGAGCAGCAATTACGCTTCCTTCAGCCAGATTTATGGCTCCTTTACTATCGGTGGCAGTATCAGCAATCAGCACTGGCAAGAATGGCACAATCTGTATGGCGGCACTTGCACCCAGGGAGATCTGCAAGTGAGGCAGTATGTCACCACTGAAGCACAAGAAGCCATCGAGCCCACCGATCCCTCCTCACCTGTGTTGTACCACAATGTTCAAATAGAACAGCCTGTCACGCAAAACAGCATCAGCAGTTTCAACGGGCAGGTAACGATGGATCTAGCCGACCCGGTCAACCAAACCGAACCATTCAACGGTTATACCCTCACAGCATTGTACGAGTACGAGATTTCCAACCCCGCAGCAACGGAAACACGCATCGAATTCACATTCCCGCTCCCCCTGGAGACAAGGCTCTACCAGGATGTCAGCATTAAGATGGATGGGAAGGAAGTTTCCTCCCGACACATCGATGCACAGGCTATCATCTGGGAAGATCGCATGAGCCCGGGTCAGAAACGCACCGTCTCCATCCAATATCTCATCCAGGGTATGGATAGATTCCGCTTCGAAATACCGGAAGCCCGCGAAGTGACCGATTTCCAACTTGAAATGGCAGTGAACGCCAGCAACGATACCTGGATGGTTACTGAGCCGGAGAACGGCGGTATCCAGGTCGAGACACGAGAAGAGCCGCCCTATCAAATCACCACCTGGCGCATCGACCGTGCCATCATCGGGCCACGACTGGGCGTCGACCTACGGCAGATGTGGCCTTATGACCCTTACTACAACTTGATTGCGACTCTATCCTATGCCGCCCGCGCCCTGGTGTTGTTTCTTTGCCTGGTTGTGCTGACGCTGTTGATTTGTGATGTTCCTGTATGGCCGAGGCAGATGGCACTGATGGCCTCTCTATTTGCTCTACCGTTTTTGGTGCTGATGGCAGGTGATTTTCTCCGCCTGGTGTCTCTCACCCCAAGACAGTTCACAGATTGGCAATTGTGGGCGCTGCCTGTGCTTTCGATACTGTCACTGAGTCTGGCCTTTATCACACTGCGCAAGACGCCACGGCTGCCACTCGCATTGGTGCTGTTGATAATGGCAGCTTTTATCAATGGATACATCCGCGTTGGTCTCTTGCCTGATGAGCAGAAACGCAACGCCGCCGAGAGCATGGTACAGGTAGGGATGATCGCCTATGTGGTTTTACTAACGCTATTTATCCGCGTGCGCAGCATAGTACGAGTCAGAGAACACAACAGGAGAGTTGAACATCGGGGAATCTGACAGAAGCAACCTGCGGTCTCCCTTAAGATTGAGCCGTGTCAGCCTCGTGTAGAGTTTTACCACGCCGAAAATGTCGATACACCCAGCCGATCACCCCCAGCATGGTGAGCAAGGGCAGCACAGCTACCAGCGTCGGAGACGCATCGAGGAAAGGCAGGTTGCTGAAGATGTCTACTTCCTTGGGAGCAAAGCGCATCATATGGAGAATATTGCCGACCGTGTAACGCGGCAGGGTCACCACCGTCGAGGCTGTCAACAAGACAAAGGTGATCAGTGTGGCCCACCAGGCCCATACTTTGAGACGCGCCAACCCCCAGATCAATAGTACCAGCAACAGAAATGTAACGTCGAGCGCCAGGATACCGGACATATCGATGAGCAATACGCCGAAGAGGGGGAACATCCCATTCAGCAAAACCATACCATGCAACGCAATAATGTTGAGGATCAGCAGCACACACAATACCTGCACGGATAGAGGGATGTCTGCCAGGAACGATGGGGCCGGGTCGGCTTCCTCGAAGGTACTTCGCACGCTGTCTCCCCGATAAAAGCGCATCAGCAAGATCGGCGCCACAGGATAGACCAGGGCGGCAATCGGCAGGGCGGCGAGGGAAGCAAGAGGCGAGGGGTCTTTGGCAGTGGTATACATCAACAGAGCGATCAGGGTAAGGGGCAAACCGACGATCAGCCAGGTTGCGCTCAGCGTGAGCGATAGCTCTCTGGCCCAGCGCCTTAGCCTCAGGTGTCCCATTCCCAGGCCGACGCCAATAACGGCGATGACATAGTAGCCTGCAATTTGAGTAGCGATGTTGGCGAACATGAAGGCGCCAAAACCAAAGCCTTCGTAGTGAAACCGACCCCCATCAGAGAAGAGATAAAAGCAGTACATCTCCGCCATGCCCACAAATGCGAAGAAAAACCCCACCAGAAGCAACAACACGCCAAAGGCTTTGAGCAGCTTGCTGTGATTCATGTTTTGAGAGCCCAGTGATTTTTGCACCATTTTAGAACACTACTTTATCAGCACAAACACCGTCCAATGCGATTCTCTGACAACTGGCCAGGCATAGTCCCTACCACAAACTCAACCGGGAAGGTAACGATCCCACCATTGGCGCTGTCTGCGTGACTGTTTTGGGTGATGGCCGATGGGTGACGAGCAGCTCACGGTTTATGGACCAAGCCGATCCTTGAGAGTAAGTTTTTAGCGTAGATTCATGACCCAAACGACTGGTCGTTCAGTCGTCTGACTGGTCGTTCAGTCGTCTGACTGGTCGTCATCCATCACTCAAAACTCATCACTGTGTCTTATGCTGAGACTGACTGAGCAGGTACTCCGGCTGAATATTCTTGTAACATCTTTTCCGCCGATCATCTATCGTTCAAGTTGTCAGCTTTTTACATTGCGGGTACGCTGCCAGATACTAAATAGCCAATCTACCAACCAGACTGACAGGCAAGTGATGACAAAAAACAGCAAATACCATCCCTGCCATCCTAACCACTGTCCTGTTACGATATTCCACACAATAATGATGGCAGTTGAGAGTAGCGCGGTAAAGATAGTTTTAATCGATCGCTGGATCCATATGTTCTCCATGTTGGTCTTCTCCCTTAGCAATATGTGGATTGAGATGGACACCTACCTATCAATATAGCTCAGAACCGGGTTAGAGGGAAACTCATGTATCACACAGGATTAATCGATACTACATTGAAACGCCAATATAGTTGCCCAGATAAGTCTTTGCAGCGGGTGGGGTGAGCAAGGGACAAGAAAAAGATAAAAGGTAATAAGGTAAACAGGTAAGGGAACACAGGGCATGCTTCGCGCCATTACCTGTTATCTTTTACCGCAGTAGCGCACAACTTGCTATGTTCCTGCCATAGTCTTGTGTGAATAGCACCTCGCTCGTGCTGTCATTCCCGTGAAAACGGGAATCTATAAGCGCCAAGTGGATTCCCGCTTTCGCGGGAATGACAAAGAGGGTGTCTTCATAGCAAGTTATGCGGTATTGCCTTTTACCCATTTACCTTTTTGCGACCAGGTGAAAACTTTCCTGGAGAACTATATATCCCCAGGTAGCACACATTGTTCTGAGAGTCGTGTGACTGTTATGCGCGCGCCGATGCTCACTATGGCATCGACCCTGTTGATAGTGACACGGTCAACAGGCGCTCCAACGATGAAAGGAACTATCAACAGAACCCGGCAATCGGCTTAATCAATCCGCGACAAGTTTGACCAGCACCTTACGGCGGCGCGGACCGTCGAACTCAGCCAGGTAGATTCCTTGCCAGGAACCCAGCACCAATTTACCCTTAGACACCAGCACAAATTGGGATGCTCCCACCAGCGAGGATTTCAGGTGTGCCGGCGAGTTCTCCTCGCCGTGTTGATATTCGAGCCGAGGCGGGGAGATGATATCTAACCCAATACCCAAATCGTGCCGCACGTCAGGGTCCCAGTTCTCGTTCAGCGTCAGTGCTGCGGTAGTGTGAGGACAGAAGAGAAAGCATACCCCCTCCTGTACCCCACGACGATCAACCGCGGCCTGTATCTCAGCAGTGATATCTTGAAAACTTTGCCTGTGATGGGTTGAAACCTCAATCTGGTCAATTGCTTGCCTGTCAGTCATTGCTTCTTTCATCCTTCATGACACCATCCCTCTCCCTGTCATTCCCGCGAAGGCGGGAATCCTAGGATACCACGCAAGAACAGCATGGTCGACATTTTAGTCAGTTGGGTGATGAGGATTTTGTACGGTATGGGCTTGCCTTTGAGGCAATGTTAAGTTCGGGTCTCCACCAAATTGACACGCCCGGACATTTTCCGCATTCTTTGGCAATCCCGACCATGCTGTTTCCGGGCGATACCGACTGATCAGGATATCCATCTGCCATAAGCCGACGGATGATTGTAGACCGGTGGTTGATTTTTATGCGTGATAAATATAGGACAATAAAAGGATGATTATGGTAGGTACGGAGGATGATTGAAGAATGGGCTTACAGAAGAGGGGAGGAACATTTGTACTTAGAGAGAATGATACCACATTCCGGCGGCAATGACAACACCTGTTTTTAGGAATGGGCGACACAGCAGGCTCTTCGCAATGGCTTCCACAGTTCTCCAGGAAAGGTTCCGTCCATTCGAAAAAGGGACATTGTCACCAAATGATGTGCTCAGGCACGGGTGGGGAGCCGCCGGTTCCTAAGACAGTGGATTCCCGCTTTCGCGGGAATGACAAGCTTGCTGATGGTGTCACCCGATAATGCATGTTTAGTTTTTCGCGTCAGGATCAGTAAATAGTTGGGCATGAAGGGCCTCTTTACTACCGGGGTATTTCTGTCCAACTGTGCTAGTCAGCCGCCATAATCCCCGGCATTTAATCGAACGCATCACTTTATATCCCCAGCTCGGATTCTGCAATATGCTTCAATCTAGCCAGAAGAGATCTTGCAACTTCGGCAATCGGGCGCAGCTCTTCCGACGACACATCTCCCGACAGTGTAATGCCCTGTTTGGCCAGCAGACCTAAAGCGTAGTCCCGGTCGCCGGGATGAGTTGCCGGGTGGTGGACAGCAATCGTCAGGAGCTCGATGCCTTCTTCTCGTCGATTGCTGCTCAGCAGCAGGACTGCTCCACCGACCAGCAGGCTGAGGACAGTGGGGACAGTGTGTGTTTGTTGAGCGATGTCTTGAGCAACAGAATCCAGGTCCTTGTCAGCAACTATCCCCTGCCACATCGCGCGGATGTTGCCCAGCTCTCTGGTGGCGGTATCGATAACTGATGGGTGCTCTTTATCTAGCCAGATTTCCCTCTGCTGCTGGATGAGCGCGACATAATAGTCATTATGGGATGTCCGTGTCTGGCGCTCCATCTCCGGATCGCTTGCCAGTATCTCCTGTGCATACTGCCGCAGCGTCTCGTGGATCTCATAACGCGCTGAGGCATCCTGGCCACTCAGAATAACCTGCACCAATGATTTAGCGACCAACCTGCCCAGAGTTGAAAAATCGGCGCCGGCTACATGACGAGCCGCTTCCATAGTGAAGCCACCCCGGAAGATAGATAGACGGGAGAAAGTCTTCTGCTCGCTGGTCTCCATCAGCTGCCATGAGTGGTTGAATACGGCGCGCAGGCTGCGGTGACGTTCAGGTATATCATTCTGAGTTGTGCTTAGAACATCCAGGTTCTGTGCCATGGCATCGGCAATCTGAGCACAGGATGCTGCCGGTAGCAGCGCGGCAGCCAGCCCAATACCCAGTGGCGATCCGCCAAGTGCCCGGCAAAGGCTCCCCACAGCGCTTTCCTGACCTTCCAGAGTGAAGTCATGGCATTGCTTTCTGGCCTGCCGCACAAAATAAGCCACCGCGGCATAACTGGCCAGATCTACATCCACTGGTATCTTTTCAGGGGGTGTCGATAACCCCTCGACAGTGAAGACCCACTCGTCTTGCAAGTCCAGCTTCTCGCGGGTGGTCACGATTATCTTGACTGCCGGCGCGCCACGCAGAATATCGACAACAGTATTGGCTCCCGATATGAGATGCTCGAAGCCGTCAAGCACCATCAGCAGCTCCTGGGCTGCCAGAATAGCTTTCAGTTCCCCCTCATGGAGTGGCTGAGAGCCTGCGAATGAGGCACCCAGCGCCTCAGCTACAGCGGTGTCGATCCGATCGGGTTGGGTGACTGAGACTAACGGTACATAGCAGATCCCGTTGAGAAACTGGCGTTCATGCCGGGCGGCCAGCGCCTGAGCCAGACGTGTCTTGCCAATACCGCCGGGCCCTACCAGAGTCATTAATTGACAGTCGGGATCGTTGACCCAGTTATCAAGCAGGTGGAGTTCCTCCTGCCGTCCAAAGATATCTCCGGAGAGAGTCGGTAAGTGATGAGATCGATGAACTGTGCGGGCTCTCTGGATACGCTGGTAGAGAGCCATCGTCTCGGTGGTCGGCTCTACCCCGATCTTC
Source organism: Anaerolineae bacterium (assembly GCA_016928235.1). Lineage (GTDB taxonomy): Bacteria > Chloroflexota > Anaerolineae > Aggregatilineales > UBA3940 > JAFGMS01. Next base: position 9,012 of record JAFGLD010000282.1, on the reverse strand, counting down.
TCTTTGAGGGCCAGATAGCAGGTCTCATACTGAGCCAGGGCGGCATGATAGTTCCCCTGGCGGGCCAATGCGAGCATCAACCGGCGATGAGATTTCTCATGCCAGGGCTCAGCTTGCAGGGCTCGACGCGTGATGTTCTCGATTTGCTCCCATTCACCCAGTAGCATGTGATGATCGGCCAGCTTTTCAAGCCTTGCCAGTAACAGCGCCCGGTAGTGTTCGCGTTTTTGCAAAAGCCACTGCTCCAGCTCAGGTGTGTCGCCGGCATGAAGCCCAGACAAGAACTCCCCCCTGTATAGGCAGGATGCCGCACGGATGTCGTCGATGTCCACCTTGGGACGGCCCAATGTCTCGTCAAACCGGACAACATCCACCCGGTGAGGCTGATTGGTGTTGAAGGAAACAGATTGCCTGGTCACGATGAGATAGCCGGGTAGTAACTTCTGCAGGTCATGCAGCGCCCAGCGCAGATTGGCCCTGCAGCGATGCTCGGACAGCCCGCCCCAGAACAGGCAGGCCAGCGTCTCGCGCGGATGGGGGTGATCCCTTTCTGTCGCCAGATAGCACAGGACAATCAGCGTTTTAGTGGTAGCAAAGCTAGTTACCGGCTGACCATGTAAACTGATCTCAGGAGGGCCGAGTAAAGCAAAATCAAGCACAGGAACTCCTAACAGAGTGATTGGCAAAAACTTGATTCATTGTCAGCGACAAAAAACAGCGGACAGAACAATGATTATGCACAGGGTTGCTCGCCGGTCAGTGATCTCTTCTGCGAGCCAACGGCAGAAAGTGAAATGTCTTGAGGGTTATACTTCGGCCTCAGATGCGCCATATGTTCCATAGCAAAGACAATAGAGCTTGTAAGCTCATCCGGGGAGTGCTGCTCTTCGAGTAACTCATTCTCGGAGAGTGTGATGTTTTGTCCAGCCAGCAACTGCAGCGCGGACAGCCGATCTGCCTGCTCCGTTGCCGGATGATAAGCTGCTGTCCTAAGGATCTTGATGCCTGCCTCGTGTTGATCCCCATCCAGTAGAAGGATGGCTGCGCCGACCAGCGTGCAAAGGCTCGAAGGTGGATTGTGAAGGCTAAGAGAGATCTCCAGGCCTTCATACAGGCAACGCCAGGCTGCCGAATGGTTTCCTAAACTTCGATGAGCCAATCCCAAACACGTTAACGCCCCAACCTGATTGGGCTGATCGTTACTCCGGCGCATCAGATCGACTGCTGTTTGACAACTTGCCAGCGCCTGCTCAAATCTTGCTTCGTTTACGTGTATCTTGCTCAAATTGATCAGAATAGTGGCTCGCAGATGGTCGCGGCTCAGGCCCTGGGAAATCAGCAACGCCTGTTCAAAATAATCCCTTGCCGGGCTCCAGTCTCCTGCTGTGTAGTGCAAAATACCCAAAGTATTCAAGAAGCGAGCCTGACCATGATAAACATTGTGCTGGTAACTGATGGCTAATCCTTCTTCCAACACCTCTTTAGCCGCTGTATAATGGCCCAGTTGGATATGTGCAAAACCAAGGTTACACAGCGGTGCCAGCATGTCCTGTGGATTATCCAGGTTCCGGTAAATGGACAGGCTCTCCTGGAACAAGTCCGCGGCTGCTCCATAATCGCCGGCAAGGAGATAAGCTACACCTAGCGTGTTTGTTGCCCGAGCAATGGGCTCATCTCTTTCCTGATAGATCAGCGCCTCGAAGGCCTGTCGAGCCAGTTGCTGCGCTTCTCCCGCCAGTCCCTGGAATACTTTGAATACAGCACAATAACGTGACAGTTGCGACCATACAAAACGCTCCCCAGATGATGTCTTGGGATGCAGTTTTTCCAATGCCCAGGTGTATAGGTTGTCCCCTTCCTGATACCAACTGCGTGCCTCATACAGCATGAAAAGCAGGGGAATGATGTCACCAATCGCTTCTGTGTCTTTGCAGCTCACTGCGTTTTCGAATGCCAGGCGGATATTACTGAGCTCCCTGACCATAGCGTCGATGGTTGCTTTCTGTTCTCCGCGCTGCCATTCTGCTGCTTGCCGGCGCATATAACCGGCATAATATGCGATATGGGCCGCTGTGGTCTGCCGGCATAGGGGCGGATCACTCAGAAGCAGTTCCTCGGCATACTGTCGTATGGTTTCATGAATCATGTAGCGGGTTGATGCGCCTTCTTCCCCGGTAATCATCTGCACCAGAGACTTGGCAACCAGCTTGCTCATCAGCAGCAGATCAGCACCAGAGACCTGAGAAGCAGCTTCCAACGAGAAACTGCCCCTGAAAACCGATAGGCGGGGGAAGATGTGCTGCTCACGTGTCTCCAGGAGACGCCAGGAGTGGTCGAAGACGGCGCGCAGGCTGCGATGGCGTTCAGGCACATCACGCCGGGTAGAGGTCAGCACATCCATGCTCTGCTCCACGGCCTCGATGATCTGGGCGCACGAAGCCATCGGCAGCAATGTGGCAGCCAGCTCGATACCCAGTGGCGATCCACCCAGGATCCGGCAAAGCCGTGATACAGCGATTTCCCGACCTTCCAGGACAAAGCCACTGCGTTGCTTAATGGCCTGCCACATAAAATGAGTGATAGAGTCATAACGCGCCAGGATCGCGGCATCCTGTACCTCTTCAGGTGGCGTAGACAACCCTTCGACGGTGAAGACCCATTCGTCTTGCAGATCCAGCTTCTGGCGCGAGGTCACGATGATCTTGACGCCCGGCGCGCCTTGTAGGACATCGACGATAATGTCGGCGCCGGAAACCAGATGCTCAAAGCCATCCAGTACCACCAACAGCTCCTGCCCCGCCAATGCATCGATCAGCTGCTTTTTGGGTGGGGTGGGACCCGATAGTGACACGCCAACTGTTTCGGCTATGGCATTAGCAATGAACTGAGGCTTGGACACAGAGACTAATGGCACATAGTAAATCCCATCCAGAAACTGATCCACATGCCGGGCCAGGAGTGCCTGAGCCAGGCGGGTCTTGCCGATGCCGCCAGGGCCCACCAGGCAAATCAACCGGCAGCCGGGATCATTCATCCGGCCGTCCAGCAGGCTCAGCTCCGCCTGCCGCCCGATGAATTTCCCCGGCGAGCCGGGTAGGGTATGCCGGAGATTGGTGGCTCGCGCTCTTTGGATGCGCTCGTAGAGAGCCGTCGTCTCGTCAGCCGGCGCTACACCAAGTTCCTCTTCGAGCGCCAGACGGCAGGCCTCATACTGAGCCAGGGCGGCATTGTAGTTCCCCTGACGGGCCAGCGCGAGCATCAAGCGGCGATGGGAGATCTCATGCCATGGCTCAACCTTTAGCGCTTGCCTGGTGGCATCTGTTACCTGTTCCCACTCACCCTGAAGAGCATGGTGGTCAGCCAGCTTTTCGAGCGCGGCCATAAACAGTGTCCTATAGTGCTCGCGCTTATGCGAAAGCCACTCCTCTAGCTCAGGGGCGTTGTCCGTCCGAAAACCAGACAGAAACTCCCCCTTGTAGAGTGAGGACGCCGCTTTGATCCGATCGATTTCCACTTTGGGGTGGCTCAGTACTCTATCGAATATTACGGCATCCACCTGGTGAGGCCGGCTGACATCGAAAGCAACTGTTCTGCGGGTCACAATGAGGTACTCCGGCAGCAACTTCTGGAGATCATGCAACGCCCGGCGCAGATTAGCCTGGCTGCGTTGCCTGGGTAGCTCTCCCCACAACAGACGAGCCAGTTTCTCTCGCAGGTGAGGACAACCTGATTCAATAGCCAGGTAGTACGGAATGATCTGGATTTTGGCAGTAGCAAAACCTTTCACTGGCCTGCCATCCAGCGTAATGCCTGGGGGACCCAGCAGATTGAGATTGAGCATAGAATCTCCCTACATCGCCAGCCAAATCAATATTGGTTTCATGGTTTTTAGAGCCGGGCACGACCGGCAGTCATTTGAGTGAAACTCAGCACGCGTTATTCACTTCTCTCGCGGCTTGTTCCCCGGATTTCTCCCTAGTATACCTTCCTACCTCCTTCTGTCTGCCATTAAACGATAATTGAACGATCGATCCTTACACTTTAATAAGGATGTTACTGATCTTGTGCGGCAGTATCTCGCAAGCATTCGCTCATCATGATTCGTCAACAAACCAACCCATGCGCGTGTGATGCCCGGCAAACGTGGTTAGCCTGGCCGAGGGTGCACGCCGCTGTTCAGACATCTTTTCTATTCTCTGGGCAGAATGCCGGAAGCTGCCCGATGCAACGTGCTTAGCCTGGTTGAACTGTGCATCACGAAAGGAGCGCCGCCCAGCAAATTCACAGATGAGATAATTGACCAAAGACCGATTGCAATTAGACCAAGGAGATTAAAAGTGACATTTAAGACAAGACGTATTCTGATGACTTCTTCTGCTGTAGTGGTGGGGCTCGCGCTGGTCATCGGCATCTTGATCTTCTCGATGCCGGCACGTGCGGATAACCTGATCTTTAACAGCGACTTTGAAAGCGGCGTAAGCTGGCCCTGGACCACATCTCAGACCTGGCCAGGTACCGTCAATGGCATTGTCGAGGACCGTAACTCCGACGGCAATAAAGAGTTCTGTGTCACCGTGGAGAACATCGGCAATGCGGGTTATGACGTTCAGATGAGGCAACGCAGGCTGCATATCCAGGAGGGCCACCAATACACAGCCAGTTTTACAGCTGTTGCTTATCATAGCCAAAACGTCACAATAACTACAAAAGTAACCCAGGGACATTTTCCTTATAAGGATCATGGTTCTAAAGCTAATATTGTCCTAGTGCCAGGGGAGTCTCAGCCCGTCAGCTTCGAATTTACGGGAAAATTGATGCCGGATAGCGGACGTACCGAACAATCGATGGAAGATACGGCGGCCGAGTTCACCTTTCTCCTGGGCGCCAGCGGCAATCAAGGAGCGACCATCTGCTTTGATGATATCAGGCTTGAAGACCCTGAGTATGTCCCTCCCCCTATCACCCCTCCCTCCACACCAAAGGTACGTGTCAACCAGACAGGTTATCTGGCAACCGGCGCCAAGAAGGCCAGCGTGATCAGCGCGTCGACAGACACATTAACCTGGCAACTGGTGGATAGCAACGGCACAGTTGTCGACACAAACTCGACGATACCCTTTGGCATAGATGCGTCTTCAGGAGACTCTCTCCACATCATCGATTTTTCGAGTTATACGGGTGAGGGTGCCGGCTATATGCTCGTCGTCGATGGAGAGGCCAGCCACCCCTTCGATATTTCCAACAGCCTGTACAGACAGATGAAAACCGACGCAATGGCTTACTTCTACCACAACCGCAGCGGTACTGCGATTGAAGAGCAGTATGTAGGCGCCGCCTATGCGCGTGGCGCTGGCCATGCCGAACAAGCGGGCGAGGGGCTGAGCCGAGATGGGGCAGTTCCCTGTTTCACTGGAACCGCGCTGGATAATTCAACATGGGCGGACTGCGTCATGACCGTAGGCAAAGACGGTGTTCAGACTAATAATCCCCCCATGTTTACCAGTGACTACCGCGTCAACGGTCTCCTGGGATGGTACGATGCGGGAGACCATGGCAAGTATGTTGTCAATGGCGGCATCTCGGTCTGGACGCTGCTGAACCTCTACGAGCAGAACCCGTTCGCTTTCCCTGATCAATCGATGAGTATTCCGTACGCTGGCAACGGTGTCCCCGATATCCTCGATGAGGCACGTTGGGAGCTGGAGTTCATGCTCAACATGCAGGTGCCGCCCGAGGGGTCGGGCTACACCGTTCCAGTTGGTGGCGTATCAGCATCCGGCCTGGTCCATCACATGCTGCATGACATAGCCTGGACTGACTTACCTAATCGCGCGGACGAGGTGTTCGGCACGGTAAATCCTACCCCCTCGCGCGCAGTCTATCCCCCCTCTACGGCTGCCACTTTGAACCTGGCTGCTGTGGGGGCGCAGTGTGCCCGCATATGGGAAAATATCGACCCTGAATTTTCGAAACGATGTTCGGATGCTGCCCAAAGAGCCTGGGATGCCGCGGTTGTCCATCCGAATATTTATGCGGTCGAGAAAGGCTTCAACGGTGGTGGGCCCTATCCTGACTACAATGTCCAGGATGAATGCTATTGGGCAGCAGCGGAGCTGTTCATCACCACGGGGAATTCCGATTACGCAGCCTGCCTTAACGACCCCAGCAATGCCAGCTACTATCTCAGCGTCCCCACCACGCTGGGTGATGAGGGTAGCGGCCCGATGACATGGGGCGACACGGCAGCACTGGGAACGATCTCGCTGGCCACAGTGCCTAACGTCTTAGCTACCGATGATGTGAATACAGCCCGCGCGAACATCATTGCGGCAGCCGATGCGTTTATCGCCAACGAGGCCAGTGAAGGTTACGGCACTCCGTATAAGAGTGGCACTCAGACTGATTTTAACTGTGATGATGATCCTGAAGATCCTGATGATTGTTTAATCCCCATCCCCATGTATGCCTGGGGCTCCAACTCCTTCGTCCTGAACGAGATGATCATTATGGGGCTGGCCCACGACCTTACGGGCGAGGCCAAGTACTTTAACGGCCTTCTTGGCGGCCTGGACTACCTGTTGGGGCGCAATGCCATGGACAAGAGCTATGTCAGTGGCTATGGTGAGAATCCGCTCCAGAACCCTCATCACCGGCACTGGGCCTACCAGGCCTGGCCGCGTGACGACATGCGCTATCCGCCTCCGCCTGCAGGGGCCATCTCTGGCGGTCCCAATTCGCAGCTTATTGCCCTGGCAGATAATAAGGCAACCAACGCTATGGGGCTGTTTGATCGCTGTTGGGGTACTCCACAGAAGTGCTACGTGGACGACGTCGACGCGTTTGCCGTCAACGAGATCACCATCAACTGGAATGCGCCTTTTGTCTGGGCTCTGGCCTACATCGACTCAGTCATGACCAATAATGGTACAGATGGCGCGGTCTATGTTACGGCCAGGAGTCTGGTGGATGGCAAGGTCATCATTGGAGGGGACTTTACCACTATCGACGGACAGCCCCGCCAGAACATCGCGCGGCGCAATGCGGATGGCACCCTGGACGAGACTTTTAATCCAGGGGCGGATGGTCCGGTTCGTGCCCTGGAGGTGGATCAGTATGGCCGGATTTTGGTTGGAGGTGAGTTCACCGTGCTGGCCGGGCAGCCCCGTAACCGTATCGGGAGGCTCGATCCGACCGGCGCGTCAGACCCCAACTTCGACCCGGGGCCTGGGGCAGATGGCCCGATCTATGCCCTGGATGTGAATGGCGTCGGCACCATCTTTGTGGGTGGAGACTTCGACAACCTGCGTGGAGAAGGCCGCTCAAACTACGGGCGGCTGAACGACAACGGCACGCTGGATGCCTGTAATCCCGGCGTGAATGGTCCCGTCAACGCTATAGACTTTTTGACGGGTGACTCCAAGACTGTCATAGCCGGTGACTTTACCGAAGTGGCTGGTGTACAGGCCCTTGGCTCAGCACGTCTGAATCCCGACTGTACCGTCGATTGTGTTGTTACCATCGAGCCTGGGGAGTGTCCGGAGACTTGCGCCGGGGTCTGTTACACAATTATTCAGAGCAGGGATTGGTCTCAGTGGATCCAAGATGCCACTCTGATTAACAGCAATGAGACTACCTGCTTCTACCGCGGAACTCAGTGCGTCAATAACAATGTGGAACAGTTATGCCCCTGGCCTTTGGACCCAGTGGCGGAATACAGCGATCCCAGGCCGGAAGGCACGCCCATCACCACATGCTTTGACGCTCAAGCCAACGGTGCTTGCCTGGCTGCCAGATCATTGCCGGGTAACAGGCTCCTGCTTGGCGGCAGCTTTACCCAGCTGGCCGGGCAGCCGGTTTCGGGTATTGGCGTGCTCAGTGAGAACGGCAGCCTGGATGGGAGCTTCAGTTCGGCCGGCGTGAACGGCACGGTCAATGCTGTCGCAATCCAGCCGGACGGCAAAATAGTGATAGGGGGTGAGTTCACTGAGGTGGGTGGTCAGGGGCGTCAGAATATCGCCCGTCTCAATGCCGACGGCAGCCTGGATGACAGCTTCAATCCGGGAGTCAACGGTCCAGTCTACACCTTGCTGATATTGGATGACGGCGTCATCCTGGTGGGCGGTGACTTCAGTCTGCTGGACGGAGAGCCGTATCAGAATATCGGCCCGATCAACACGACCCCCGGCCCAGGGGATGACCTGACCGTCGAGGTCATACTCCGAGGTAAACCTGAAGAGCGGGTCTACAACTACTGCGCCGACGTCTATGTTACCAATAACTCCTCGAAGCCGGTTGATTGGACGGCTAACTTCGAAGTTGCTGTGGGTGACATTCTGAACCAATTCTGGAATGCCATCTGGTCGCAGAACGGAACCCAGGTTGCTGTTGAAGGATGCACTGGGCAAAACAACGCAGGATGCGACTCTGACTGGAACAACATTCTCCAGCCCGGCGAGACCACTCACGATATCGGCTTTTGTGCCGATATCAAGGGCGCGCCGGCTAAACCTGGCGATGCAGAGGTTGCCGTGACGGTCAATAACGATTGGGGCAGCGGCTACTGCGCCAAGATCGTCGTCACCAATAAGACCAACCAGGCACTGGATTGGATAGGCACTTTTGATCTGGCCAGTGTAGGAGGTGGCATCATTAACAACATGTGGGGTGCCTCTTATACACTAAACGGAAGCCAGGTAACCATCCAGGGTGTCGAGTCGACCAACGCTCTGCCGGCTGGTCTGAGCTCCAACGCTCCGAGCCTTAACTGGGACATCGGCTTCTGTACGATGAGGTAGCTGCCTGGCCTAAAAATCACTGGCAGCCCAGGATTCGGATAAATTTTGGGCTCAACGCGAAAAGTAGGGTCGGCTCCAGACCCTAAGGGTTTTGAAAACCCTTAGGGTCTCCATAAACTCCTTAGACTTACACTCGATGATCAAGTTTTTAACATTGGCAGGTGATCAGTTTTCAGTGATCAGTTTAAAATCGTAGCCCAAAGATCGCAGATCACAG
>JAFGLD010000281.1 GCA_016928235.1 Anaerolineae bacterium | reverse complement strand
GGCAGCAGTATGGCAGCAATAGCGTGTGTAAGGAGCGCCGTTTGACCTCACCCCCACGGTGCCGGTGTATCTTCTCAATAATCTGGGAGGCAACTTCAAGCTCATTCCTGATGATCAGCGATCAGTTTTCAGGCGCAAATCACAGGTCGACGGTCAAAAAACCAAGAACTACCCCAAGTTATTAAGATACGTTGAATGTCGGGTGCTTTGATATGAGTACAGAGCATCCGGAGTGATTTGCCGGGTTCGATATGTAGCCCGATCAGGTCGTCGAATCCCTGTCTATGCTGCCGTGCCGGATCGCCGAATAAAATCTGCCGGCAGGTAACTGTTCAGGGGGTTAGGAGATGGTGGTTGGGAGTTGGAGATCCGCATGATGCTCGTGATGACCTGACCGGTACAGATGTCACACAACATATTGTCTGATCGATCCTGCTTACTTCTCTGAACGATTACTTGAAAGGTAACATTGTCAAGGAACTAAAAACCGAGAACGGACTAAAGACTACCCCAAGTTATTGAGAAGATACCTCCGCTGCACGTTCTGCGAGCCATCCATTTCTATGTCAGCTACAGTCGATTTCCTCAACCATACCTGGTAGACTTGGTAGCTATCCGGAAAGGATCAACAACCATCCATCGCGAAACATCTCCCACCCCTATACTCGATCCTGCAATTGATGCCCGTTCAGTCAAGCAGGGTTTGTTGGCGGCTAAGAGCTACTATTTTCTCTACTATGCGGCTATTGGCTGCTTCGCGCCGTTTCTCAACATCTATCTTAAAGACAAAGGACTGACGGGCACCCAAATTGGCTGGTTAAGCAGTGTTGCCCCCTTGATTGCACTGGCAGCTAACCCGATCTGGGGCTCGATTGCCGATCACTGGCAGATTCATCGCCAGGTTCTGGCATTATGTGCCTTTGTCGCTGGGATAACCGGCCTGTTCTACGTCCCATTCCAGTCATTTTGGATATTCATGGTATTGACCTTGATCATTACGTTGTTCCGTACCCCTATCTGCCCGATTGTCGACAGTGCCGTAATGAACACAATCAGACACACCGGCGATAGTTACGGGCGCCAACGGATCTGGGGGACGATCGGTTTTATAGTGCTTTCACTTGGTCTGGGTCAGATACTAACCGGGCGCGAGCTGACGCCGATCTTCTGGCTGTATGCCGGCTTCATGGGAGTTGGATGCACCATACTGAGCTTCTTCTTGCCGGTTGAACATGTCGAGAAAAGGATTGGCCTCAGGGAGGGCATGCATAAGCTGTTTGGGCAGCGGGACTATCTCAGTTTTCTCGTTGCTGCTATGGTTCTGGGGATGGGAACAGCCGGCTATGTTGGTTTCCTGGGGCTGTACATCCAGGCACTTGGTGGAACAGAGCAGCAAGTCGGGCTGGCATGGACGGCTAATGCGCTACTGGAAGTCCCGATTATGTTTTTCGGGAAACACTGGTTTAGTCGCTATGCGCCCCAAAAACTGATCCTCGGATCCATGTTTATCTATATCCTGGTCTGGTCGCTCATCGGCTTGAGCCCAACACCCGCTCTGGCAATTGTTGCTGTACTTGGCATCGGTGTCTGCTATGGCATTTTCTGGATGTCGGCCGTCGATTATGTCAGCTCAGTGGCCCCTCCCGGTCTGGGCGCAACAGCCCAGACATTGTTTGGAGCTGCGATGCTGGGTCTGGGCTGGAGCATCGGGTCAGTCGTAGCCGGTTATCTATGGGATGTCATCAGTCCCCATGCAATATTCTTCTTTGCAGCCGGTACAGCCACCCTGGCTGCACTGGTATTCGGGATGGGCAGCCGCAGCAAATGAGAATTTCATTATAAGCACAAACTCGATCTGCTTGGTTCTACACTTTCGGTTATTAGTTCCTGGTTATTAGTCTTTGATATACAGCCAAGAGCCTGCCATTGCGAACAAAAAAACTGATCACTGATTACCAATCACCAGGCAATGTCAAAAACTTGATCATCGAGTGAAAACTGATCGCCAAGCGGTATTGATGCCTTAAGTTGACACCTATCAAGTCTATTGCTCAACGAGAAAAGTTGTTTCACCGCTATGCCTTAATCGTTCAACCACTCTTATCGTTTCAAAGACACCAACGCAGGCACCAAATCGAACATCCAGAAACCAAGCGGCAATCCGATGATGGTCAGACTGACAACAAACGCCAGCTCAATCCAGATCAGACTCAACCACCATCCGATCAACAGAAAATACAGGGCTCGCAGCATAATATTGACTTGGGGCAGCTCACGCACAATCATATGCTCCCCGCGCTGTACTACCATTACATCGGACGGATCACGCAATGCGATGATCTTGGGCACATTGTTGAGCATCATAACCCCCAACGGCATCCCCACAACCGTAATACACAAAAACCACGCAATTGCAGCCCAGGCTTGACCGGCCCACCAGCCAATCAAGGCAAACCATACAATCTGGATCAGACAGCCTGGCTGCCTGCGAGTTACGATCGACTGGCCTTCAGAAGTCTTCATTTTCTATTTACCTTTCTATTGCAGTCTACAATGTTATACGCATAACAACCTGAGAAGGATACAACATGCCGCTATCGTTCGCGGAGGACTTTTCAGACATACGTATAGATTCACCGCAATCGCGATGCCGGGCTGAGCCCGCGCCTTCAATAGATGAAACCCGATCGTTCGCAAGCATCGGCTTGAGCCTGGACAAATTTCTGCTAAACGAATACTACTATAATGCGTTTTGTTGGTACAATGTGCCTCCTATTGCGCATGTACACTGCCAATTCAACTGCCTTTGCATCCTTTTGACACCTGACAAGGAAAACCAATGGACAATCAGGTACCGGCGATTAAAACGGAGAATCTGACACGCAAATATGGGAACATGACAGCCGTCGATCACCTCAACCTGAGCGTCGATCAAGGCATCATCTTCGGTTTCCTGGGGCCCAACGGCGCGGGGAAATCGACCACCATCAACATGCTCACAGCACTGTTGCCTCCTACCGCAGGCACAGCCTGTATCGGCGGCTTCGATATCAAACAAGAGCCGTTGGAAGTCAAGCGCCGCATCGGCGTGGTACCTGAGGGCTTGAGCCTTTACCAACGGCTCACCGCCAGTGAGCAAATCGAGTTGGTCGGGCGCCTGCATGGTCTCGATCACGCCGAGATCGAGCGTCGTATACCGTCTTTACTCAATATGCTGGAATTAGAAGAGTCCATCGACAAAATGATCATCGATTACTCTCATGGTATGCGCAAGAAGACCGCCCTGGCCTGTGCCCTGATCCACGCCCCCGATATCCTGTTTCTGGATGAGCCATTCGAGGGCATCGACCCTGTCTCGACCAGGGCCATTAAGGAGCTACTGAGAGATATGCGCGCCGGGCGGGGAACAACCATCTTCTTCTCTACTCATGTCATGGAGCTGGCTGAGCGGTTTTGCGACCAGGTGGGCATCATCAACAAGGGTCGGCTGATCGATGTTGGCAGTATTCCGGAATTGCGACAGCGTGTCAATCTTCCCAAAGACGCCTCACTTGAAGATGTCTTCCTGCAAACGGTAGGCATACAGGAGGACGGAGCCCGGTTAGATTGGCTGACAGACAATGAAAATGCATAGCTATCGGCTCATGCCGGAAGGGAAGGAATAGATGCAGATCGCTAAACAACCCTCGATCTGGGCCGAGCTTCGAACATTGTTCTGGTTACAGTGGAAACTGACGCTTGCCATGTTTCGCAGCACACGTGCGAGCGTCAGACTGCGTCTGGGAGGATGTCTGCTCCAGTTGCTAATCTTCGGCCTCGTATTTCCCATGTTCGTGCTAATGGGCATTGGCATTGGAATAGGTCTGGCCATTCTGACACCCGCTGCCGCTTACGAAGTTGCTATCATCGTCAACAGCTTTATGCTTTTCATCTGGCTATTGCTGCCGGCTTCGTACAACTCACAGATGTTTGAGCGGTTTGAGATGTCGCGCCTGTTCCCGTTCCCAATCAGTTCTCGGAGCATCGTCGCGGGCAGCATATTGATGTCGATGCTGACGATGACAGGTATCTGGACAGTGCCCATCATCTTGGGAGAGGTAGCCGGTCTGGCCTGGCATAACCCGATTGCCTTGCCGGTGATCGTGCTGGGAGTCATACCAGCCTTGATTCTGTTGATCCTTACCGGTCGTATCATGGAAGACATCTTCGATCTGGTAGCCGGCGACCGCCGCTTGCGCGCCTGGCTACTGGTCGTATTGACGGCGCCATTCATGTTCTGCTGGTTGGGACAATACATCGTACAGGATATCACGAAGGATTACAGCGAGGCTCCTCCGATTATCGCCGATGCCATTGGAGAGGATATGCAGCTGGCAATGGGAAGACTGGACGAGGCAGAAAGCTTCGACGACGTCCGGCTGGGCATCAGCAGCATCATCGAGATTGCGCGTCCGTCGCGTTTACTGAACTGGGTGCCCTTTAACTGGCCGACAGCAGCAATGGGAGCAACAGCCGCGGGAGATTGGAAATCGGCATTGTTGTTCTTGCCTTTGTCGATTGGTGTTGTGGCTTTGCTGCTGTGGGTTCATGCCGGAGTCACCTGGCGGCTGATGAACGGCGCAGCGATGAGTATGGGTGCCGAGCGTGTTCGCAGCCACCGTCGTTTTCTAAATCTGCCTGGGCCTCCGGATTTCTGGGCGCTCTTCCGCAAAGACTGGATCTATCTGCGACGCAGTCCGCTGACTCGCCAGCTCTTCCTCCCGACACTGATGATAGTTGTGATGGGGTTCCTGTTTATGCGCAGCATGGTCCGCTCCAATGATTTATCAGCCGGAATGATGGCTGCACTGCCAATGATAGTTGGTGTTGCTGCCATCGCCATGGTCAGCATGACCAACAACCTGGCATTTACCGCTAATTACTATGGTGTTGTCGATCGTAAGGGGTTTGCCACACTGTCAACTTCGCCCATTGATCGAAGGCACATTATCCTGTCCGCCAATCTTGTCGTCTTGTTGTACATGAGCTTACAGACATTGATCATCTCGTTCGGTGTCGCTCTGGCCACCCGGTCATGGCACATACTGCCCCTGGGATTCTACCTGGGACTGTGCCTGCAAATCGGCGGATCGCCTGCTTACAACCTGGCTGCTATCATCGGCCCATACCGTGCACAGTTTCAGTTTGGCACCAAACAGCAGCAGGGCAACCTGTGGGGCCTGCTGGCCTGGCTGATCGCTACACCACCCGTCCTGGTGCTCATCGTTCTCCCTTATTTCTTGTGGAAACCAGCTCTGATCTTCACAATGCCGCTGGGGACGGTCTACTGTGTAGGGCTTTATTGGATCACGCTCAAGCCGTTGGCTCAGCTACTGCAACGCCGGGAGCGGGCTATCCTGGATGCCGTTGTCTCCGAGGAATGAGATGCCGGCATAGCACTATCGTGTGCGCTTTCCCCTGGGCTTTCAACACTTTAGAAAGGGCGATATGTTTGAATTTATCCAAGATTATCTATCTGAAAACCCGGTGATGAGACTTCCGATAGCAGGTCTGATCATTCTCATATCCTACTTTATCGCTAATCGGTTTGTGGTCAACCTGATCATCGCCTTTGTTGGGCGAACAGAGCAAAAAACCGACGATATCATTGTCCAACACATCAAGCCGCGTAGAACGGCTCTGCTCGTACCGTTGCTACTAACCAATGCCTTTGCTTACCTTATCCCTGCCGCTCAACAAACTATTCAGGTTGGGGTACTTTTTGTGGCATTGTGGCTGGGCGTTGTAACCGTGAATGCCCTGCTTAATGCATGCAATGACATCTACGAACACCGTGAGTCTTTCAAAGGTGGTTCCATCAAAAGTTATCTTGATATTGTGAAGTTGTTGGTTGTCATCATGGGGTTCATCCTCAGCATTTCCCTGATCACAGGCAAGGATGTAACCGGCATCCTAACCGGTTTAGGGGCAGCCACTGCTGTTTTGCTGTTGATCTTCCGTGATACGCTTTTATCGCTGGTGGCCAGCTTCCAGATTTCTACGAACGACCTGCTGCGTGTAGGAGACTGGCTGGAAGTGCCATCCTTCAACGCTGATGGCGATGTGATCGACATTTCTTTGCATCAGGTCAAAATCCAGAACTGGGATAAGACTATCTCGGTGGTGCCCACCTACAAATTCATGGAAGTAGCCTATAAAAATTGGCGTGGCATGAGCGACAGTGGGGGAAGACGCATCAAACGTGCTCTTTACATCGACATAGCCAGCATCCATTTCTGTGACGACGAGATGATCGAGCGATTCAAGCAATTCGATCTGATCCAGGATTATATCGAGCAAGCCCTGGCCAGAATTGAGAAGTGGAATAAAGAACAGGGGCTGGATCCCAATGTGCTGGCAAACAGCCGGGGCTTGACAAATATTGGCACTTTTCGTGCCTACATCGTTAGATATCTTCAGAGCCATCCTCAAATTCGTAACGATATGACGTTGATTGTGCGCCAGCTCTCACCTGGGTCAACCGGTTTGCCGATTGAGATTTACGCCTTCACTAATACCACTGCCTGGGAAGAGTACGAAACAATTCAAGCTAACATTTTCGATCATCTACTGGCAGTAGTACCCCAGTTTGATCTACGCATCTTTCAGGAACCAACAGGGAATGATTTATCGAGCTTCGCACGCAGTTCGCGCTGAGAAACTGTCTAAAAAAGGTTTTTGGACCTGGTAAGCGCGTCATTGTGCTTGCAAGCACGGCTTCCCCTGAACGTGAAGGCATTCTGAGGAAACCTTTAGGATCTTTGCCACGACTTCTCAGACAGCTTTTGAGGGCCTGATCTAATTGGACAAAAAGAGTTCAATGCGGAATAGTGGGGTAGAAAAACTGCTTTGGAGACCAATTTTCCCGGCAATTTATGCGTACAGTCTGTCCACGGTTCGGGCACAGTAATTTCATACTCGTGCCCACAGCATACACCACTCGCGTTGCAAAGACTTATCCGGGCAACTTACAAAAGAGGTTTCTCACAGCACAAAAAACATCAGATAGTAATATTCCAACAGTCCGGCAACCAGCAGAGCGTCCAACCGATCCAACAAACCGCCATGTCCGGGTATGAGACGACCCGAATTCTTGGTTCCGGCATACCGCTTGAACATACTGATTCCGATGTCTCCCAAGGGGCCAATCGATGAGACCAGCAGGCCGATGACAAAACCATGTCCTGGTGAAATAAGGCTGCTGGCTCCAAATTGCTGCCATGCCAGCGCAGCCAGCGCAGTCAGCAGCGATGAGCCAACAATGCCCCCCAGATAACCCTCCCACGTCTTTCCGGGGCTGACTTCCGGTATCAGGCGATTACGGCCAAACTGTGTACCCACTAAATAGGCAACTGTATCGCCGGTCCAGACAGCCACACAGAGGGTCAGCGTCCAGAATACCCCCTCATCTAATGCCCGTAAACTGACAAGGTGCGCGCCGGTCCAGCCCAGATAAACACCGCCGGCTATGGTTATGGCAAAGCCTGTTACGGCGTTAGCAGTACCTTGCTGGAAGCGTATCACCGCCCAAGCCAGCGTGATGATTAGCAGCAGCGTTAAACCGGGGTTGAGCAAGCCTAGAGAGGGATAGGCTCGATCCAGAATAAACAGGGCCACCCAGAGCGTCATCAGCCCCCCAAAGGCACGATGTCCCCTCCAGGCAACCAGGTGAACAAACTCCATTGCGCTCATGCCAAAGACGATCAGCATAGCCAGGATAAACAGGTTGCCGCCAGCCAGGATCATGGCAAGTGTTAGCGCGACTAATACCGCGCCACTCAAAGCACGTTCCTGCAGCATAGTTTATTTAACGAGCCCGAACCGGCGATCTCGCTGGCAGAAAAGGCGTAACGCCTTGCAAAGCTCCTCTTTGTCAAAATCCGGCCAGAAGACGGGGGCGATGTAATATTCGGCATAGGCGGCTTGCCATAACAAAAAGTTACTGATCCGAAGCTCGCCGCTGGTACGCACGATCAGATCGGGATCGGGCAGGCTGCCGGTATAGAGATACTTGCTCACCAGCGCCTCGTCGATTTCCTCCGCCGGATGCCCATGCCGGACAATCTCCTGGACGGCATGAATGATCTCGGCGCGACCGCCATAGTTGAAGGCAACATTCAAGATCAACTGGTGGTTGTTCCTGGTCATCTCGACGGCATTGAGGACCTTTGTCTGCAGCTTCTTGCTGATACGAGAGAGATCGCCCAGGTGCCTGAGTTGAACACCTTCTTTGTGCAACTCAGGCAGCTCGTGATCAATGACATCCTCCAGAATGCGCATCAGCCCCCTGACCTCAGCTTCCGGTCGACCCCAGTTCTCGGTAGAGAAGGCATAAAGCGTCAGGATTTTGATCCCAAGCTCGACGCAGGCACGCAGGATACGGCGCAGGTTCTCCGTACCTGCTCGATGCCCCGCCAGGCGTGGTAGGCCACGCTGTTTGGCCCACCGGCCGTTGCCGTCCATGATGATCGCAACGTGGGTAGGGATACATTCCGGAGGCAATTCTTGTGTTTCGATGTCAGCTAGGATTTGAGACAAAATGGTTGTTTTTACACCTCTTTGATTTCTTGTTCTTTGCGCATACCAACTTGATCGACTTGCTCGATATAGCGAGCGGTGAGTTTTTCCAGATTGTCTTTCCCGCCATAAAACTCATCCTCTGAGATCGCCTTCTCTTTCTCGAAATCGCGCATATCTGCCAGTATGTCGCGCCGGACATTGCGCAAGGCGACCTTGGCTTCTTCCAGCCGCTTGTGGACCAGCTTGACCAGGTCATGGCGACGCTCTTCTGTCAGACTGGGAATGCTCAGACGAATGAGCTTTCCATCATTCGACGGGTTCAGCCCAAGATCGGAAGTACGAATGGCTTTCTCGATAATACTGATCGAGCCGGGATCGAAGGGGCGGATGGTCAGGAGCTGCGGCTCCGGCACTGCGATGGTTGCCAACTGCTGCAACATGGTCGGTGTGCCATAGTATTCCACCGTCATCTTCTCGACCAATGCCGGGGATGCCCGCCCGGTGCGGATGCCCGCCAGCTCTTCTTCAAGAGCGTGAATGGCACCCTTCATGCGTGTCTCGGCATCGCTTAACAGTTCTTTGATCATAGACATTGACTCCAGGGCTGGGCAGAAGCCAGGATAAACAAAATGACATTTGTTGATAACCACGAGCGGCTCATGCTTCAAGGTAACAACCGCAGTTATTTGTGATTAGTTTTTGGTCATTAGTTCTCAGATTGCGACCTTCAGTGATCAATGGCCGGGCTTAGCTATAACCTAAATGTCGCGCCTTTCGAATCGTTGAAAAGCTGTTCGCTACAAAGAGAGAGGCTGTGACATCATACACCTTGGGCGACCGCGGGTCGCCCCTAAACTGATCACCAAAGACTGTCATTCAAAGTGCGAAATATAGGCTATAGCAAGTACCATTCATCAGTTATACACCAATATGTTACCACTCACTCAGTGGCTCGGCACTCAGCCCGTACTTCTGTGCCTCATTTTGTCCGATCTACCGTTGGTTGTCAACTTGTACAAAAAGCGAATTGAAAGGAAAGAGCGCAGCAAATTTGCTGCGCTCTTTGATGAGTGTTTCTGTTGTGGTTAGCGCAGTGTACCTGCGGCTGCCGCAGCCCCAAAGCCAAGAATACCCAGGATCAGGCCGGCGATCATCATGACAACAAATATGGCCACCATAGCAATGATGGCGACAACGATCGTTTGCACCCATTCAAGACCGAGTGATGCCTTGAGAGCGATTGCAAAGGCGGCCAACCCTGCCAGACCGGCAATCAGAGTGATGGGAGAAACCGCGCAGACCAGGGCAGGTGAGATGATACCTACGATGGCCAGAAAACTGACGATGTTCCAGATATAAGCCAGTCCCAATACCCGAACCATCTCTTCGAAGGTGGTTGTTGTTTGGAACAACGTCTTGGCGACAAAAACCACCACATAGCAGGCAAGCGCGAATGCTCCCACTGCGAAGATGGTGCCCACAATCGTTGCAACTAACCACCCGACGATGCCCCCACCGGTCGAAACCTGACTGGCAGAACTGCCAAGCTGGGCAAGAAAGGCCGTTACGGCCACGATGAGCCAGGCATTTTGCGTGAATGACGTATCTGACTTAACCTCGCTATATACACCTTGTTTAAACGTTAACGCACCGATAATTCGATCCATCATGATGGTTTTCCTCCATTTAGTAATTCAGGACTTCAAGATATTCTGACAGTTAAAGATACACCCATTTTGTAAAATGCGCCGATATGCTGTTTGATGTAA
Organism: Anaerolineae bacterium; assembly: GCA_016928235.1. Lineage (GTDB taxonomy): Bacteria > Chloroflexota > Anaerolineae > Aggregatilineales > UBA3940 > JAFGMS01. The sequence goes on along the minus strand of JAFGLD010000281.1, from coordinate 22,153 downwards.
CACCAGCAGACCAAAAACGATCCGCCACATGTGACGGGTGCAAACCAAAACCAACAATACACTAAAACTCGGTCGAAGGGCGATAATCCAGGCTTGGGATGGGTGAGCTTATGATCGATGGCCGGCGGCATGAGGCCGGAACACAAGCGGATAGACCGGCATTGCAATTCTTGCGGCCTCTTCATCTTTCTGCTAGTGTTATGGTCAGTTGGGGTATATTCCACAGCAAATTCGCGGGAAGAAATCCCCCGGACAGTTGCCCCCTATCTCTATGATGCTCTTTGCTAAGGATATATTCAATGCAATATGGATACTTCGACGATGACAATCGGGAATATGTCATCACTCGCCCCGATACCCCGCGCTCATGGATCAACTACCTGGGCTCGCGACTCTACGGGGGCATCATCACACAAAACGCTGGCGGCTACAGCTTCTATCAATCGGGCGGCACAGGGCGCATTTTGCGTATGCGCTTTAATGGCATGCCCATCGATCAACCAGGGCGCTACCTGTACATCCGCGACGATGACAGCGGCGATTATTGGTCGGCATCGTGGCAGCCGGTCGGCAAGCCGCTCGATCAATATGAGTGTCGGGTCCGGCATGGCCTGGGGTATTCGATCTTCGAGGCCACCTACGCCGGGATTTCGAGCGCCTTCACCTGCTTCATCCCTCGCGGCCAGGCCTTCGAGTACTGGTCACTCGACGTATCGAACCCCGGAGCGGAGACACGCAAGCTGTCGATATTCAGCTACGCCGAGCTGTCTAACGATTGGCTTTATCGGCAAGACCTGGAGAACCTGCAATACAGCCAGTACATCGTCCGGATGGACTATGACGACGGCATCATCAGTCGCCGTAACTATGCAGGTGAATGGAATGTTAGCTTCTTCGGGTTAGCCGGGGGAGATGTCGCCTCATTTGACACCGATCGGGATGTCTTTCTCGGCCCCTACCGGACACCATCCAATCCGTTGACCGTCGAAGCAGGTCAGTGTTCCAACTCGATTGCCGTCGGCGACAACGCCTGCTCATCGCTGCACACAACCATTACGCTTGAACCTGGGGAAAAGCGCCAGCTCATCTTCGTGTTGGGCGTCGGCTCGCCGGATGAAGAATGGCGGGGACTGCCGCCGGCCCGACAAGTTTTGTCCGAGTATGCCACTCCGGAGCGCCTATCACAGGAGCTGGAGGCGATCCGTACCGAGTGGGCAGGACACCTGGAACCCTTCCAGGTCAGCACTCCCGACAGCGATCTCAACAGTATGGTCAACGTTTGGCATGCTTATCAGACACACATGACCTTCAACTGGTCGCGCGGGGTCAGCCTGATCGAGGCCGGCGACCGCGATGGTCTGGGATATCGAGACACGGTGCAGGATATGCTGGCGGTGACCCACAGCATCCCGGAAGCCGTCGAAGACCGCTTGGATCTGATACTCACCGGCCAGACCGAGGAAGGCGGCGCCATGCCGCTGATCAAGCCGCTCTCCCACACTCCCGGACATGAGCCTACTCCTACGGTCGAGCAGTACCGCAGCGACGACGTGCTGTGGCTGCCGATCACCGTATCGAATTTTATCTATGAGACAGGCCGGCTCGATTACCTCGATAAGGTGCTTCCCTACGCCGATCACGGTCAGGCGACCGTCTATGATCACCTCAAGCAAGGGCTGCTGTTCAGCATCGCTCACAAAGGCGCCCATGGGCTAATCCAGGGATTGGCAAGAGACTGGAACGACTGCATCCACCTGGGCACAACCGGCGAGAGCCTGTTCTCGACCTTCCTGTTTTATATGGGCTTGCAGATCTTCAGCCGGCTGGCCGAGCAAAAAGGTAACGATGCCGATGTTGCCTGGTGTGCCGGGCAGTCCGCCGAGATCAAACGGCAGATCGACGCACATGCCTGGGATGGCAGTTGGTTCCTGCGCGGGATATCAGAATCAGGGGGTAAGCTGGGAACCCACGCCAAGGACGAAGGGAAAATCTACCTGGAATCGAATGTCTGGGCAGTCATCAGCGGCGGCGCGAGCCCCGATCAAGCCGTCCAGGCGATGGATGCAGTCCACACGCACCTGGCGACCGAGTATGGGGTCATGCTGTGCCATCCAGGGCATACCAAACCCGACCCCGATGTGAACCTGTCGCTGATCGTGTTCCCGCCGGGCCATAAAGAGAATGGCGGCATCTTCTGTCACAGCAACTCGTGGGTTATTGTCGCGGAATGTCTGTTGGGGAGAGGTAACCGGGCCTACGAATACTACCGTTCCTACCTGCCCGCACGGTATAACACCCAGGCTGAGATCAGGCAAGTAGAACCGTATGTCTACAGCCAGTTTACCCACGGACGGCCCTCTCCGCGCTTTGGCCAATCGCGCAATCCCTGGCTGACCGGCACGGCCAGCTGGACATACATCGCCGTCACCCAATACCTGTTAGGCATCCGCCCTGAGCTGGATGGGTTGCGCATCGACCCCTGTATTCCCGGCGAGTGGGAAGGCTTCGAAGCACAGCGCCAATTTCGGGGCAAGCAGATCGTGATCCGAGTCCACAATCCCAACCACGTTGAGCGCGGTGTCGCGTCGATGACGCTGAACGGGCAAGCCATCGAGGGAAATCTGGCACCGGTCGATCTGTTGGATGAGGCCAACATCGTAGAAGTTATACTGGGCTAAAGAAACCGATCCGGCGGTCGATCTACCTGATACCGAGATCGACCGCCAGACATAATCCATGGGGTCATCAATCCTGGCTCTCAAGAAAAACAATCCACGTTCGGCTATGTTATGCTGAGCAGCTTAGCTATACTTGACATTGCTCACCTGTGATTCACCTGCCACCCATAGGTTCAATCAATCAACCATATCACCAAGGAGTAGGCAATGACACACAGCGATCCGCATATCCTGAACACATGGCTAAGACACATCCGCGCGCTGGCTGAAGATATCGGGCCACGCGGCTCAACCACCGACGAAGAACGACAGGCATCTGCTTACTGCCGAAAAGTCCTTAGCGACTTTGGCCTGGAGCCTCACGTCGAGGTTTTCCGGAGCGCAACAACGCTCTTTGGCTTCCACTTCACCATCGCAACAGGCATGCTGATCTCGTTTTTCGTCTATCCCCTGGGCGGACGTGTCGGAGCAGCAATAGCGTTGCTCATCGCAATACTCTGCCTCATCTCGCAGGGTCTGGAGCTACTGTTCAAAAACAACCCTGTCCGGAAATTGCTGCCTCAAGCATTCAGCCAGAATGTCATAGCCACTGTTCCCCCATCGGGCGAGCACAAGCAGGATCTCATCTTGATGGGGCATGTCGACACCAATCACTGCGGTCTCATCTTTCGCTCGATCTCAATGATCAAGTTCTGGCGTCTGTTCTCATTGATTTTTTTCCTGACCTTCTATATTCAAATCGTTTTGTACGGCATTGGTTTGGTAACGCAAATGCCACAGCTCTGGCCCTGGCCGATGCTGCCGGCAGCCATTAACGCCTTACTGTTTGCAGGATTTATGTTGGAAGCCGATCTGGCGCCTTTTTCAAACGGCGCCAATGATAATGCAACCGGCGCGGGGCTGGTATTGACGCTTGGAGAACAGATAGCCCGCGCGCCACTCCAAAACACACGTGTCTGGCTGGCTTGCACAGGATGCGAAGAGGTCAAACACTATGGCGCCGCCGATTTCTACAAGCGGCACCTGGGCGATCTCGTCAGCCCCAAGGCTGTCGTCTTCGAGATGCTGGGGCGCGATGATCCTGCCTACCTTGTCCGCGAAAGCACCTTTAACCTGTTTGCATTTTGCGCGTCTCCGGAACTGATCGCATTAGCAGTCGCGGTCGCCGGCCGGCATCCGGAGTTAAAGGCACATTCAACACAGATCGATGGTGGACACTCCGAAATGGCAGATGCGCTCCGTGTTGGTGTCCCGGCCATCACGATAGCCGGTTTTGATGAAAGCGGCACACGCTATGATTACGCTGGGCCTGATTTGTATTGGCACCACAAGGAAGACACACTCGATAAGATGGTCCCGGATGTCCTGGATCGGAATTATGCTTATGTGTGGGCCTTCGTACAGGCTATCGATGAGCAAGCAGCCCCTCAGAAATTGCAAGCCGAAGGTGACGGTAACCGGTCTGGTCAGATCGATCCACGCGCATTTTTCCCACCCCATGTTGGTCTGGCTCAATCCAGATATCCCAAGTCAAACAGGCAGGGAGATCAGTTGGTCACCGACGAGCAGCCATCAGTTTCAGGTTTGAGCAAGGGCAAAAAAGAAAAGAAGTGATACCTGAGCAATAGTAGCCAATCATCGTATCTTCTCAATAATCCGAGGAAGGTGACTTGCAGCCAATTCTTGGTGCTCAGTTTTCAGGTGCAAAACACAGGCCGATGGTCAAAAAACTAATAACCAGGAAACAACTGCCCCAAGTTATTGAGAAGATACCAATCATCCAAATGGTTAGTTTAGTTTGTCATCTGTCATACACTTCTTGTGTTCCGCGATCTTCAGAAACATCTGAGCAACGCGCAGCATAACGCGGATTTTGCGCATGGGGCCACCCTAAAATATGCGAGGGCATTCTATGGAATTACCGCAAGCAGCAGAGAAAAATATGTACCGGGTTGCGCTGGTGTCGGCGATAGCCGGGCTGATCTACCTGGTCTATCTCTTTACATTTACCGGTCTATTCAAGACAGGGGACGAGCGATTGCTTGTCGATGTCACCAACAGTCTTGTGCTGCAAAAAAGCAACTATGTCAGTCAGACCACCCATATCTGGGGTTTACAGCCCATTATGATAGAACTGGCTCATCCCCTGTTGGCCGCTCCCCTCTACTGGATAGCTTATCAGATACCTGCTATAGGAAATGTTCACACGATATTCCTGTTCAATCTCTTCGTGACTGTTCTCACAGCCATCATCCTCTTTCATTATGTCCTCGAACTGGGTTATACGGATCGAACAGCCGCGATCGCGGCGCTCCTTTTCGGCCTGACGACCATTGCCTGGCCCTATGCTCAAACCTTTTTTCGGGATCCGCTGGCCGGCTTACTGCTATTCGGTTCAGTCTTCTCCCTCGAAAAATGGCGAAAAGCTTTCGGGGCCGAAAAGTCACAGCAGTGGAAATGGCTTGTGATTAGCATCGTCGTCATCATATGTGCCCTATTATGCAAAGATGTCATGTTGATCGCGCTGCCGGCGCTGGCCGTCTTTGCCTACCCGGGTTCTGTCCATTTCAAAAAACACTGGCGCACGATTGTGACAATCGGGATAGGGTTGTTATCCATTATAATTGTGTTGGGCATTGTCCTGTTTGTCTTACGAGAACAGGCCGGCCTTGCTGCGACACGCTACCGGGTTTTTACGTGGGCTGATAAGCTCGTCGGGGGGTTGCCGGAAGCCTGGAAAGGTGTAGCAGGCTTCTGGCTCAGCCCCGGCAAAGGTATCTGGTGGTATTCTCCGATTCTGTTTTTGGCTCTGGGCGCTCCGTTTGTGATTCCTCATCATCGTTGGCGAGAATCCTGGTTCCCGCTTGCATTGCTGATGTGGTTCACAATCATCTATGCAGGTGTCAAGGGGCCGTATGTATGGAGTGGGGGGGCCGGGTGGGGGCCGCGTTACATGGTCCCTATGACCCCCATTATGATGCTGGCTGCGATCCCCCTCATCGATCGAATGCTGAACAGTTCTCACTGGTGGCCCAAAGCTGCTCTTGTGGCGCTAAGCCTCTACGGGACGCTGATCCAGATCGGTGGAACTTACGTCAACCTTTACAGCTATTACGCCCAAATTGAAGCCGGTACCGGCCATTTTGTGTGGACAGGGCCTGCCATCTGGTCATTCCGTTGGTCACAGGCCATTGGCAGCTTGCTGTTCTTGCCTCAGGCACCAACCGATATTCTCTGGCTAAACCCACCGATTAACCGGATGATGATTGGGCTTCTGTCTTCGGGTATTGTCTTGTTGGCAGGCGCTGTGATATGTCTCCTGTGCCGGCCCGGACTTGCGCGCCGTGCGCAAATACGCTTAGCAGGCATCAGCCCGGTGCTGGTCGTCGTCATGACGACGACCGCTTTGCTGACGGCGCGCCATGATCCGCAATACCAGTCTGACAATCCCGATCTCACGAGCCTGCGAGACTATCTTTCACAAAACGCCGATGCACAAGATATCATCATATTGTCCAATTCAACCTATGTTCCTTACTTCACCAACTGGTATAAGGGCAAGGCAATCTGGTACAGCCTACCATCGTCCCCAGGTGAGCGCAGCAGTTGGGAACAAGAACCCGAGGTAATCTCAGACAATGTCGACGATTTAGTCGCCCCAAATTCGATCAAGATCTTTGAGGAGACCCGCCAGGGCGGAGCGCTTTATCGAGGCGGTGTGTGGTGGCTGGTTGTCAACAGCAGCCCCTTTCATTCCTGGTCGAACCGCCCACCGGAGTGGTATCTGGCCAAACACGCTTATACCGTCGGCGTGACCGAGTTTTCACCGACGGTCAGACTGATCGCGTATCTGCCCTTGCAAGCGCCGTCTGCTGATATGACACCGGCTCAAGCAGTCGATGCCGGGTTTGGGGAGACTATTCGGCTACAAGGCTATGACATTGCCGTCAATTCAGATGTCAATACCACCGATCAGGTTCACATGCTGGGTATCTCCCTGCTATGGGAAGCTATAGAGCCAATGCCGATCGATTACACAGTGGGTGTCTATCTGCTCGATCCCGGTGGCGCAGTGGTTCTGCAGCAAGATCGATGGCCTGTAGGAGGCTTTGCGCCTACAAGCCAGTGGAAGCCGGGAGAGCCGATCCGCGACAATTACGGCTTTGTCATTCCACCGACCTTCCCGCCGGGCGAATACAGGTTTGCTATTGCAGTCTACGATTGGGTATCGATGGAGCGATTACCGGTAGTCGGCCCGGACAACGTAGAGCAGGGTGACTTGCTGATGCTTGAGACAATAGCCATCGATTAGCATCGAAGTGGTCATCCTTAGTTAATCGGCGATACCGATTGGGACAATCATGAGCTGTTTAGCCTAAACGACCTGAAATATCTATACTTATCCGCAATATGTTGCCGGGATTTGCCCGGCAGGTCCACCTGTGAGGGTATGCGCATGCACTATCTGGGATTGTTTATATTAGTCCTCGACGTTTATCTGGCGATCCATGCCTACAATACGGGCCGCGAGCGTTGGATATTCTTCATTCTGCTTGTGCCTCTTGCAGGGGCCCTGGTGTATCTCTTTGTAGCCTGGATCCCGGACACGGAACGCTGGCTGGAAAATTATTCGCGGCGACAGCAGTGGAATCGATCTTCTTTAGCGAACCGAGACTGGGGTGAAAACAGAGCTGCGCCGCGCGGCAAAGAGCTGGTTGATCCCACTCAAAAGTTAAAGATGCTCAAGGGAATGCTTGACGACGAGCTGATCAACGAAGCAGATTATGAAGAGAAGAAGGCCGATATCCTTTCGAAGATGTGAGACTATTGTACCCTCTCTACCTGGCCATCCCCCCCATCGACCCGAAGACGATCTCCGGTGGCAATTTGCTCGATGGGGATTTGATCGACACACGGAATCTCGGCGATGATACAGCCCACAGCGGTGATCGGCTCACACTCAGCATTCACAATAGCGATGGGCGCTTTGCCCGCCTTACGTAACCGGTAAAGCGTGTACGACCCAACCGTCGATCCCTTCCCGGAGGGGAAAACAAGAACCTTCCCTGCGATTGTTTGGCCCTCAAGCTCGTGTCCCTTTTCGACCACTACCCCCGAATCGGGATCGACGCCGCCAAAGAAGGATATTCCCATTGTGGTAACCAGCGCGTTGCCCTCGGCCTTCCCGGTGCAAATCGAGCGACCCCGAAGACTCATTGGTGCAGTCGAGGGTTGTTCCTGTGTGTTTGCCGTCACGTTTCATCCTCCAATGCCTCTTCGATCACCCGGTCAAAATCCAACAATCGCGTTCTGAATTTGTTCTTGCTATAGGCATAGTAACAGGCCTTAGCACTATCAGTTGCCATAGCCTTGAAGCGTCCACAGATCGGCGCGACCACACAGCAGGTATCGACCGCAAATTTGGCTCCACTGGCCTCGATAATCGCTGTGTATCCAAGCTGATCGGCTGTCGCTTTGACCGGCCTCGATGTGGTAATCCAGAATTCCTTCGTCACCCGTTTTCCGCTCAGCAGCCCAGCCACCCGCGCGACCTCATGGATCGAGAGATGTGGGCAGCCCAGCGAGACAAAATCCACCTCATGGGGCAAAGCATCACACAACGAGCGGCGAGCCCGCTCCAGATCATCGCTGGTAATCAAAAGATGATCGCCAGCCGGTGGCCCGAAGTCACACGCTTCGGGCGTGATGCCCTGCATATGGAACATCGCCAAACCACCGTAGGTAGCAATGCTGGCGCAAAACGATTTGAGCTGCTCCATCGATGCAGCTTCGATGCCTGTAATGAAGGGGATAGCTTTGTGGCCAAGCGTCTCCAGCTTCTCACCAATCGCCTTGCCGAGCGCCCCGAAATCTGCCGTGTCAACCAGGCTTGCCTGCACTTTGACAGTCACACCAGGCTGCCGGTTCGGATCAAGGTGCATTCCGTATTCCGGTGTACACCCGGTAAGCGCAGCCGCCAGCGCGCTCGGACCGCCTTCCCGGTTGGTACGCGCGCCGATGACCGAGTTGGCATAACACACCGCGCTGCTCTCCGCCCATGCCAGTATATCACCCAACGATGGTTTGTTCCCGGCCAGATAGGGCGTACAGGTACAGGTAGGGGTTACCCCCATGCGGACAAAAGCATCGATTACCCTCTTCTGTTTCTCGGCAAATTCGGCGGGAATGCCAAGCTTCTGCCAATTCTCGATATCCATTCCGGCCGGGTTAAGTGTCGCCGTCACACAGGCGCGGCCGCCACCATCAGCCATCTTCGAGAGCCACTCGAGACCGGCATCCCCCAGGTTGTCATAGCTCACCCCGGCAATTTGCACAGATCTCACCGGCAGCATCCGGTCAGCACCATAGATCCTGCCCAATGCAACCAGGATCTGCATTGCTTTCCGGGTTGCCTGGCCCTGGCCGCCATCCAACATCGCTTGTTCTTCATTCGTCAGGCGCATAAAAGTTCCACTGATGTCCATTTTGAGTTGCTATGATAAACTGAATACATCTTCTATTGTCATCGCTGCCACCATTCACACAGTTTATTATGTCTTTCCTGGTGTGCTATGCAAACTTCTACCAGCAAAAGTGCAAGAAACAAGACGAAAGCACAGCTCCTTTCTGATCTGGAATCGCTCAGCCGACGCGTTGCGGAGCTGGAGAACTCGCCGGCCAGGGATCAGCAAACTGAGATTGCATTGAGCGAGAGCGAAGATCGCTACCGGCGCATCACGCAAACCCTGACCGATTATATCTATACAGTGCGCGTAGCGGGCGGTCGAGCAGTAGAAACCGCTCATGGGCCCGCTTGTGTAGCGGTGACAGGCTACACCAGTGAGGATTTCACAGCCAATCCCGACCTATGGCTGCAGATGGTAGACATAGCCGATCGCCCGGCTATTCTGGAGCAGGCACGCCGGCTTCTGGCCGGGCAAGATGCTCAACCGGTTGAACATCGCATCACGCGTAAAGATGGTAAGAAGCGATGGGTCAGAAATACTCCGGTTCCTTATTTTGACCCTGACGGACATCTGATTGCCTACGACGGACTGATCCAGGATATCACCGAGCGCAGACAGGCACAGGAAGAATTAGCCCAGGAACGTAACCTGCTGCGAACACTGGTAGACAGCATACCCGATCTCGTTTATGCCAAGGATAGTGAAGGCCGGTTTATACTCAAGAATGAGGCAGACATTCTTGCCATGGGGGCCGGATCACCCAGCGAGGTTATCGGCAAAACCGATTTTGACTACTACCCTCGAGAGATTGCAGATCGCTTCTTCGCCGACGACATGCAAGTCATCCGTTCCGGGCAGTTGCTCATCAACCGCGAAGAAATGATCGTGGATTCCCAAGGATCAGAACGATGGCTTTTGACAACCAAAATACCACTGAGCGACGGTCAGGGTAACACCATTGGCCTGATGGGCATTGGCCGTGATATCACTGAGAGCAGAAATTTAGTTGAGGCTCTACGGGAAAGTGAAGGACACTATCGTGCTATGATCCAAAGTCAGGTCGACCTGATTAGCCGATATCTGCCGGATACCACGCTGACCTTTGTCAACGATGCTTATTGCCGGTTCTTCGGCAAATCACGCGAGGAATTGATCGGCAATACGTATTTATTTATGATTGCACCTGAATACCGTGAGTTGGTCAGGAGGGAAACTGAGGATCTGGCAAAACAACCCAGGTCATTATCGGGGGAGTATGTCAATTACCGGCATGACGGCGAAGCCTGTTGGATTCAATGGGTTGTCCAGTGCATTACGGGTAAAGATGATCAGGTCGTTGAACTGCAGGCTGTGGGACGCGATATTACCAAGCTCAAGCAGGCCGAGGCTGCGTTAGAAGAAAGCAAAGAACGCTTCCGCAATCTGGTCGAGACAGTGCAGGATTGGATTTGGGAGATAGACCCCCAGGCAATCTACACCTACGTCAGCCCCAGGGCCCGCGACATGATAGGGTTTGAGCCGGATGATCTGCTGGGTAAAAGCCTCTTCGATACGATGCTGCCGGATGAAGCCGGACAAACGCGAAATATTTTCCAGAATATTGTGACAACACGCCGGCCGTTCGGCCCTTTCGAGAACACCCGTCTATACAAAGATGGCCATCCGGTCATCCTGGAGACCAGCGGCGTACCCTTTTGCGCACCTGATGGTACATTGATGGGATATCGTGGTGTCGATCGCAACATCACCGAGCGCAAGCGGGCAGAGGCCCTGATCCGCGCTCAACGCGACCTGGCCCTGGCACTCAGCGCCTCATCCAATCTCGAGGCCGGGTTGCGTCTATGCCTCGATACAGCGATCCGTCTCTCCGGTATGGACAGCGGCGGCATTTATCTCGTCGACACGGATTCCGGAGATTTGAACCTGGCTGTACATCAGGGACTAACGCCGGCTTTCATCGCAAACACCTCCCATTTTGATGCAGATTCGGCTAATGTACAGATTGTTATGACCGGCAAACCGATCTACACCGAGCATGTGCAACTGGAGACACCGCTGAATTCATCCAGGCAGCACGAGAACCTGCATGCGCTTGCTGTCATCCCAATCCGTCACGAAGGCCAGGTGATCAGCTGTCTGAATGTCGCTTCGCACACCCTGACCGAGATGCCTATGTTTGCTCGTGATGCGATCGAGACGATTGCTGCCCAGGCAGGTGATGTCATCGCCCGCATGAAGACAGAGACAGAGCTGGAGCAGTATCGCGAGCATCTCGAAGAGTTGGTAGAGCAGCGAACCGCAGAGCTTAAAGAAGCGAACGACCGGCTGCTTGTTCTGTCTCGCGTCAAAGACGAGTTCGTCTCAAACGTCTCTCATGAGCTACAGACTCCGATTTCCAGTCTCAAGTTGCGCCAGTATCTATTGGAAAACCGTCCGGATCAGCTTCACGAACACCTCAGTGTTATCAAGCGAGAAACAGAGCGCCTGGCACGAACAATCGAGGATCTGTTGCAGCTTTCACGTCTGGACCAAAATCGGATTGATTTCCGCCTGGGATTGGTCGATTTCAACACACTGGCAAGCCAATACGTTGCCGACCGGCAGCCGATTGCCGCTAATGAAGGCCTGACCCTTAGCTTCCACGGAGAACCAGAGCTGCCTGGCGTCATGGCTGACACTGGACTGCTGGGGCAGGCATTGAGCATCCTGTTAACCAATGCCATCAGCTACACTCCCGCGGGTGGCCGGGTATCCGTCGCAACACATACACGTCAAGTAGACGGTCGGCAATGGGTAGGGTTCAGTATTTCTGATACGGGCCTCGGCATTTCTCCTGAAGAACAAACACAGTTGTTCACGCGCTTCTTCCGAGGTAAAGCAGGGCGCGAGTCCGGCGTGCCGGGTACCGGTTTAGGCCTGTCGATTGTCAAGCAGATTATCGACCGGCATAGCGGCAGCATTGAGATAGAGAGCGGCAGGGTGCCCGATCATGGCACAACATTCAGGGTGTGGATTCCCATCGAGGATCATGCCGGTGACGAAACTTATCCTTGACAATCCCTTCGCTACTGCTGTCATTCCCGCGGAAGCGGGAATGACAGCAGTAACCATGTGTGAGACATAAAAATGGTGTAGGTTGGGTGGTGGCGCAAGCACGAAATTACTTCAAAACCACCCCCTGCCTCCCACCACCCGACAACTCAACTGCCGGTACCACGCTATTCTCGCGTGGTACCGGCAGTTGCGCCATGTGACAGCAACCCAGGTGCCCATCTTTGAGATGGGCACCTGGCATTGGTAATTGGAATCAGGAGTAGAGAATCCCCTACTCGACCACGACCCAATCGCTGCTGCTGCGCCCGAACACCTCGGGTGAGTACATCTCCTCAGCCTTGGCCGGCGGCACGACGAACGTCCCCGGCGTGGTTGCCCGTGCGATGTAGGTATAGGTGTAGACACCATCCCACAACAGTGAGGTAAACGCCTCGGCACGCTCATCGCGCAGGTTCTGATGCTCATACCAGGTTCCCCACCACCACCACCCGTAACGAGTATCCGGACTGTTGGGGTCCTGAGGCGTGCTGCCCGAGACGGCCAGCGCCGGGTTGACGATCTCCAGACCGGCCGGCAGTGGATCGACCAGTGCTACGTGGTAACGCCGGTTGGTTGCTACCATAGTGATCTTGATCCGCACGCGCGCCCCAGCCTTGATGTGCCAGATACCCTGGCTGTCCTGAGATACGTCATCGGGGTTATCCACCGCTTCATACCGGCGCTGAACGACAAAGCCCATATCCAGCGGATCGAGGTTCAGATCGGTGGGAGCATAGCGCAATCCAAGCCGGTAGTAGAGGCGTCCGGGGCCGTCTTTGCTCAGGATCAGGTTCTCTGTTCCGCCACCGGCCTCGGTCTCCGAGATCACATACGACATCGGGATCATGACTTCCTGCCGCTCAGTGGTACGTCCCTCGAACGCAAACTCCCCGGCGTAGGTCTCGCCCAGCCACAGACGCGCGACGAAATCGGGCGTCTCGGCTTCGTAGGTATTGAAGTAGCGATCTAACGCCAGCAGGACAAAGACGTTCTCCTGGGTGTTGCCCCATCGTCCCTTCGTGCGGTGCGCCAGCAGACCGGCCACCACCTTGGGAACCAGGTCGCTTTGCGGATTATCGTTGATCAGCGCGTCGAGCAGGATGGCGTCGGTGCGTCGATCAGAGCTGAGCAGCAGGTAGGTCTCATCGTCGTAGGCGGTGGTGAAATTAGCCGCGCCGGCCGTCTCGACGACGTGATTGTTGACAAAGACGCGGATGGCCTCCAGTTGAGCCGTATCATCGATCACCGGCCACAACCAGCCAACAGTCTCCACGGGCAGGTTTTCCAGGCCGGCCTCGTTGAGCAGGTTCGATGCCTTCGCTGAGTCGCGATCCCCGGTCAGACTGCGGACGTAGAGCGCATACGCGCTGAGCGTCCGGCGGGTCTGCTGCCCGTACCAACTGGGATAGTAGTTCTCGATATTCCGGAGGTATTCGAGACTACTCTGATGCATCTGCTCAGGAACGTTGAAGCCCTTTTGCTGCGCCCTGGCCAGCGCGTGCGCAACATGGATGGTATTGAAGGGGCTCGACTCGAAGCCACGCCGCCAGTAAGGGAAGCCGCCATCAGGGTTTTGCAGCCCTTGCAGCCGGGCAATATCCCGATCGACCGCCGCTTCCATCTCTTGAGGAGCAGGCAAGCCATCGGCCTTGAAGGCCGTGAGCACGTCACGCAGCGCGGCCACGCCAAGGATGCGCGAGGCGAGCTGCTCGGAGCACTCGAAGGGATACGATGTCAGGTACAGCACGGCATCGGTGAGCGCCTGAAGCGCGGTGGACGAGGTGTTGATCTCCAGACCACCGTACTGCGGAAAGACGCCGGAAGGCGACAGCACCGATTGGGCCACGACACCTGCATCGAGCACGCCGTAAGTGGCGAAGGCTTCGGTGGTGGCCGGAGTGTAGACCGGCAGCTCGACCGTGGCGGCATCCGCATAGGAGCCGGAGATCGCGGCGATCTGCACACGCGCCGTGCCGGCTTGCTCGGCCGCGGACGGGAAGTGCACTTCGACCCGGTCACGCGCGGGCACCGTCACCCGCAAGCCTGTGCCGCCTGTGAGATCAAGGTTGCTGCCCCGGATAGCTACATCGACGTTCATGGGATCGTCGGTCTGGTTCTGGAGCACCACCGGCAGCTCGAAGCGATCGCCAAAGTTGAGGAAGCGCGGGGCCGATGGGCGTACCATCAGCGGCAGGCGCGCCGTCATGTTCGATTCGCCCGTACCAAACCGCTGCCCACCCGTGTCGACAGCAACCACCATCACCCGGTAGCGGGTCAGGTTATCGGGCAGTTGGATCGATACGCGCGCCTGGCCGTTCGCATCGGTGCGTGCTGAGGGAGCGAAGAGCGCCAGCGGATTGAAATCGGAGCGCATGCGAATGGGCTCGGAAGTCGGGCCGCTGGACTTATTTTCCACATCTCCTCTAAACATATCAACCGCCATCGCTTCCTCTGCCGGGGCCTCTGTCTGCGGATCAAACGCCCATCCACCGGCTCCGGTAGCCGTGGGCAACGCGGCAACTGCACTGGCATCCTGGCGGGCCAGCACCTGCGGATCGACCAGGACGATGCCGGCACGGCTGTAGATGCTGTTCAAGTAAGAGGAACGATCCGTGTAGAAGATGCTGACAGGATCAGGTAGTTGGTAATCGGAGAGCGCCAGGACGGCTTCATCGACCACTACCACAGCCAGTTCAGCATCGGGAACCGGCTGGCCGGCAGCATCTTTGAGGACAACCGAGAGCGACGTTGCGCCGCCCGGCTCTAGCTCCGACGCATCAGGCGCCACCTGGAGCGCGAGCGTCCGCGCAAGTGGTGGAATGCTCAAGTTCAGTTGCCCGGTGGCGTAGGCAGGGCGCGGCGCCACATCCTTAAGCTCCTTGCCCTGGTCGTCAGTGCGCGGGGCCGAGCCTGTCAGATCCACCTGGATGTTCAGGTTGGGGATATGCTTGTCTTCGATCGGGATTTGCAGCGTGGTGCTTCCCTGGTCAATACGGAATCGCTGGGTGTAGAGAATGCCGCTGCGGGTGACCGTCAGCAGGCCCTCGGCCGGGCTGAAGGGCGATTGCACCAGGATCTGGGCCGTGTCGCCCGGCTGGTAGGTTTCCTTATCAGGAATCAGCGTGACCTCTTCCTGCTCTACCTTGCGGGACGGTGGCAGTTCGCCGCCGCTCACCCAGCGGGTAAGCCGGCTCTGATTTTGCCGGCCCTGGTCGTCCTTGACCATGGCAGTGATCTGGTATGTGCCGCCCACCTTCGTCTCGAAGGAGCAGGTGATCGGCTCAAGCGCCGATTTCTGATTGCACTGCTGGATGTCGGTTTCCTCCTGCTGCCAACTACCGTCGCGGAACTTCCACGCCATCCGGGCCGCGCGGACTTCGACCGGGCGGCCGGCTTCGGCGTTGCCGTCCAGATCGGTAACGATGACGTCCACTTCGAGCGGCGTTCCGCGCTCGACAAAGGCGCGATCGCTACGCAGACCAACATAGCGATCGGACGGGTGAACCAGCAGGGAGGTAGTGCTGCTCCAGGCCTGGCGATTGACATCCATCACGGAAGACTCGGCCATCACGCTCACCGGCCGGGGCTCGCCGTCGTCGTTCGCGTCAAAGTCGATGCGCAGATAGTGGGTACCGCCGGCATCAGTCTTGCCGGTGAAGGTTTCAGCCGTTCCACTCCCGTCGTCGGGGCCATATTCCCAATCGAACCACCACCAGGGCTGCCAGGTGCCAAAGGTGAAATCGGGCCAGTTGGGCGGTGCATAGCTGCCGGGCGAGGATGTCACCTGCCAGGTGACATCGGCATTTTGCAGCGGGCCGCCGGCATAGTAAGCGGCGTCCACCGCGACGACGGCATGATCGCCCGCGAAATAGGGCCCCATGGTCTCGTTGCGAGCCGTCACCTCGAACTCAGGGCGGCGGAACTCCTGGATTTGAAACGGGTGCCCATAAGAGCCGCCATCCAGGGAGTAACTGCCATATGCCTCGAAGTTAATCTGGGCATATCCCAGGTTGACGGCCTCCGGGACGGTGAACACGAAGTCGAAGCCGCCCAGGGCATTGACCTCAGCCTGGCCGCTGCCGATCTCGTTCCCCTGGGGATCGGTGACCTGGTAGCTCACCGCAGTCACGCCATCGCCCACCAATCCTACATCGCCGTCTTGCCTGCCGCCGACGCGCCGTAGCCAGCCCTTGACATGCATCTCTTCGCCGGGCTTGTAGATCTGCCGGTCATCGAAGACATACCAGCGCATCTCATCGCTGGGCGGGCTGGTGTTCCAGCCATAATCTCTCCAGTAATGTGTTGAACTCGGCAGCAGCGCGGTATCGGCCCCCTTGCTGGCCACCAGGTAGCTCGCGCCGGAGGGAAACGCAAAACGGGCGATGCCGTCATCGCCGGTCGTGGCGCTGGCTCCCTGCGGCCTGGGCTGGATGCTCACGCCCGAGAGCGGCGAGCCGTCCTTGAGCGCGGTGGTCCAGGCCGTCATCGTCTCGTAATCGGCAAAAGCATCCAGACCGATCTGGGTGATCTGCGTCCAGGCGTGAACCGTCTGCGAGAATCGCTGCCACTTCTGCTCCTCAGTCTCAAGCAAGCCTTTGGGTGGCTCGACGACGACAATCAGATGGCCAAAATCGCCGTTCAGGTAAGGTTTCAGGTCGATGTCCACCTGGGTCAGCTTATCGGCCGGCGCCTGGATATTGACGGATTTGTCATAGACCAGTTGACCGGGCAGACTGGGGGGATTATCGGTCCGCTGCCAGTCGCTCAGGTATTGCAGGTAGCCTGGCCAATCAGAGGGCTGGACGGTGTAGACCTTGACATTGACTTTGGCGTAGTTGATGGCATACACCGAGAAAATCGGCTTGGGCGCCGACGGGTCGATGGTGATGAAACTCTGATCCGGCCCCGCCAGGTATGGCTCAGCTTTGTCGACTTTGAAGGTCAGGGTGGTGTCTTTGCCCAGCTTCTGGCCAAAGGTATCCTGGATATTGCCGTCGACCATGACCTGATAAGTTGTCTGGCCTTGGGTCGCGCCCCGGATTTCAATCGAGTTGCCGTGCACATTAATCACAGCCCCCGGGATCTCCGGAGTCACGCGCACCATACTCTCCTGGTAGGCTTCCAGGTCGAGTGGGTTGTTGAAGCGGATGTAGAACGGGGTGAGCGGACGACAGACATCATCGTACCAGGAACAGCCATGTTCCTCGATCCGCAGCGGCGCATAGGTCGAGAAGCTAAAGCTCTGCTGCTCCTGAGTGACCAACGGGCCTTCGGCGGAAGGCGTGCCCGGGCCAATTGTCACCGAGATGCCGGTATCTGCCGGGAGTGGCGATTTCGTCTTGAAGGCCAGCCAACGCCCTTCGGTGGCATCCTTTACCAGCCGGCTGACCCTTTCATCCTGTTCGATCTCGGCATCACGGGCCATTTTGACAGCCACTTCATTGTTGCCGGCTCTGACCTGGATGGTCTTCAGGACTGCCGCCGGGTCGATGCGCTGGTCGAAGGCGACGAAGAAGATCGGCTCCAATGACACCGAGTCGCCGCCGGGAGCGGTGGCGAGCATCTTCGGTGGCGGTGTCGCGAAGGTCCACGTGACGCCTTCGGCCAGCACGCCGCCGGTCTCCGATTTCGTGCCCGCGGGCACGGTAACGCGGTACTCGGTAGCCATCGGCATGCGGTCGACAAGCTCCGAGTCATAGTCGAAGGTGAGCGTTTTGGTGCCCAACCAGCGCCAGGTGCCGGGCAGATCCGGCTCGATCTTCACCGGCACATCCTTCTTGGCCAGGTCGCTCAGCGTGCCCAGGGGCACCATGGGCTGGTTGAAGGTAACGCTGATGAGCGGCGCGATGGGGACTTCTCCCTCAGGCGCATAACGCAGCACAGTCAAGGGGCCATCTTCGCTCACATCCGGAGCAGGAGAGGGCTCAGGTTGTGGAAAGGTCTGGGTAATGGTCTCGCCCGGACGGGGCGGTGGAATCGGATCCTGCGCCAGTTGGAATTCGGTCTGATCGCCGGGCTCGGGGGTCAGGTCAGGAAGGCGGGCCAGGATCTGCTCGATTTCCTCAGGTGAAAGCGGCTCACCGGTAGCCACCGGGCGCTGCTCGATAGCTTGCAGTAATGCCTGTCCTTCACTTAACCGAATGGATAACATAGAGCCCTCCACTTGTTGCCACTCAGATACAGCTCCTCCTACGACGCCGGGATCGTCTGTGGCAACAGGAATGGGCACGGACGGGCCGCGTGTTACCTGTCGCACGATCAGGAAAACACCGGCAGCCGCAAGTAAAAGGATGCCGATGAATACCGGGATGTGTCTGCGGCCGAATGAGAATGAGCGGCCTTGATGTTCTGTCATGACTGAATCTTCTCCTCTCAATGATACAAAACGATGCCTGAAAGCAAAACACTTGATGATCGCTAAACGCTGCCGGGCAAGGCTTTGTTCCATTCGTAACAGCCAAAAGCCAACGACTTTCTCTTAGCATAGTATCGATGCGGAAAAACAGGCAATTCAGAGGGAGGGCCGGCTGGGGGGGTGCGAAAACAGAGGGGCACAACCGGCGGTCTCAGCAGGGGACATAAGCGTCAACTTAAGCAAAAAACGTCTTGATCTCTTCCAAAAAAGATCATGATCTTTTCCCAAAAACATTTCGATCTTTTTCAAAAACTTCCCGATCTTTTTCTCGGCTTGCCAAATCTGTTGTCAATCAACCAGGATGGGAAATGACCTTCCGTTGATAGTTATGCAGTAGGGAACAAAACATATCCTAAGGGCGTTACCCTATCACAACAACATTCATGTGACGGAGAAGACAGCGTGAATAACAGGGTAAGATCAAAAACTTACCATAGGGGGATAAAGACAATCTTCATTCCAGCGTTATTTTTAAGAAAGGGTGAGAACAATCATGTTTACCAATAAGCCGGTTCTACTGTCGATCCTTATTGCCGGAGTGGTCATGGCCGGGTGCGCCGGCAGCGAGCAAGAAGAGCCGCGGACCGTCACCGGTGAAGGCAATCATCTGCCCAACGATGGCGCTGCCGCCGGTATGCAGATCGTGGGCGGGCAATTGATCGGCAACTGGGCTCTGGTCAGCCTGAACAATCATAGCCTGCTGGAAGGATCGGGGATTACCGCCGATTTTGACGGCGAGCAAATCACCGGTTCAGCTTGCAACCACTACTTTGGAGATTATACCGTTGAGGCAGGCAGCATCAGCTTCAGCAACATCGGCTCGACGGACATGTATTGTGAGTATACGATGGAGCAGGAGCAGACATATCTTGAGGCGCTGGCCGGTGTCAACGCCTGGAGTGTGGAAGGTTCGACGCTCACACTCTCCGGCGAAACGGCCAACCTGCTCTTTGAGCGTGTTGTACCGCCTTCGGATGTCAGCCTGGAGGGAACGATCTGGATGCTGGAGTCCTTTGTCACCGGCGGCGATGCAGTCTCCTCGCTGATCGGGGATACGACTGTTACCGCTACCATAGCCGACGGTCAGATCGCCGGGAATGCGACCTGCAACAGCTATTCCGGCGCAGTGAGCATCGACGGCGCGGCGATTACGGTCGGCGAGATTGTCGCGACTAAAATGGCCTGCGAGATCGGTATGGAGCAGGAAGATCGGTATCTTGCAACGCTGGCCGAAGTCAGCACATGGCAGATCGAGGGTACGATGCTGACCCTCAGCGCCGATAACGGCAACGGGCTGGTCTTCCGAGCCCAGTAATAAGCGGATCGACACAGGTATCTTCTCAATGCGTAAAAACTACCCCAAGCTATTGAGAAGATACCGTTGGTCGACGGGTAGGAAGCGTTAGTCAACGGGTAGGAGTCGTTGGTCAACATCGAACCAGCTATGCATCCTCAATAAACCATGAGTCTCTACTCCGGAATTCCAGAAGGGAATTTAAGGGTTAGGGCTACGTTCGCATCCTCCTTCAAAGGTAACCACAACGGAGAAAGGAGGTGCGCCCGGTTTCTGCGGAGCGAACTGAAATGTTAATGTCTTTGTCTTACCACCGCCATCAATGGTGCGATTTTTATCTTCTCCGATGGTCTGACTGGTTTCTGAAGGAGGGGGAACTATACGCCCTGTCCAGATATTGCTGCCAAGTCTTATTCCCGTCAACTCGCCATCTCCGTCCCAGCTTATGTAGACATTGATGAGAGTAATCGTAGTTGCATTATTGTTGGTAATGTCGACGTTGGGGGCATTATTCCAGGCCAACACAATGTTGTCACACGAGACTGGCGGCAGCTCGGTGGTAACCGTCAGGGTAGGCGTCAGGGATGGTGTAACCGTCGGGGTAGGTGTATAGGATGGTGTAGCCGTTGCCGTTGGGGTAGGTGTCTTGGTCGGTGTAACCGGCGTGTTGGTCCTGGTCGGCGTATTGGTTGGGCCGCCGGGCGTGTTGGTCCTGGTCGGCGTATTGGTTGGGCCACCGGGCGTGTTGGTTCTGATCGGCGTGTTGGTTGGGCCGCCGGGCGTGTTGGTCCTGGTCGGCGTGTTGGTTGGGCCGCCGGGCGTGTTGGTCGGCTTCGTTGGCACCGGCGTCCAGGTCGGGTCACCCGGCTTGTAGGTAGCCGACGGCGGCAGCGTGACCAGCGGATTGGTCGTGCTCTCCGCTACCGTCGTCCCCGCAAGAGGGGTATGCTGCATGGTCGCCAGGACATCGCCCTGAGAGACCACCGGCAGCGCCGTTCCGGGACAGCCCAGCCCTGTCAGCGTGCAGGAAGCCGCCAGTACCTCATCCATCAGGGTCTTGGGAGCAGAAGGCGTCCCATCGGCTTCGAGCCCGGACAGCGGCACCGTCACTTCCTGGCCGGCGCCGAAGACCTGTTCCTGGCCGTTGGCGCTGATCCGGGCGCTGCCACTGAGCATCGAGACACTCATCGATTCATCGGGCCTGGCCTGCAGCACACCCGATCCCATCAGGGTGATATCGGTGCCGTTGGCGCGGAAGCTGACTCCTGTCCCATCGGGCATCCGGACCAGCAGACCATCGAACGGGACAGCCTCACATTCAATAACACCCAGCCCGGTAGAGAAGTAGAAGGCACGCATATCGCCGGAGGCGTTGTCGATGGAGGTATCGCCAAAGATCAGCAGGGTGACCATCTGGCCGGGCAGCGAGCCGGGCGTGTTGGCCTCTACCCGGAACACGCCAATCCCCCATTCCTTCTTTTCAAGATTCATGGGAGACGCAATGAACCGCTCCAACATGTTCAGCGCCACCACATCGCCAGACTGGTTGAAACGCGTCGTAATACCGGGTACCAGCTCGGCCTGAAGACTGGAGTGGCCATAACAAACCTGGTTGCTGCCAATGCCCCGGCAGCCCTGATCGGAAAGCTCAAGTGCCTGTTGGACCAGAACTTCGCAACTCATGTTGTCTTCCGCCGTCTCTGTTGTGTCGGGCCGGAGGAAGACAAAAGCCAGCAAAGCAGCCAGACACGCCACGAGCCCGATGGCCACCAGGCCCAGCACCATGTTCGATGAGAGAGCCTGTTTTTCGGCCGGCTTGCTCTGCTGGAGCAGATGATCGAGGTAGCGCTGCGCCCTCGTATCGTCAGGGCGCAGCTTGACGGCTCTCCTCATATACGAGATAGCATCGTTTTGATCTTCAACCACCTGAGCCATGATAATCCAGGCATCGGCGTTGTTGGGGTCCCGTCGGAGAAATTGTTTGAGCAGATCTTGAGCCTGCTCTTTGTGTCCCTCTCGGGCCAGCCGAAGTGCTTGACGAATCTCTTGATCGATCACTTTGTTTCTTCCAGTAAACCAAATTTCTTGATACTTACACTTGTCGTAACTACTTAGCTGTTACTCGATGATCAAGTTTTTGTTCTGTTTGGTTTAGGTGATCAGTTTTCAGTGCTCGACGATTGAACGACAATCGTAGTGATCAGTT
>JAFGLD010000280.1 GCA_016928235.1 Anaerolineae bacterium | reverse complement strand
GGCAGCAGTATGGCAGCAATAGCGTGTGTAAGGAGCGCCGTTTGACCTCACCCCCACGGTGCCGGTGTATCTTCTCAATAATCTGGGGGGCAACTTCAAGCTCATTCCTGATGATCGGCGAACAGTTTTTAGGCACAAATCACAGGTCGACGGTCAAAAAACCAAGAACTACCCCAAGTTATTGAGAAGATACTTACTGTGATGATGAAAGCTCCCCAATCCGGGGAGCTTTTTACTTGCGCGGCAAAGCGTAACATCGGCGGTGGAAATTCAATCTCGATAGTAGACTTTATCAGAAATAACTGAGTTACCCATAAAACAAGCCGGATTTTACGCATAGCACATCTATTGCCGATAAAGTCTACTGTCTATTCCAAGATAAAACGATGTTTTGGTAAGGTTAATGACAGATGACTTATGTGTTATCACCCGGCAGCACGAACAGATCATCGACATCGATCAGCTTGCCCATCTTCATCGATTCGTTAGCGGAGATTCCAACGAGGATCGATGCAGCGCCATCGATATGAGAAGCAGCCCGGTTGAATGGATCGGCGGGCGGGTTAGGCGAGAAGATCTGTTCGAGCATCACCGGATCGGCCCCACCATGACCACCTGCGGCAGGAGGTATCTCGACTTCGTAGGCTGTGCCAAACATCGGGAAGACTCGGATGGTCGATTGCTTGAATGCGCCTTTGCTGGCCGTCACTGACTTGGCCTCATCGGCTAGCAGGTGGGTGACATTCTCGACGATATCCATTTCGATGCGCCCCTTCGTGCCGGTGATAGCCACTCGCAGCCCTTCCCATGGTGAATAAGCGATCAGGCAATAGGAGAGCAGCGCACCGTTCCGGTAACGTGTGGTGACCGTCATCGTGTCTTCGATGGTGATCGGCTCGCCGAATACGTTGCGGTCGCGCAGGTAGCCGGTCTCAGCTTCCGCATCCAGATACAGCCCCTGCATGTCTGCCTGTTTGTCGAGGAACAATGCAAAGGGATCGTTTTTTGCCTCAGGTATGCCTGTGTAGCGATTGTAAGTGTAGTGCTCACCACGTGCTTCGGCATTCTCTTGCCCGTAAAACTTCAGATCGCCCAGCGCGAAGACCTGCTGTGGGTATGACTCGATCCACCAGTTGACCAGGTCGAAGTGGTGGGTGGCTTTGTGCACCATCAGACCACCACTATTGTGCTTCTCGCGATGCCAGCGGCGGAAGTAATCGGCGCCATGGCTGGTGTCGAGCAGCCAACTGAAATCGACGCACAGCGGCTTCCCGATTATCCCCTGCATGAGCACCTCGCGGAAGCGGGTATAGGCCGGCGCGTAGCGATAGTTAAAGGTCACCCGTAGAGATTTACCTGTTCGCTCGATTGTGTCGAAGATCGCATGCAGCTTCTCCACATCCGTTGTCATCGGTTTCTCCGTGATGGCATTACAGCCCAGTTCCATGGCACGGGTGATGTAGGTGTGGTGGGTGGCATCAATTGTTGCCACGATCACAGTATCCGGCTGCGTATCTGCTATCATGCGGTCAAATGCATCGATGGAATAAGTGGGGCGCGGCTTTAATCCGAACTGCTCTTGCATCTGCCGATTGTGCCAGTTCATACGTGTCTGACTGAGATCGCAAAGCCCAACAAGCTCGGCAGTCTCTTTGTAAGGTGCTGCCAGCGCCTCGATGTACATCCCGGCGCGCGCGCCGGTGCCTACAATTGCGTAACGTTTCTTGTTGCTCATCACAATGTATCCTTAGTTCCATGAAACTCTAGCCTGGCAAGCTCATCCGCTTCAATGTAGCGACGAGCTATCCGCCAGGCCCCCCAGCTCATCAGCAGAGCACAACTCGAGAAGGTCGCCAAAACGAGAAAGAGTCTGGGTAAGAAAGCACTCACCCCCACAATCAACGCTGTCATTCCCATGATAAGCACCGACCACCCGGCGTGTTTGAATGCCAGGGTCATGGCAGTTTTGATCAGTTGCCGGAAAGACAAATCGAATGTGACCATCAAGGGCCAGATATACATATTGACCAGTATGGTTAACAATGTCACGCTGAGTATGCCACTCAAAGAGATGATCACCGCCAGTTGTGGCATATCCATCGAATTCATGATCAGGAGATCACTTGCAACTATTCCGCCAATAACCAGATCGATGGCTGCGATGAGCGTGCTTGTTAACCAGTGCCGGCGCATCCCCTTGAAGAAGTCGGGAAATACTGCTGCATGCATGCCCCGCACCCAGGGGCTGAACGTTGCAAATAGCCCGGCGGTTGCTGCGGGGAGGGTGATCACGGGGAGGGATAAAAGGATCCACAATAGATTTGCCATGATAAAATTGCTGGCCTTCTGCAAAGGCTCGAATTCGTACAGATTTAAAATGTTCATCAGGCTGTGTCGGCATTCAGTGTTAGGGTAGAAGATGATGGCAAATCGATCCGAAAGCTCTGCCAACTATAGTGGACACAGGCGCGCGCGGATATGGCCTAATTCTATCTCATCACTATCCTTTCAGCCCAGTTGTAGAAATACCTTCAACCAGGTAACGCTGGAAGAATACGAAGATCAGAAAGACCGGGATCAGTGACAGCGTCAGCATGGCGAAGATGGCGCCCCAGTCTGAGCCGCCCGACTCATCTGCGAAGGAGCGCAGCGCCAACGAGACAGTGTAGAGCTGTGGCTTGTTGAGATAGATTAAAGGATCCATGAAGTCGTCCCATGTCCAATAGAAAGAGAAAATGGCGGAGGTGACCAGAGCGGGTGTGAGCTGTGGCAGAATCACCGAAAAGAAAATCCTGGACCTGCCGGCGCCGTCGATCATGGCCGCTTCATCGAGGTCCCTGGGTATCCCACGGATGAACTGGACGATCATAAAGATGAAGAATGCGCCACCGCCCAGCCGGGGGACGAGTAAGGGCAAAAAAGTGTTGATCCAGCCTAGTTTGTGGAAGATGATGTATTGGGGGATGATCAGCACCTGGTTGGGCAGCATCATCGTCATCAGCATCAGGGAGAAGAGAATCTCCTTGCCAAAAAACTTCACCCGGCCGAAGGCATAGGCGACAATGGTCGATGATACGACGGTGAAAAGCGTGCCAACACCGGCGAAGATGAAGGAGTTTTTGTAGAAAACAGTGAATGAGTTTCCGCCAAAGCCTTTCCAGCCGTTTAGGTAGTTCTCGAAATGGATGCTCGATGGAATGAGCGAGCTGACGGTTGTCC
This sequence comes from Anaerolineae bacterium, assembly GCA_016928235.1. Classification (GTDB taxonomy): domain Bacteria; phylum Chloroflexota; class Anaerolineae; order Aggregatilineales; family UBA3940; genus JAFGMS01. Next base: position 7,103 of record JAFGLD010000280.1, on the reverse strand, counting down.
AGATTTCTGCTTGAGGTTTCAGAGAGCTGGCGATCATCCAGAACAATGGATAAAGCATCATGAAGCCAAGCCCTGCTACCGATAGGTGATAGGCCAGCGTCTGGAGCCATCCCTTGATCTGTTTATTGGTTGGCTGTCTGAAAACCGATGTCTTCCCGGTGGATGTTGAAATTGTAGCGGACATGGCTGTTTATACCTCGCTTGTTTCGTAATGTACCCACAGGGATGACAGCTTGAAGTTGATGGCTGTCACCAGTCCAATAACAAGCAGCAATACCCATGCCATCGCGGAGGCATAGCCCATATGAAAGGTCACAAAGGCTCGTTGATAAAGGTAGAGAGCGTAGAATAGCGTTGAGTCGAGCGGGCGCCCTTCGGTAATGATGAATGCCTGCGTAAATGCTCTGAGACCATGGATCGTCTGCATGATGAGGTTGAAGAAGATGATTGGAGTGAGCAGCGGGAAGGTCACGCGCCAAAAGCTGTGCCAGCCATTGGCGCCATCGATGGCAGCTGCCTCATAGAGCTCCTTGGGAATCTGGCGCAGCCCGGCCAGGAAGATCAGCATCGGCGAGCCGAACTGCCAGGCAGCCATGATGATGAGTGTCCAGATCGCTGTGGCCGGGTTCCCGAACCAGGAAGGCCCCTGGATACCAACGATTGCCAGGAGCGCGTTGATGGCTCCCTGGGTGCCGAAGATCTGTCGCCACATGACGGCTACAGCAATGCTTCCGCCGACAACTGATGGCGCGTAGTAGGCCGCGCGATATAAGGTGATACCACGACGATAATTGTTTAGCAGCATTGCTACCGCGAGCGCAAAAGCCAGACGGAGCGGCACTGCGATAACGACATACTTCAGAGTTGCGACGATCGAGCTCATGTAGCGTTTGTCTACGAAAAACATCCGCTTGAAATTATCGAGCCCGACGAAGCTCCACGAGCCCAGGAGATCGTAATCCGTGAATGCCAGCCACAGCGATATGACCATCGGAATGGCGGTGAACACGAGAAAACAGATCAACCACGGAGAAACAAACAGGAAGCCGGTGAGGTTGTCTGTTGCGGAGTTCTTGCTTCTCCTCTTCTTTGACATGGTACTGGTTGCAGTGTTCCCTCGTGAAGCAGCGTCAATAGCGATCTTGCTCATTGTGCTAACCTTTATCCCATTTGGTGGACAGGGACGCAGCCGGAAGTCGCTGCGCCCCTGTAAGAATGTCTTGATGACTATCAGTAGTTTGTATCCACATCACCTTTTGTTTTGGGCAAGGATGGCGTCCGCTTCCCTTCGCAGGACTTTGACACCTTCCTCAATGGTGATCTGGCCGTAGAGTACCGGATCGACGAAAATGGGTGTCCACACATTGGTCCGGATGTCACCCCAACCCGCCGGGTCAGGCGGAGGCAGAGGACTGGCGTCTTCCTGCACCAGCGCGATGAAATCGAATGTCATTCCGGTGACCGGATCCATCTTTTCTTTCAGACCGTCGCGCACCTGGGCTGCGATCGGCACGCCGCGTTCAGCAGCCAGGACTTCATTGGCTTCCAGGCTGTTGGTGAAGTAGCTGATGAACCTGGCGGCCTCTTCGGGAGCCTTGCAAGTTGAGGTGATGGCGAAGAACGAGGCTGGTTTGATGTAAACTGACGGCTGCTTTCCATCGACCGGGCGGGGTAGTGGCACTAGCACAAATTCACGGCCTTTACCTGCGGCATTGACCACTGCGACCACCTGGTTGCTCCAACGATAGTCCATTGCGGCCTTGCCAAGTACCAGCGGCGACGCTTCAGGCCCGGCGCCTGAATACTCAGTTCCCTCTTCTGCTGTGGGGAGCGCGCCGATTTCCTGGAGGCGCTTGATCATCTTCATGTAGGCGATCAGCGGCTCATCGTTCTCATAACCGAGCGCGGTACCATCTTCGTTGAAGGCCCACTCGCCATAGGCAAGGTACAATGATTTCCACATGGCCTCGGCCGGCAGGTCGGCACCCTGAGCCCAGATGCCTGTCTTATCCTTGATTTCCCCGGCCAATACCTCGAAATCATCCCACGTCCAGTCCGGTTGGGGAATGTCGAGCCCGGCTTCGCCAAAGACATTCTTTTCAATGATGAATGCCTGTGCATTCACACCGAGCGGAATAGCGTAGACGTTACCGTCAATGGTACCGCCTGCCAGGAAGTCTGCCGGCACATCAGACATATCGAGCGTGCCACTGTCGATAAACTCATTCAGGGACATCAGCAGTTCGCGGCTTGTCCACTCGTTAAGATAGGCATAGTCTTGCTGCATGATACAGGGCAGCTCGCCGCCGGCCGCCTTGGTGTTTGACACGGTCCAATAGTCGCTCCAGCTCGAATACTCAGGGGCAAAGGTGACGTGAGGGTTCTCGGCGGTGTACATGTTGAGAACCTGCTGGGTGATCTCGTGACGTTTATCCGAGCCCCACCACAGGATCGACAGCTCGACGGGCTCAGGTGCCGCTTCGACGGTTGGCGCATCTGTGGCCTCTTCGGTCGGCTTCTCTGTGGGCGCGGAGGCTTCTGTGGCTTCCCCCGGTAACGGAGTGGCCGGTGGAATCGCGCAGGCAGCCAGCAGACCTGCAACGAGCACGATACAGAAAAGAGTGAAAAATTTGGTACGCATATCGATCTCCCTTTCATAACCAGTTTATAACGTATGGGCGTTAAAGAAAGCGCGACGATTGTTCTCTTCTACATCCATCCCTCCTTCTGAATGGCTATCCTCTCTTTTGGCTTGATGCTGTTCCGGTTGCTCTCCCCTGCCTCCCCTCGACGTCAAGCTTGAGAGGAGGCTTCCGGGAGAGCAGACCGGGTGTATTCTCTTGTCTGCTTTTTGTTTGATGTTCCTATGCATCACATCTTGCTTTCCATCTCGATGCTTGCCATGATGAATGGCCCGATGCCCTTGTAATCGTCGGTGACGATTTTCTCGCTGATGTAGTAATCGAAGCTGCCGTTCCGGTTCTGGTCGAGGCCGGCAACGCTGCAAATCTTGTTCACGTGCGGCCGGTTGCGATCGTCCACCGAGATGAACTCAGACAGAATGCCTGCGTAACCCTTCTTCGCGATGTCCAGGGTGTTGTTACCCAGATACCCTTTGCGGACACCCTTGGCGACGGCGTAGACGATCATGCAGGAGGCTGATGCCTCCAGATAGTTGCCTTCGCGCCCACCCTGATCGATAACCTGGTACCAGACGCCGGTAGCTGTGTCCTGGACGGAAGCCAGCGCGGCCACTGTTTTTTCTAAGATGGCGATGACCTTCCCTTGTTCAGGGTGTCCTTCCGGCAGGTAGTCCAGAACATCGACCAGGGCCATGGCATACCAGCCGATGGCGCGGCCCCAGAAGCTCGATGATCGACCGGTGCGGGGATCGGCCCAGAGATGGCTCTTGCTTTCGTCCCAGCCGTGATAGAGCAGGCCGGTCTCGGCGTCGCGGGTGTGCTCGTCGATCAGGCTAATTTGGAGTGCGACATCGTCGTATGCCGCCGGCTCATCGAAAATCTGTCCGAACTCGGCGTAGAAGGGCGCGGCCATATAGATGCCATCCAGCCACATCTGGTGCGGGTAGATCAGCTTGTGCCAGAAGCCGCCGGCCGATGTCCGTGGGTGCTGCTCAAGTTGCTTGCGCAACAGATCGGCGGCCAGTTTGTATCGCTCGTCTCCGGTTCTCTTGTAAAGAGGAAACAACACCTTCCCCTCATCGATCTGATCCAGGTTGTATTCTTCGATGGCATAAGTGCGGATACTGCCATCCGCCTCGACGAAAGCATCGACGTTGGCTTTGACGTAGTCGATGTACTGGTCGTCGCCGGTCTTCTGCCACAGGTGAATGAGCGCGGTCAGCACGACGCCCGCCTCGTAGCGCCAATCGATGCTCAGGCGCGGCTGCCGCGCCATCACGGCGCCGGCCATCCGGACAGCCCAGCCTGATTGTTGAACCGCGGCTGCGTGCTGTGAAACAGATTCCGATTGCATGAAATGTGTCCCTTGTTGTGTGATGAGGGTCGGCAGAACATGGATCTGCGCCAACACACCGATAAAATCTCGGTACAAGACCGGCTGGCACAGGTAGGCGGCTACTTCGGGGAGATCGATCAGGTCGGTTTCCCGATCGCAGACAATAATGACTGGGATGTCTCTGATATCCTCTTGTGCCTTGAGATCGCGCAGCACCTTCAGGCTGTCCGATTTCCCCTGTATCTCCAGAATGATTGCTTTTGGCTTGATGCTGTGGGCCAGAGCGCAAACTTTATCATCCACTGAGGTGGTCGATATGCGCAGGTCACACTCATCTGCATAGCGGCTGAACAGGTACAGAACATCAAGGGTGTCGATCACAAGGAGGATGGCCTCTGACATCATCACAGTACCGGTTAAGCTCCCTTCGGGGCGATGCTCAACACCGCATGATGGAATACTTACTCAGCATTTTACGATACCGGCAGCGTAAATCCAGTCATTATGGGACAGGTATTAGGACAGGTGGGACATCTTACGCGCGATTTAACATTACCCCGATGCGTTGCCGTTTGATTGCGATCATACTCACGAGCAACAGCGATCGTTATGCCATGAGAAACAGGGGGTGGGGGGATGGGGATTAGGGCCGACATCCGATGCCCAAATCTGATCGAGACGATCTGCTCGCCGGGAGATAGGTGTCTTCTCAAACAAGCGGGGAAAGCTCTCGGCAAGAGAAACCGGATTGGTGTCTCCCTGGTTATTGAGAAGATACGGAGATAGAACCAGAAGAAAGCGATCTTGCCTACCGAGGTGCTTGGCCATCCGGGCGTTTTCCCAATTTTGTGACATTCTGCGTCCAGTTGTGTAGGTTGGGTGGTGGCGCAAGCGCGAAAAGGCTTCAAAGGCAAGCCCATACCCTGCAAGATCTCCACCTCCCAACGGCTGCAATGTCGACCACGCTATTCTCATGTGGTGCCCAATAGGCATGTTATGTGTAAAATCCGGCTTATTTTATGTGTAATTCAGTTATTCCCTATAAAGTCTACTATCTTGCCCACGCATAAAAACGAACTCGCTGTGAAGCTTTCCGGCACCCGTGAGCTCGGATGTCATATTTGGGAATGCATCCACCTGAAGTTTCTTCAGAGCGAACTCCTTGTCTTAGACACTGCCCGCTACCCGACTGCCTGGTACTCCTTCCCGACACAATGTTGTCAGATGGCATTGCTGCTCACCTTTGCTTTTCTCTTGCTTCTCACATGTGATACACTTCTCCCAATTCCTACTTCGCTGTGAATATCTGTCTAATCTAAAGAAAAGGTGAATAAATGGCGGACGATCCCTGGGTTCCTCCGGAAAAACAAACACAAGATGAAGCTAAGATTGAGCTTCGTCGTAAGAATAAGCAGATTGAAAGAGTGGCCATACTGATCGTTATCGTTGGCATTGCAGTTATGGGTGCAGGAATGATGCGCGAGGATTTAGGGCCTGCTGCCATCATTGCCGGTTTTGCGATGATGGGCATTGGAGCACTGGCTTATTTCCTTTCCCCGCTCTTGCTTGGCCTCCTATCTTCTCGATCTGCTGCTGAAGGGGGTGCAAACTTAGATAGTTTGAGGCAGGCGTGGTCGACGCTCCCCGCCACTATGCAGATCCGTTTGATCGGGCTGGGACTTGGCATCCTGGTAATAGTGCTTGCACTTATCAATCTATGGCTCGAATTGGAATGGCTGAATACAACAGCCGTCATCATGACCTTTGCTGCGGGTGTACTATTCATGTTTCCCTTTGTGGTAGCGGCCTTCATGCCCAAGTCGCGGCGAGTTGTGCTGCCACTGAAACAAGAACAAACATTGCCGGGAGGGAACCCTTCCACACAACTGGTCGTAGATCGATCTGTACCAGCTGCCAGAAAACGGCTGGTGAGGGGGATCGCCAGTATTTTTATAACGTTGTTTGCAGCATATGGAATCGCTATGAAGGTTCCTTTGCTTATAGGCCTGGCGCTAATACTGTTGGTGGCTATTTGGATTGAGAAGCTACAAGTCATAGTGACACGATTATCTGCAAAACAGAAGTCTTCAGACCAGGAGCGAACTGGTTCACGCTGGTCGATCAGCCATACTCTGTTGTTAGTATTGTTTATAGGCAGTCTGATCATTCTATCGGTTGGGGCGAGCATCCAGTCTGTCTTCTTGACTATTGGTGGCATTATTCTCTTTATTACGACACCACTGATTGTGTTGGCTACCTGGTTGATCGGCAAGATCCGCGCCCATAGCGTAATCGATGATTCAAAGTAGTGGGTTGGATGGCGAGTCGTGTTCAGATCAAGGAGTTTGCCTTGGAGAAGCTTTACGTTTGCGCCGCCATCCAATTCCCCGGCACTCTTCACCGACACGAATGCTATCACTCGATGATCAAGTTTTTAACATTGACTGGTGATCGGTTTAAAGCCACAGGCCACAAGGAATGCATGGCAGATGATGGGCGAAAGCCATAGCATTGCCGCTTGTTGCAGGCATACTCACATGAACAATGGTTGTTGCACGACAAAAAACTGATCACCACGATTGTTGTTCAATCGTCGATCACTGAAAACTGATCACCCGGACGGCACAGACCGAAAACTTGATCATCGAGTATCAGGTAAAATCATTCAATTTCCCCTCCCCGCCCTCTGGTGCTACACTGACCTTGATGCCTGTTTCAATGTGAATATCTGCCTTGTAAGGAGGGTTTTGTATGTCCGAACAAGATCGTCTCGCTCAGGCTGTTGAGCTTGTGAAGGCAGGCAAACACGCGGAAGCACAGGAGATTGTTGCCGAAGTTATCCGGGCAGACAGAAATAACGCGCGTGCCTGGATTCTAATGGCCAAAATCGTGGATGATCCGGAAAAGGCGCTTCAATGCTGGCAGCAAGTTGCTCGTCTGAAGCCGGACGATCCCCGCGTCCAGGAGGAGATAGCGAGGCTCAAGGGTGAGCCCGCTACCCAAACGCAATCGCAGGAGCGGCCATTCAACGCTAAATCTTTTGTTAGCGCGCCAAAGCGTTGGGATAACAACCCTTTACCTGATGGCGCAACCTCCAAATGCAATAGAAAAACATTCTGCTGTCT
>JAFGLD010000279.1 GCA_016928235.1 Anaerolineae bacterium | reverse complement strand
TCCTCCTCATCTGCCGGCAGTTCCCTGATGGGAGGGAAGGCCCCGGTGGGTGTATGGAAATGGGGGAGGAAGTCAGACGGCTCGTCGCGATTCGCCGCCGCTTTCTCCGGAAATTCAGTTCCTGTTGTGTCAGGAGACTCGGAAGAAGATGTTTCGATGACGGCCCAGGGTAGATCGGGGGCCAGGCCGAGATCGTCAGAGGGCAGGGCTTCCGGTGTGGGCTGGTCGACGGGTGGCTCTGATGCAGGTTGTTCGACGATAATGGGCGTCAATCCTCGATGGAAGGTTGCCATTTCGCTCTGTTGGGTAATCACATTACCTGCTTCCGGCGGCGGCTCAAGCCTGATGTAAGGCCCGGTTGGTTCATCTGCTGAGGGAGTCTTGTTATCGATGCGTTCTGAAGACTGTGAAGCCTCCTTTTGCGGTTCAATTGATTTGCCGCGCAGGGCATGGCCCTCGATGAGTTCGTCTGACATGGGTGGGTGTCTTTATCCTTCTGATGTGTGTGTCACTGGTTTGTTAAACGCCTTATGGCGCAGTCTGTCCACAGGTTAGCACAGGTTTGTCATCTGAGCAATGGGGATAGATGTGTTTTCAGGATGATATGGGATGTATGACGAGCAGCAAGCAGCCAGACAACCCGGTGATCAGTGAATACAATCAGGGCGGCGCCGATTGACCCGGCCCACCCTGATCGTAAGTAACTCAACTATAGCAAGTCTCCCCTAATCGAAGAGATGATTTATCCGGATGAATGGCCTGCTATGCGCCCAGTGCGGTCACGATTTCGTTCTGGTCTTCCAGCCGCGCGATCTGTTGCGCAATAGTGTTGGCTCGCGCCAGCCAGAACAGCGAGCCTCCCATGTCGTTATGAGCTAATGCTGAAGCATAGGCCCGCTTGGCAGCGTCGTACTCGGTTACCAGGCTGGCCTCTGACATTAAGAGTGGCTGCTGCTGATAGGCTTTCCGAGCTAGTTCAAGATTATTAAGAATAGACATTGACCCGATTCCTTGGCAGTTGTAAAAACAATATTTGTTTCTCATCCCTGGTCTGGCCCTGGTATGATGCGCATTTAACTGTACACAAATACCTTGCAGAAGGTTCAGTTTGGATGGGCAGTATTGATATATTTATCTTCAATAAATACGCGCGGCTTCAAAAAATATTACAATGATGTCATAGGTCATTCGGCAGGTTAGCGTATACCATTCGTGGGGCAGTGCTGCTTGCCTGTTGGTAGACTCCACCGGAAAGGCGTCGATGGAGTGGATGGAGAGGCTCTTTGCTAAAGCGTTTTTTACATGTGGTGAGTCAATTGCTAAAGATTGTGGTGATTGTGTTGGCGACGGCCGTGCTGGTCACTGTCGGTGTGCGGGCGGTTGTCGCGCTCGTCTATCGGAGCAGCACATACACGGCCGATCAGGTGCCCGGTCGCCGGGTGGCGATCGTCTTCGGCGCGCGGGTCTATCCTGACGATCGGCCAAGCGCCATGCTCGCCGACCGGGTTGCAGCCGGCGTAGAGCTTTACCAAACCGGAAAGGTCGATGTTCTGTTGATGACTGGTGACAACAGTTATCTTGAGTATAACGAACCGGATGTCATGAAAGCCTACGCGATGCAGTTAGGCATGCCGGGGGAAGCTATTGTGGTAGATTATGCCGGGCGGCGTACCTACGACAGTTGCTACCGTGCGCGGCATATTTTTCAGGTTGATGAGGCTATCCTGGTTACTCAGAATTTCCACCTCGATCGGGCTCTATTATTGTGCAATGCACTCGGTGTCAAGGCGGTGGGGGTGTGGGCCGATTACCAGCGTCCGACCGGCTATTCGCGGGCCTCACTGAGCTATAGCCGGCTACGTGAGTTCCCGGCGATGCTGGCTGCTGTCTTTGACCTGATCCGCCGCCCAACCCCCATCCTGGGTGAGCCCCTGCCTATTTTCCCTCGCGATTAGCCCCTAAAACCCACCACCCGGCTGGCAGCAAGGTGATTGCCAGCGCCAACTTGAGCATATCGCCAACGATAAACGGATACAGTCCCAGCGGCAGCGCCTGATCGGCGCCCAGGAGAACTGCCAGCCACGAGACGCCGAACAGGTAAAGTGTGGCATTCCCTAACAGCATAGCCAACATTGTGGTGAGCAGGTGGCGATCCCAGCCGCGTTCGGACAGCCGGCCAACGATGAAGGCGGCCACAACAAATCCGGCCCGATAACCGGCGGTCGCGATACCTCCGGCGACGACCGGCAGTCCCATCGTACCCAGGGCCAGATAAGCCAGCATCGCCATTGCCCCTCGACGGCTGCCCAGTGTGGCGCCAACCAGCAAGACGGCCAGGGTTTGGCCGGTGATCGGTACCGGGCTGATGCCCACCTGAATTCGGATTTGTGAGAGCAATCCGACGAGCAACGAGCCGCCGAGCACCAGCAAAGCATCATAGGCTATCTGTTGTACCTTCCCGGACGGGCGAAGTAAATCGGCATAAGTAGATTGAAGCATCATGTTTTCTCCTGTTTGAAGTTCCAATAGTTTAACACCCACTTTGACCAAAAGACACAGGAGATGTTTGATGTCTTCGAGACAGGGGACGTTCTAGTACAGTTGGGCAGAAATAGCCTGGCAGTTAAAGAAGCCCTTCATACCCAACTGTTTAAGTGTTTCGCAGGTGGGCATAACTGACGGCTTACTTATGCCGCGAAACGCTAGTATCGTTCGATGTAGTCCCGGATCTGTGAGAAAAGCTCGGTGGGGAGGCGTACAGCCGGCGCGGTATCTGCGCCATTCACGCCGGATAGTGCAATAACCGGATCGTCACGTTCTTGCCGCTTCCGGGTTTTCCATCCGGCCAGTTTTTTCCAGGAGGTTTTGGGTGGCGTTCCGACGCACTGATACAGTGTGAAGTTAGAAGTTAGCTCGATGCCTTCCAGGTGGGCGTTGACTGCCAGGTTGTAGGACGTTCGATCGTCCCGGATGAAGAGGAGCAGCATCTGGGATAAATCTTGCGCCAATGCCTCGATACGGGGTATCAATCTATCTGTCGATTCGCCTTGCCGTCGTGCCAGAATGAGACTTCGCAGGGCAGAGGGAAGCCGGACTTTGATCGTCTGCCTGCGACGCTCCCGACCCGACCCGGCTTCAGTGGCGATGAATTCGAGGTGGGTGATATGCATCGCTTTCAGCTCAACCTGGTTCTCGACTTCGCAATAGTGATGCGACGGTTGGCAGTCGTCGGGTGGACGGCCTTGTTTGGCCTGCCTCTCCCATCGCTTGTGCCTGCCTGCCCGCATCGATGAGTGGATGAGCAGCCAGCCGCTCAGGATCAGGAAACCTGCCAACCCTATCACACCCACAATGAGAAGTGGGGTGAGTGTATTGTTGCTTTCCGGTGTTGCTCTATCCTCCTCGTGAGTGTCCGGAGCATATCTCTCAATCGAGATGCCTTCGATGATGAAGATGTTGTTTTCCCGGTTGCTTTCCGGCGCTTCCTGATAGGGATCGATCTCGACGATGAGGGTATGCCTGGTTCCTTGCCATGAGGCAGGAATTTTTACATCCATCTCTTCGCCGTAGCTCTCTCCTGGACGGATAGGGTTGATGGTGACCGTGGCGGATACTTGCCGGTCTTCGTCATGGATGGTCAATGGGACAGAGGGTGATCCGGCTTTCCCTTCGTTAGCGATGACAATCCATAAAAATAAGGTGATCTCGTTGTCAGGTATTACCTCTAAGGGAAAAGCATCGACGATACGCAGATCACACTCGCCCTGACCGGGTTCCTGATTAATGGGCTCGATGCTGCTCTCGTCGCTCTGGGCATAAGTGTGGGTATCGGCGGACGGGAAGATCATCAATGCCAGAAGTAGCGGCAATCGGAGCATAAGGCCGAGAGAGCCCGGTTGATTACGCATCGTCTCATCCCCCATGATAGAGCGGCGCTATTGTATGTCAGTTGGATGGCAGAAAAGCAAGTAAGCCGGCAAAATAGGGGTGAGATCGGATGCCTGAGCACAGGATCTCACCCTTGTTCTGTTCGTTTTCACCCCATCACAGACACATCAGCAAAAGCTCTGGCGGCTGGCTGGTCGATGTTATGAAATGGCGATTTTATTTCAGCACCGGTAAATACATGCACGGGATGCTGGCCCCAATGTTGGGGGTGCTGACCCAGCCAACCACGCCCTCATAGGTGACAATCTTGACGCGCGTCAGTGTCTCGTCCCGACCGATCAGCATAAACCGTGTCCCGGATGGTATTGATGTGACGACCTTCGAAGCCGGATCAATGCCCTCTGTTACATCGAGCATTGGGGGAATGGCGATCCCCAGTCCGTAGTAAGGTATTGTGCCTGCCGGAGGTGATGTCTCAGCGTTTGCGCCGGTCAGGGTAAGCGCAGAGATCGGCATACCGCTGGCCAGATAGCCGGTGTTAATCCACCCTACATAGCTATCGAGTGCGCGAACGAGCACCCACTTTCCGTTCGAATTCCGCCCCAGAAGCGATACCCGGTCGCCTTCCGTGAGAGTAGAGACGATGGGGTAATTCATCCCCGGCCCTGTGCGCATATTCAGGCGTCCGGTGACAATAGCGGCAAACGGAGTGGCTGTACTGGTTGCTACGGGTAGCTCAGACAGCTTGTAGTCGGTCACGATGTGCAGGGTCGAGATCCAGCCTACTATGCCGTCGACGGTCCGAATCTGCACCCAGGCGACATAAGGATCGCGTGCCAGGAGCGTGACAGTATCATAATGTTTGACCGTGGCAATGGGTAGATAGCCGGCCCCGGGCCCTTCACGGACATTGAGTTGGCCTGTCGTGATGACGGCTGTCGGTTGTTCAGCCTGTACCTGCGCATAAACCAATGAAGACGTGAACATCAAACCTATCACTGCTATTGACGCAAAAAAAGTCGGCCTGTTGAATAAATGAGTAGGAAATGTTCGTTTCATGAGTGTTGATCCTCCCTTATCTCATGTTGAACTTGTTGCCCTGATGTTGTTGGCCAAATTGAATCGTTCTTGTCACGTTGATACCCACTCCTACAAGACATTTCGATGTCTGGCCAGTAACATCTGACCTGGCAACCCAAAACTGTCGTGAAGGGCCTGCTGTCTAACTTAGTATAATCGAAGATTCGGATAGTGTGAAGTCGATCAAAGAGCCTATCGTGCTGCCTGTGAATGACTAAGGTGTGCAATGTGCCTGGACATAATGATTGAAAGCCGGGTTGGCTGGAGGGTCAGTAGAGATGCTCGCCTGGCATATGTGTTTGCGGTATGATCGCTGCTTAGTTATCACAGGAATTGGTACAATATGCCGGCTGTTGAATGATTAGAATACACGTTGAGCAACTCCCTTGTTGGATGGGTGTTGGTTAGGTTGATAACGGATCGATCAAAACTATCTTCGAGGACAACAACATGAAGCTGAGCCGAGTTGCAACGATATTTATGGGTGCTGCATTGGGTACATTTGCGGCGGTCTGGTGGGTGCGGCATCACCGCACATCTGCCGCGCAAACTGAGGGTGATGGCGAGTCTGTCACCTGGATCGAGTTGAAGTAAAGCGGATAGTTGTCTCGTGATCGATCTGGACCGCGAACTCAAGATTGTCAGTTTGATCATCAACGATCTCAAACCATATCTGCTGAGCGAACAACTCTATTGGATGCTCAGCAAGCCTGGCCCTCTCAACAATCCCTTCCCGATGGGCACTCTGGGGGGATTGTTTTTTCGCCTTCGTCGTTTAGAGTTCTCCGGTCAGAGTCTTACACCGGAGCAATTCCAACAACTGGTCGATCTGCGCGCTACGATGGATCAACAACTCGCACATTGGGTTGCGCAGACTGAAGGTAAAGCTGTGCGCGAGGTTAACGCGCGGTTGCAAACCTGGTCGGCTTATCTCGATGATCTGACCGATGTTCCCCATCGTTACCGGCTGGAATATCCAACCCAGGCCGAAGGGCGGGTGATCGTTTCCCTTCTTCTCGATTTCTTAGGGCCTGCTGTGCGTGAGCCGAGGTTTGGTGCTCTTTTAGATAGCCTCGATTACCGGCTCCGAGGGCTGGTTGAGGAGGGAGCCTTTGTCTGGGATGCATCACTTGTCTCTGCTTTCCCAAAAGACTTGTTCTGGTGGCTCTACGTATCACCCCATTGTTAATCCGGCCGTTGTGCCGGATGCTTGTTCCTGGGGCAATACATGCTATCATCGACATCATCAGGTACCTACTCTCATCATCTCCAGGAAGGGACAGCATGATCGAATACACCGGATTAGATGCTGTTTATTACGATCTCATCTATGACGGCGATGGGGTTCCGGGTGATGTCCAATTTTATGTCGAAGAGGCTTGTCGATCCGGCTCGCCTGTCCTGGAACTGGGTTGCGGGACGGGGCGTATTCTGATTCCAACGGCGCAGGCCGGCATTGACATCGTAGGACTGGATCGCTCGGCCGACATGCTGGCGGTCGCTCGGGAGAAAATCGCCGCGTTGGAGCCGGAAACAGCAAGCCGTATCAGGTTGGTCGAAGGGGATATGCGGAGCTTTTCTCTCGGTGAGCGATTCAACCTGATCGCCATTCCTTTTCGTGCCTTCCTGCACCTGTTGGCGGGTGAAGATCAGCGAGCAGCGTTGACCTGCATCCGTGAGCACCTGGCCGACGATGGGCGGCTGATCTTCAACATCTTCGATCCCAAGATCGAGCTGATCGCTGCGCATCTGGGGACTATGGGAACCGCGCAGCAAAAGCTAAGGGATTTTGTCAACTCTGAGACCGGGCGGCGGGTGATCGTCTGGGCACAGCGCGTCTACAACATCGAGGAGCAGATCATTCACGAAGAGCGCATCTTCGAAGAGGTGGACAATGATGGCCGGGTCGTGTCGAGAAGCTATATCCCCTTGATTCTGCGATGGATCTATCGTTATGAGATGGCTTATCTACTCGAACTGTGCGGTTACAAAATCGAGGCGCTCTATGGCGACTTTCAGCGCGGCCCATTCCGTGAGGGGAGGGAGCAAATCTGGGTGGTACGTGGTACGTAAGGCATAAGGGGGCTGAAGTGCGCCCCAAAATCCGGACACAAAAGTCAGGCCTGAGAATAAGAAGTTCGTATCTTCTCACTAATCCGGGGTAGGGAACTTTAACTCATTTTTTGGCGATCGCCAGGCAATGGGAAAAACTTAGGCCATACCAGAATAATAAATGCTCTTTTCGATCAATGTCTTCGCCAATGCTGTCATTCCCGCGAAATGCCTGCCGAGCCTGTCCTCATGAAAGTGGGGGCGGAAGCGTGGGGCGGGAATCCACCTATCACTCGGTCGAATG
>JAFGLD010000278.1 GCA_016928235.1 Anaerolineae bacterium | reverse complement strand
TAACCGCTGAATAGCTCCGTTCCTCGAATGATTGATAAGATACCCAGGATGGGCGGAAGGGGACAGGACACGGGGTGGAGAGACCAGAAGTATAGCAGGAGTATGGCAGCAGTATGGCAGCAGTATGGCAGCAATAGCGTGTGTAAGGAGCACCGTTTGACCTAACCTCCACGGTGCCGGCGTATCTTCTCAATCATCCGGGGGGGGGACTTCAAGCTAATTCTTGGTGAGCAGGGATCAGTTTTTTTAGGCACCAATCACAGGTTGATGGTCAAAAAACCGACATCGTCACCAAATGATGTGCTCAAGTGTCATTTCTCTGTCAGTAGGAGGCGTCGGGCGTGATAGGTGGATTCCCGCTTTCGCGGGAATGACGGGGTTGGCGAAGGTATTGCCATGCCAAGGAAACTCAACTCGATCAGAACGAAAGTGCAAACACCAAACACAAATATGGAGACTATGTCAAAAAACCGGGAACTAATCACCAAGAACCACCCCAAGTTATTGAGAAGATACTTTTTTACGATCAAGTCAAGACAAGATCAATCTTCTCCATAGGCATTAACTCAGGCTCGCGCAGGCGGGAATGACACCCTGTTCGCGAGGCTAAAAATCAACTACGAGCCGATGACAACGATGCTCAAGTTAACACTTATGTCCCTATCCCTCATCTCCTATCCCCTGATCGAGCAGTTGGGCGACCATCTCTTGCACCTGCGTCGCGTGATAAAGCAAATCAGCGTGCAGGCGAGCAGTGCTGCCGTAGCCCATCCGGCGCGAGAGAAAGTTGAACTCCTCACTGTCCTCCAGGGGGACGGTCATGTCTTTGGCATTGCCACGCACCATCCGTAGGGCATTGATCAAATGTCTCAGGAAGTAGTATGCCTCACTCAGATGCTGATGCGCTTCCATAGAGAGAATCCCGGCGGCATACAACGCCGCGACGGCTTCAAGGGTGTTGGTGGAGCGAAGCACAGGGTTATCATGCCCATAGGTGATTTGGAGACCCTGCACCAGGTATTCCACGTCGACAAGGCCCCCAGGGCTGTACTTGGCATTGAGCGTTCCCCCCGTCACCAGGTGTCTGATCTGCCGTTCTCGCATGGCGTGCATGGCCGTGACGTTGAATGTCTCGCCGGTATAGACGAATTCATCGCGCAGTGAGATGATCTGCCGGCCGAGATCGGGATCGCCGGCAATGGGGCGCATTTTGACCAGTGCCTGCCGCTCGTAGTCCCAGGCAGAGCCCCGCGCCGAGTAGTAACGCTGAAACGAATCGAGCGAGACAGCCATGCTGCCGGCCTTACCATAAGGGCGCAGTTGGAGATCGATCTGGAAGATACCTTCACGCCGCGCACGGATGGCATCGACAAAAGCCTCGACCAGTTTCTCGTAGAAAGCGATAGTTGTGATCTGTCGCGGGCCGCCGGTCATGCCGCTGCCACCGTAAATCGTCATCAACTCAATATCGGAGGCAAAACCCAGCTCGCGACCGCCGCACTTACCAAGCGCAAGAACTGCCGCCGGGCAGGGACTGCCGCCTTCCAGCATCGGAGCGCCGAACTGGGCTCTCAGCTCATCGAAGCAGCACTGGTAAGCCGCCCCGATCACCACTTCAGCCAGATCGGTCAGCTCTTCGGAGAACTGCGCAAAATCACCGGTGTATCCCAGGATGTGACGCATGTCGACACGGAACATCTCGCGGTCTTTGAAGGCATTCAGCTCATCGCGCCAGACCGGCAGATCGTGCTCGCCGAGGGGCAGTGATGAGAGAAGCACCAGCCACTCTTCCTGGAGGTGTTCGCAGCTTTTAGCCGTCTCCAGCGCGCTGACATCTTTGACTACCGGATACAGGTTGGCATACTGCATCCGGAGGAAATCATCCCACAGGAAATCGCTGACACCCAGTACACGGGCCAGGGCGTTGAGCACTTCAGGGCGCTCCAGCGAGGCCAGATCATTGGGCCAGTCGGCGTGGCTGAACAACCGGTCGATCAACTCTCGGAAGTGCAGGAGTGCCGTCTCCGGGTTGGGAGAAAGCGGCAGCAAATGGGTGAAATGCTTGATCAGGACGATGGCTGCGCGCAGCTCGCGCAGCTTGCCCGGATCGACAATCTTGTTGCCACTGAAGTCGGTCACATACAGTGTGTCGCGTACCCGGCTGCCCACCGATTCAACCGTCACGCGGGCGATGTAGATCCGGTTGTAGGCCAGCGCATTGGTAAATTCGTACAGGAATCCCACTGTATCCGGCGCGTCGATGTTCAATACCGTGTAGCGCGTGGAGACGACATTGTCGATCTCGATGTCGACCGGGTACAGGACGGACTGCGAGAAGGCACGTTCCTGAAGTGTCGAAGCCACACGCCGGGCAAGCTCACCGCGCGCCTCACGCCGCTTGCCGGCCCGGGTCATCTGCAAGAGCGCCACCAGATCGGCGTTGTACCGGGCCCAGACATCCGCCTCGATCGCCTCTCTGACCGGCTCGACAGTGAAAATATCGACGATCTTCCGGCGCGTATCGGCATAGGGAACACCGCGCGTCGGCTGGGGATCGCCGGTCTCGGACTGGTAGGTGAAGGCGTTTCCATCGTAGATGCTGAAACCATAGATGAGCAATAGGCCGCAGATCAGCGAAAGCTCGCCGGGATAATCGAAGCCGATAATGGTGACACGCCAGCGGCCATCGTCGAGCTGGGTGGCTTCCACTTCAACCGGGTGATTGTCGTCGAGACGTCCGGCAGCGACGGCGTGCCGCGCGATCTCCTCCTCGCTGAATGTATCGGCATAGGAAGGATCCATTCGCGCCAGATGTAACCGGAAGCCGGCTGAGGCGGGAGAGACATTCGGGCCTGTTGGCATTATTTCATTTCCCAGATGTTTCAGGTAGACAGCTCGAATAGCCGCGCAGTGCTGTTGATACCGATCGATAAACTGCCGGCGAGCATCCTCGCCCTGGAAGCGAAGCCGCCTGGCCAACTGGTCAAGCGCGGGCGGATCGTTGGGGAGTGTATAAGTCTGCCGGTAATGCATCATTTGCAGGTGGTGCTCGATGGTACGCAGGAAGACATAGCCATCGGCCAGTGTGCGATGATCGTCAGCTGACAGCAGGCCATCAGCCAGGAGCCTGGTGAGCGCGTCCAGCGTATTGCGGCTGCGCACCTGCGGACGTTCACTGCCATGAATGAGTTGCAGCGACTGGGCCACAAATTCGATGTCGCGGATCGAGCCTTCCCCCAGCTTGACCTCTCCCCAGGCGCGCCCGCGCCGGCGCAAATCGGCTTCGGTGAGCTGCTTCATGGCATGGACCTCGGCGCGAACATCGACGTGTTGTACATCAAAGAGTACCGGCTCGACACGGCGGAGAAAATCGGCGCCGACCTCGTCATCGCCCGCGATAATACGCGCCTTGAGGAGCGCCTGTTTTTCCCATAACCGGGCGTGTTTATCGAGATAGGTCAGATACCCGTCGACGGTTGGGATCAGCGAGCCCACCTGGCCCCAGGGACGCAGACGCATATCGACCCGATAGAGGAATCCCTCGGTCGTGATGTGGGTCAGGGCCTGGATCAGCCGCTCGCCGAGGGGCTGGAAGCGGGCAGCTTCAGATGCAGCCAGGAAAAGCAGATCGATGTCCGAGCTGTAGTTCAGCTCTTCTCCGCCCAGTTTGCCCATGGCGATCACGGCAAAGCCATCGATAGGCTGGCCGGTTTGCTGCAATGCCGGCATCAGGCAGGCTCGAACCAGACTGTCTGCCAGACGTGACAGCTGTTGGGTGGCAGTCGACATATCGAACAGGTCGAGCAGGTCACAGGCGCCAATGCGCAGAAGCTCCCGGCGTTGAAAGCGCCGCAGCGCGTCGAGCTGCCCGGTTAGATCGTCGAAGGCAGTGATGGCGACCTCAGCCTGGGCTTGAAGTTGATCGGCGGTTCGAGGTTGGGCGAGCTGGTTGGGATCGACCAGATCGCTGAAGTACTCCGGATTGCGCAGCAGGATATCGGTCAGGAACTGGCTGCCGGCAAACAATGTGGCCAGGATTTCGATGCTGCGTGGGTCGTCTGCCAGGTGCCGGCAGAAGGTCGGGACACCAGGCCCGTTGCGCGCCAGCCGTTCCAGGTTGAACAAGACACGGTCAGGGTTGGCGACGGTAGAGAGCGCCGATAGCAAATGCGGCAGCAAATCGATCAGTACCTGGTGGTTGTCAGGCTCACCGGCCATTCGCAGCAGGCAGCTGTGGGCAGCCTGCCAGTCGGAAAAGCCGACGGGCAAGAGCAGCGCCTGAATTTCATCGCTGCTTGCTTCCTCAGACAGCAGCCGTTCCCGGCTTTTCTCGTCAGCCATGACATCCTCCACTGCGGTGATTATAGGGGGTTCCACCGCGCATGTCCAAGGTATCTTCTCAATCACTGGGGTAGTTTTTAGTTCTTGGTGATTAGTTCTTGGTTTTTTGACCGTCGATCTGTGATTTGCACCTCAAAACTGATCGCCAAGAATTAGCTTGAAGTTGCCTCCCCCCGGATGTTTGAGGAGATACTGTCCAAGATCGCAGTTAACGTCTAGGCCCCGATGTCCCTGACAGCAACAACGCCCCATCGAACCCGCCCCACACAATCACACAATCACTCATCCCACCACCCATCACTTCCCCACACCTTCTCCAGGCAATTACCAACCATCGAACACCTTGCCATTTTTTGGGGTACAGTAAGATGCGTCGACGCGAAAGAACACGACAGGAGATAGTTTTATGGATTTGATTCGCCGCTGCAAAGCCGGGGATCAGGAGGCATTTGCGAAGCTCTATGACCAATACAAGCTGCTGGTCTATCGGGCAGCTAACCTGATGCTCAATGATCCCCAGGACGCGGAGGATGTCCTTCAGGATGTGTTTGTCCGGGTGTATCGCTCATTGGCAAGCTATGACAGATCTAAAGGAGCCTTCACGACCTGGCTCCACCGAATCACGGTCAATACCTGCCTGAACCGCCACCGAGATCGTGGGCGCCGTCCGCGGCTGCTTCGGTTCGGCGATATCGATCAGGAGCAGGCAATCCGGACACCTTCCTTTGTGGAGGGCATAGCTGAAGATCAGGTGCTTCGACAGGCGCTGGACGGACTGAGCGACAAGCTGCGAGTCGTAGTCATCCTGCACTATGGGCTTGAGATGTCATACGCAGAGATATCACAGGTGCTTGATCTGCCGCTTGGAACGGTCAAGTCCCGCGCGCATGAGGCGCTCAATATCCTGCGAACCCGGCTTGGATCTGAAGACGCTGTCCTGTCCGGTGTTCTTCCATGTGGCGAGGGGAATTCCCAATGAAGTGTGTAGAAGTCCAACAACTGCTCGTCGCCTACCTGAGCGGCGAGGTCAATGAATCTGAAGCAGCACTGATCCGTTTTCATTTAGAGCATTGTGCCGATTGTTCTGCAAATCTGGCAGCTCTGAGCGGGGTCAGAGATCGCCTGGGCACGCACCTTAATGCCCGGTTATCCCAGGCCCATGTACCGGAGCACGCCTGGAAGCGGATCAGCGCCAAGATAGGAGAAATGAACATGAACGAGAATCAACCATCGATGCGCCGTGCCGGCTCACTACGAGCGGCTGCCATAGCACTACTGGCTCTGATAGCAGTGATGGGCATCATCCTGGCCGCCGTGCCTCCCGCTCGGGCTGCCGTCGAGGGGCTGATCCTGACGCTCTTCGAAGGAGAAACCGACTCGGGTCTCCCGGTGATTGCGGCCTCCGAGTTCCAGCCGCTGTATCCGGCGGGAGTACCCGATCGCATTCTGTGTAGTGCTTCTTTTGGCATCACCAGCCCGGAGCCTACCGAAACCTACCTGGAGCTGCGATTCTTTAACGAGCTGGAATTTGCCGTCTTGTACGAGAATCTGGAAATGGCCAATGATCCGCTGCCTGACGGCGAGCCGCTTGATGTGAATGGGCATCCCGCGGTTCTGTTCCGCGATCTGTCCGGCACAGTGGCGTTGATGAGCGGCCAACCCCAGGAGGGACGGACGCCCACGCAGGGCGGAGGCGGTGGTGGAGGCGGTTGCCAGGGGAGCGAGCCCATCGTTCCACCTGAGCGCCTTGATTACACCGGCGCGCTGCGACTGGTATGGACACAGGATGGGATGCGTTTCGACCTGTTGAGCAACCTGCCCTACGAGGAACTACTTGCCCTGGCCGCCTCACTGGAGCCGGCCCAACCGGCACAGCCTTAAGAGATAATCGCAACCGCTCAGGAATGTGAGCCACGCCTTGAGCACGGCAAGCATAGGTATCTCATCTGTATCCATTCCTGAGTTATCAGAGATAAGAGCCTCCGGGAAAATCAACTGGAGGCTTTTGCGTATGCCTGTCTGACTTGTGATGACCAATGGTATGTATGTTATTGTGGCGTGCCGGTGGCCGAGGCCGGAATCATCTGTATGATCATGGCCAGCCGTACCCGGATCGATGCAGCAAGCTCCGGATTGTCCTGACTTTCCGCCAGCGTGCTTGCTTCTTGAAGGGCGGCAATGGCCTCCGCATAATTTCCCAGGTTAGCGTAGGCCTGACCCAAAAACAGGTAACCGACGGCCGAATCTGCATTGAGCACAATCAACTCCTGAGCATCGGCCAAAGCGGCTTCGCTCTGATCTAATTTCAAAAATTGCTCAGAGCGAACGACGAGGAGTTGCTCTCTGCCGCCCAGTCGAGTCTCCGCCACGGCAAACAACTCCTCGGCTTCTTCCGCCTGTCCCAGCTTTTGTTCGAGTATCCCCCTCAAAACAAGTCCATCAGGGTTATCCGGAAGCGTTGCCAATGCTCGCTCAACTTCGTTTAGCGCGTCTTCCCAGTTGCCGTTCCGTGCAAGAGCTTCGGCAGATTGATGATGCCGGCGGTATGCCGTAACGGCCGGATCAGGAGCGAGGAATTGTTGATAGACAAGGGACAGGATCACCAAAATCGCTACAACAAGCACGCCACCAACCAGCCATCGACGCAGTTGAGCCCAACGCTTCTCTACAAGCATGTGGTCTAAATACCACCACCAGTGTGCCGGATTGGGCTTGTGGGTGCTGCGAGCGTTTTGTAAAACCCCGGCACCCCCGATCTCGCGCAGAAATAATGCTGCCTTGCGTTGCAACTCTGCCGAAGCACCTTCAAATCGACTTGATTCGCCTGGCGTATTTTGCCCTGCTGCCTGTAACTCAGCCAGTGTCGTTGTGATCTGGTCAAACAGTGTAGGGATGGTAAATGCTTCCTCTCCCAGCCCGTGCCCTAATTGTCCAATCAGAGCCTCCAACTGGGTAAGCTGTTCCTGTAACTGACCATATTTGGTCAATGATTTAGATTTAACAAAGTGTGATTTAGACATAATATTCGATGATCAAGTTTTTAACATTGGCAAAGAGCTATCACGAAAGAGCAAGGTTTTCAAAGTTTGAGTGGAAGTAAATGACCTTTTGATGTGACATATGCTTTCTCGATAGAGAGCGTTGAAAGGCTTGGACATACATACGCCCAACCACTTCTTCTGTATTCTGGATAACCCTTTACCTGGTTCCACTCTACGTGAAGCTTGATCCGGCTCGTCGACAGATCTGCTGATGAAGGGAGCGGGCTTATCTATAAACATGAGTTGTCCTTATCCCATGACTAAACACCTGGAACTGCGACGCTTATCCTAACCTCTTCATCCTTCTCTCGCTATTTCCTCCTTACGATTTGAACCCCAACTCGCCCGTTTTTCAAGTCATCCTCATCGCTCTGTTCTTACAGATGCTTTTGTTAAGAACTTGATCATCGAGTAAAAACATAGGTGTACCGATTGAGCACCTGCGATGCCTTGCCCGGCACAGTCGTATCCGCCGATATGAAGTGCTGGATGCCCGGCAAATAGTATCGAGCGCCGTAGACCATCAGGCCACCGGTGCCGTCATCGCGGCGTTGGCCGGTGTAGCCGAACGGCAGTGATGAGTGATGGACGACTTGTAGTCGTTTGGGTGAC
>JAFGLD010000277.1 GCA_016928235.1 Anaerolineae bacterium | reverse complement strand
CTTTCCCGTCTTCTTGACCGGTTATCCTCTGCGAAGCATTGCTTCACTGTCCACGAGTATACAAATTTCGGGGCTCAATCACACGGCCTGCACCCTTGTTTCCCCTGGCTCCGGACGCCTGTTACCAGGTTTGCCCGCAGGGTTCTCTACCAGCCTGTTGGCTAGACTTTGGCTCGACGGGACTTTCACCCGTTGGATAGCATTAACGATTTTCATAAATACCTGCTTAATCCCATCGTTCCGGATTTAGCTTGGCACGACACGCGCTTGTTGGGCCGCATAGTCTTGGACTTAGACCATTTCTCCTGCATCCAATACCCTCTATATATCTATCCGGCAGTTATCACTCCTTCCTGAGCCTTGAATCTGTTCATGGCCGCTTTGATCAATCCAATCAATAGCAGCAGAATAATCGGAATGCCCATGATGTACTTGCCCGTCGTAGAGATCGTAGACAGCCAAGCTACGAGTGTGGGTTGAGCCGGATAGATCAAGAGCAAAGTTATGATCCAGAGGTTCTCCATCAAATCGAAGAAGCCCCCAAGGATTGGAACTAAATTTAGCCTTTGCATTCTACTATCGAGCTGGAAGCCGCGCTGGAACAACCACGAGATGGTCAAACAGAACATCGATGTATAGAGAATGATTAGGATGAAGTCCGCCAAATGAATCCAGAGCATCTGGACACGACCTTCATTACCGTAGGAGGCCATCGCCGAAAATGCTTGTTCCGGTGTGTAGGCAAACTGCCCGTCCAAACTCATACTAATCAAGGTGGGATCAGCAAGGGGCAGATTGATCACCAGCACAAATGCTGCGATGATAGATAGAATCACCCAACCTTTGGCCCAAGCACGGAAGCGGTCTGAGATTCTTAATAACATGTTCCTCTATCTTAGAACTAGCGCTGAAAGTTATCTCATTCTTCTTGAGGAAGTCTGCATTTCTACCGAATGTGCGGCCCAACGGGGCGGCTCTCAGCGGATTGGCCGACTGTGCAGGACTACCTTCATTATACTTACTCCGCCGCCAATGAGCATCTCAACGAAACCATCAAGCCGAAGGCCAATTCCGCTGCAGCGCCGGGTTGGGCGCATTTATTTTGTATTCTTTAACGACTCACTATAAACGCAAAGATAACACAAATTATCAGGTAATATCGATAGTTATTTTGGCATGAAAATCACGACTTTTCAACCCGCGCGAGAGTGTCATTTCGGGTGAAGAGGGAATATGTTCGGGGACCACTCAAGCTCGAAAAATGGGCGGAAAATGAGGTGACTGAACCAATTCTCGTGCAACGGGAACACTTCATACACTAACGACGTCATGATGATAATAGTTAATATTACGGATACGGATAGTACGAGAGAGGAGACTGTCGATGAAAACTAGATTGGTTATCATGGGGGTGGGCATGTTGTCATTGCTCGGCTGTTGTGGGCTTCCCTTACCGCTTGGGTTAGATAGTAATGCCTCACCAACTGAACCTCTGGTACTAGGTGACAATTCCGACAATGAAGAATTTGCCAGGAGCCAAAATGTCACACTTTATGTCAGTAACCAAAGTTTTGCACTCAGCTCGATTGACATTCAAGTGTATATTGACGATGGACTAGTGGTAGATCAGAATTTCGAGGTGCTTAATCAACATAATTGGATTAAGTTTCCACTGGCGCTGGAAACTGGCGAACATCGCTTGTTCGCGAGCACAACGGTAGGTGATGCAAGTATATCCAGTACCTTTGTGGTCACAGATCAACTTTGGGCCGTACTCGATTTCTGGCACCCTGTTGCTGACGATGCTCACTTCACCTTTGAGGCTTATGATGAGCCGATCGTTTTTCAATAATGACCAGCGGGGACATTTTAGAAGCCGTGCAGAGAACGGCAAAAATACACGTTAACGACAAGACCACAAGCCTTGCTGTCTGTGTCACATCTTTTCTGGTAGGGAGCCGAGTCGTTGGGATACAGCAAATGGCAAACACGCTTCTTCTCAGGTGCACGATGTCATTTCTCTCTTGTTTGTGACGAGTATTGGCAATCCAATCCACGCCACGGTGCTATGGGACTTCGATGATCCACACATCACCATTGCTATCGCGTACGCTCGCATAGCGCCCATCATACGACCACTGAAGGTTATCTGGGGCGAGTATCTCCGGGCTCACAATGTCTTGTACGCGCACCTGGGTACGAGTGCCAACGTCGAGGATCGACAGCTTGGCCTCGCTATCGTAGAAAGCCAAGGCGTGTCCATCCGGAGACCAAAGAGGAATTTGAGAGTTGTCTGTGGATATCTTAGCAACGGGAACCATGAAAACAATCTGCCTTGCATTGAGATCGAAGAGATTCAGTGTTTTGGTACCAGTCTCAGCTGTGGCAGGCGAGGTGAACGCCAGATAGCGGCCGTCGGGGGAAAAAGCCATTTTGCCAGCAGGAAACTGTCCATATGAAAATTCCACACTCAGCGGATAGACATGCGTAATGATAAGTGAATTCATGTCCAGAATCTGCAGATCAAACATCCCTTTGTCATTGGGCTTTACATAGGCCAGGAGGCTGCCATCTGGCGAGAACTCGCCGGATATACCACCAGGGGCGGCGACAATATCCGTATCCTTATCTACATTCCACAAGACAAGATCGAACTCCTGCGTACCCTCCAATTGCTGTGCGCGGATCAACATCTGATTGGAGCCTGGGCGCCAATCCATAAAGGAATCCTCCACATCTCCTTCTTCTCGCCAATAATGGAGATTGAGGGCACTAACACTATCGTAACCACCAAAGCTACGATCATCCCAGTAGTCATTTTCCTCAACAAGTGAGATGACCGCAGCGTAGTGCCAGGTGCTCATGAGCCAGGTGTCAAGGGCGACATATTCCAGAGTGGATGAGGGCTCTCTCAGAACCTCCTGACCTTCTCCAACCTTTTGAGCCCCAGTTGTGTTGATATCTATCAGATAGTTCAGGTAATGCGCATCTACTCCCTTGAACACGTTGAGCATCAGGGTCTGTTGGCTGAACCACTGGGGATGTGACAGATCTACGTCATAGTAATACTTCTGAAAATCACCCTCGATAGTGCGAGCATTTGTGCCATACCGGCTGGTGACGCCAATCGCATACTCAGGCCCAGCAGTCATGTATAGAACGTGCTCGCCAGAAGGGGACCATCCAGCGCCACCATAGCAGTACTTTCCGCCATCGGATTCCTCATGCGCTCGATCGCTCCTACTGACTAACAGAATTGGGGTGAAGCCCGGCGCTGCTGCCAGGTAGAGTCCATCGCCGCCAACCTTGCAGCCATCAAGTAGCAGCTCGGCGCGGGTGGGAGACCATGTGGCAGCATAGGGGCCAAAATAGCCGGTGGGCCATCCCTTATCCGGAAGTGGGCCGGGTACCATGGTCGCCGTGGCGGCGAGCGGAGGAGGAGATGGGGTTGATGAAGGGGAAGGTGGCATCTGGGTAGCTTCAGGCAGGGTTGTTGTGGCGGTCACTTGTTCCGGCTGTGGCATCGATGGCGCATCGGTTTGGCCGGCAGGGGTGATCGGTGCGGTGTGTGGGCTCCCAGGCCCGCATGCGGCCAACGCGATCCCCATCATGATGCAGCCAATGACAATTGTGCGTGTTCTCAGGTGCATGATATCGATCCTCCCTGTCTGCAATTTGATGTTCCCTGTGTGCTGTGAGTGTGTCTCTATCCATACATACATAACGAAGCAGGGAGCGAAAAGGAGTCGGCCCAAAAGTAGGGAAGCTGTCACTGGTGGCAACTTTGTTTAGATCTGGTATGTTTTGCGCTCGAATTGGGGAAGTTTTGGTACAG
>JAFGLD010000276.1 GCA_016928235.1 Anaerolineae bacterium | reverse complement strand
TACCAGTTTTTGAAGCGGGTTTTGAGATTGGATAGCAGACACCTCGACCCTTAACGTGTGTTTGTCCGGGATGCTGCTTGTCTCCTTTTGATGGAAACAATGATGCCAGCTTCGGTGGGTAGGACCCGGAAATAACGTGGATTGACGAAAAGGGGTTCATGAATACACTTCACAATGATCAAAAAGTGAGGTGAAGAACAATGAACCCCCAAGAACAATTCTGCCCCAATCCGGAATGTAGCGCCAGAGGGAAGGTTGGGGAAGGGAATATAGTGGTGCACAGCCAGAAAGAGAAGCGGTGTAAGTGCACAACGTGTGGTAAGACGTTCAGTATCACCACAGGTACGGCAATGTATGGGATCAAGAAAGACCTGGCGGTGTTTGTGACGGTCGTCACCCTGTTGGCGTACGGATGTCCGGTGTTGGCCATCGTGAAGGCATTTGGGCTGGACGATGAAACCGTACGGAGTTGGCAGAAGAAAGCGGGACAGCATTGCCAGGAAGTCCATGAGCATTTCATGAAACAAGGAGGGCTTGATTTGGAGCAGGTGCAAGCCGACGAGATCAAGGTCAAAACACAAGGAGGGATCGTGTGGATGGCGATGGCCATCATGGCCAGGACCCGATTGTGGTTGGGGGGAGCAGTCAGCGCCAAGCGTGACAAGTTGCTCATCCGTGAGTTGGCCGGGCAAGTCCGGCAATGGGCTTTGTGTCGTCCTATCCTGGTGGCGGTGGATGGGTTGTCGACCTATGTCAAGGCCTTTCGGGAGGCCTTCCGCTCTCCCTATAAAGGCGACAAGGGCGGACGCCCGCGCTTGTACGTTTGGGAGGAAGTCGCTATTGTGCAGGTGATCAAGCGATACACTCAGGGCGCGCTGTCTGTTGAGCGCTGCATTGTTCAAGGCTGCTCTGAGCTGGTCGAGCGCCTGATTGTCGCGAGCCAGGGGGCCGGCACTATCAACACCTCGTTCATCGAGCGGCTCAATGGCACCTTCCGTCAGTGCCTGGCCTCTCTTGTCCGCCGTGGTCGTTCGCTCGCTCGCCAGGTCGACACCCTGAAGTCGGGGATGTTTTTGGTCGGTGCTGTTTACAATTTTTGCACCCCTCATGACAGCCTCCGTCTTCCTATCCACCTTCCCCGCAATCGCGTTCACTGGGTCCAGCGTACCCCTGCTGTCGCTGCCGGACTGACTGACCATTGCTGGTCCGTTGAGGAGTTGCTCTCTTTCAAGCTTCCCCTATCTCCCTTTGTGCCCCCCAAGCGCCGGGGCCGACCTCCCAAATCGGCGCTTTTGGAGGTCTCTGCATGACCACGCTATTTCCGGGTCCTACCGTAGTATGTTGTCTACGCTGGCTGCCACATTGTTTTATGTAGTAGGCCACTGGCTTTTCAATCATGACTTTCACTTGCAAGTCGATCTGGGACTCTTGGAATTTGGCCTCGTCCTTGGTATAACGTCTAGCTTGATGCATACCTTGTCCATGCGCCCTGTTATGTTGGAGACATCCTTCGACCAAGGAACAGCGATGTTTAGCGAAGTGATAGAGATAGCGTTGTCTGGAGCAGGCTACAATACGAAGAATGAGGACGGTTCTCTTTTAGTCTGGAAACGCTCTTCCTGGCTGGATATGTTTCGGTGGGAAATGCGTATCCGGATTGAGCAAGATACCGCAACAATAGTTGGCCCTGTGCCGCTGGCAATGCGGCTAGAAACCACAATCGAGGCGGCGACTTCGGCAGCAAAGTGGGCGCTGCTGGTTAAGACATAGGCGGCCTAGCACCCGACCCCCTACCGCTCTATTTTTCAACGGCTCTGCGCCAGCCAAAAATACCCGTAATTGGAAGTGGCCTTGCTGACCCGGTGTCGGGTGAAACGCAGCGTTGGGCTGCTCACCACACACTACATGGAATATGGAATGTCTCAGATAGTGGGATTAGCAGATAAGCAGTTCGTGTCTGACCAGTATAAGAATGCAAAGCAACTGAATGCCCGCATTCAGTTGCACCAACGATTCAGCACCAATAAGTACGGCTGGCATCGCTGGGCCTTCGACCAGTTCAGTCTTCCACCGCACGGCCGGATTTTGGAGTTGGGTTGTGGTTCAGGTGAATTATGGCTCGAAAACATAGACCGCATTCCAGCGAAGTGGGAGATTACGCTTTCCGACTCTTCGGTGGGGATGTTACAGCAAACTCGGCAAAGTCTTGACCACAGCCACCGTTTTCGATTCGCGTTAATCGATGCTCAATACCTACCGTTTGACAACCAGTATTTCGACGGTGTTGTTGCGAACCACATGCTCTATCATGTACCAGACATGCACAAAGCTCTTTCTGAAATCCACCGAGTCTTAAAGCCGGATGGCAGTTTTTGCGCCTCCACAGTGGGCCAGAAACATCTTCAAGAGATAACAGACTTAGTGCGTAGGTTTGATCCTCAACTGGCTTGGTGGGGCATACGCCAATCCGATTCCTTTGTTCTCGAAAATGGCGCGGCTCAGCTCGCTCGCCGGTTTACAGATGTTACACTTCACCGCTATGAAGACTCGTTGGTCGTCACAGAACCTGCGCCGTTGGTTGCTTATATCTTCTCGGCAAGGCCAAGAATGACCATTGACCAACAAGTGGAATTTAGCAATTTTGTGAGTCGGGAATTCCAGCGCTTCAATGGAGAGTTCTACATCACCAAAGACGCTGGTATGTTTGTATCGCGTCATCCCTTACATTCATAGCTGCGCCCCAACAGGCGCATCTGCGATCCGTTTACCCGAAACTACACACTGCGAAAACTTTGGTCGCAATTATACGATCGATGTCAACAACATTATTGCCGTCGCCAACATCAATACTACCCAAAAGCACACCATCCCGGGTTTGAGATTGAATGTCGATGACGAAAATCGAGTGTATTTTGCCAAAGTGAGCACAGGCAATTCCATCACTTCTCATCACAGCAATCAGTTAGCCTATACCAAAAAATTCCTGGTAAACAGTCTGAGCAACTCTCTGGATTTTAATTTTAAGGAGATTTTGACCCTGGCCGGCGCAAATGTCGTCGACATAGTGCCAGATGGTCTATATGTCGATCTTTCACCGGTGGCATTGGACAAGTCAACGATTATCGATTTGCTCAAACCATGACACGAAACAACCTCATCTCAGGCATCCACAGCCTGATATCGGCAAGGTAAATCGACGGGAAAAACAAGCGGCGGTCTTCCCCAGCGAGAGAAAGCTGCCGCTCTTGCTTTGTCACCTCAATGTCACGCAGAAGACATCATACAGCACACTAGCCGGCATCCTCATCAAACCCACTACCTCCGAGCGAGAGATCGGTCAGGCCCATACTCCTGGCCAGCTCACGGATATTCAGCAAGAAGCCGGCTAGGGCATCAAAACCACCATCCTTGCCTGTCTGCAGCACCCGCAGCTCATCGATTTGGGGCAGACTCGAGGCTAACGCGGGGAGCTGCTCGATCAGGCGGGCAGCCAGGTCTTGGTTGTTGGCCAGGTTGCGGATCTCCTGCCGAAGTCGATCGACTTCAACCTCGCTCTCCAGGATCGTCCGCCTCACGCGATGAGCCGCTTCTTCCCGCTCCAGGCTGGCATTCTGTTTGGCATCCTCTAACGCATCAGCCAACTGTTGGCCAAGAATGCTCAGATCAGCATCGAGACTCTGGAGCTTAGTCTGCCGTTCGTAGGCTGCCTGCTGTGCTGTGAGCTGCGCATCATTAAGGCGTGTATCCTCTTCGAGCTTGGCCAACGTTGCTTCGACTTCCATCTGGTACCGCTGCCCCTCGGCCCTCAAACGGGCCTGGTGTGCCTCGGTCTCCTGGGCTTGCTTGGCCAGCTCGATAGCCGTGGAAGTTTCCGCTTCGGAGGTCTCGGCGAACTGGCGGGCATCCAGCTCTCTTTTCTGGATCTGTTGCTGCATACCCAAATAACTCATTCGAGCCGCCAGTTCTTTCTCATGGCGGAAAGGAGCTTGCAAGTTTTCCCATAGCCGCTGGGAGCTTACCATTGCCTCCTTTAGCTGTACAGTGACAATCTTGATACCCAACCCCTCGTTAGCATCTGACTGATTTTCTGTTCTCCCTTCGGCGACTGCCTTCAGCCGGGCAGTAAGCTCCTCGATGATCGGAGCCTTATCAGTCAGGACTTCCTCGACGCTCATGGTGGCGATCTTATCTTTGATGGCCGCCTCAGCCTGCTCCCGGAGCTGCGCATTGACAATGGCCAGCGGATCGCGCAGATCGGAAAAATCAAGCTTCTGATAGGCAATGCTGAAATCGGCTATCTGCCACTGGACGTAAGCCAGGATGTTGACACCCTGCTTTTCCTTTGTGATACAGTTAGCGACAATTCCAATAGTCTGCATGGCAGCCGGAACAACAAGATAGGAATCGGTATTTGGGCGGAAACGGAATGATATCCCCAGGCCAATTGTAACCGGGTTTTTGCGCCCTGATCGTGTATGCACTACATAGACATTCGGAGGGACAACAACCCAGCGCCAGAACAGGAGGCGTGTCTCACGCACCCGGATGGGCTCCTTCTGCATCTGAAGTTCCTCAGAGGTGGGCAGCCCGGTTACTGGCAGTGGGGCGGCACGATACGACGATTGCCTGATCCTGCCCCCTACCGAAGCAGGTGCAAGATCGCGTACCATATCAACCTGAGCAGGTGCAGCGTCAGGCTGTGCTTCTACTTGTCCTGATTCATCCATGACACTGCTATCCTCATCAAAAGTCATATCAGCCATCTGCGCAATATTTTGCTCTCGGAACAGTTCAGCCGCCGCCTTTCGCCTGGTCCCCATCTTTAGCCTCCCAGCAGTTTAAGTTATTGTATAATTGTAAATTGTTTGGTTGGTGATCAAGAAATTGGCCAACCATTCATTATCTTGCGGCCCAACAGGCTTTTTAGTGCCCCTCATCTCTATTCTACGATATTGCTGGAGAAGCTACCAGGGTATGCTTGTCTACCTGTAGCTCTGGGCGTTACTGGGTTTGTGATGGGAGCAGCGCCAGTTTGCCTGAAAACCAAGTGGGTTTACACTTAGACTGCAAACCGGCCGATCGCTATGACCAGATCAATGATGACATAGCCCAGGTCTGGAGTCGTGCAGCAATATCCGTTGAGCACACGCAAATGGACTGCCGGTAACATGCTTTCGATATCGATACACCCAGGGAGCTGATTATGATTGCAAAACACACATTTGGACGAACCGGGCATTCAAGTACGCGCGTTATTCTAGGAGCAGCGGCTTTTGCCCAGGTTACTCAAGCAGAGACCGATGCAACATTGGAATCGGTATTATCTTTTGGGATCAATCATGTCGATGTGGCTGCCAGTTATGGTGAGGCAGAAATCCGTTTGGGTAGCTGGATCAGCAAGCACGGCAAATCCTTCTTTCTCGCCACAAAAACAGACGAGCGCACTGCAGTTGGGGCGCGAGAACAGATCCGTCGCTCATTGGAGCGACTATGTATCGATCAAGTGGATCTTCTGCAATTGCACAACCTGGTCGATCCTCAAGAGTGGGAAACAGCGCTCGGACCAGGGGGCGCACTGGAAGCCGCCATCGAGGCCCGCGAACAAGGGCTGGTGCGCTTTATCGGCGTTACCGGCCATGGGCTAACGGCAGCCGCCATGCATCGCCAGGCGCTGGACCGGTTCGATTTTGATTCTGTCTTACTGCCGCTTAACTATGTGATGACACAGAACGAGCACTATCGACGCGAGTTTTGGGATCTGGTCAGTCTGTGCCAATCTCGGAACGTGGCAGTACAAACCATCAAATCTATTGTGCATCGGCCATGGGGAGAAGACACGCCGGACCGTGCCACCTGGTACCAACCTCTGGAAGATCAGGGCGATATCGATCAAGCAGTACACTGGGTTTTAGGGCATGAAGGGTTATTTCTGAACTCCGTAGGAGATATCCAGGTTCTTCCGAAAGTCCTGGATGCCGCGGATCGTTTCCAGACTCCACCGACAGACAAAGACATGCAAATGCAGGTAGCCAGACTGGGAATGCAGCCGCTATTCACATGATCTTGTCGGCGAATCCTCACAATACCTTGCAGGGAGGAGCCGAGCCCCGCCCGATTGATGGGGGCGAGCCTATTCTCCTCCCACGAGGCAATATATTGGCCGGGTGGTCGGCCTGCATCACAGCCGATGCCGGACATCGAACGAGAAAAAACATACCAAACGTTTAAGGAAGAGGAGAGCGACGATGGATGCCTTAACGACACAATTGATGCAACAGTTATCCGGGAATGAATTGTCCCAAATTAGCCGGCAGATTGGCACCGATGAGCAAACTGCCGGCTCAGCCTTGTCAACGGTTATCCCGCTACTTGTATCGGCTCTGGCCAATAATGCTTCCCAGCCAACCGGCGCGCAGGCTCTGCACCAGGCTCTGGCTGACGACCACAATGGCTCGATTCTAGGTGATATGTCCAGTTTTCTGGAAAATCCGGCAACAGCCAACGGGGCTGGGATTTTAGAACATATCCTGGGAGGACAACAGCCCGCGGTTACCAGTGGGCTGGCACAGGGAACCGGATTGGACAGCAGCCAGGTTGGACAATTGCTGCAAATCGTTGCGCCGCTGGTGATGGGCATGCTGGGGCAACAGCAGCAGCAACAAGGGTTTGACACAGATAACCTGTCGGCTTTTCTGGGCAGCCAACAGCAGCAGGTGCAACAATCCAACCCGGATATCATCAGTCTGTTGAACAGCGTGCTGGATGTCAATAAGAGCGGCTCGGCGCTAGATGATATTCTGGGTTGGTTGATCCGGCTATTCCGAGGAAGATAGTCTCCAGGGAGACCATTCCACAACCGTATCGACCCGCCCTGGCGTTTCGTGCCACAGCCAAGCGGGTTACGCTGCAGCGATCAACAGGCTCGAAGGGAAAACAGGACGAGCACGATCATCCACTTCAGGGAGTAGGGGTGACCGAGGCGTATCTCGATGATGATCGCCATCGCCCCGGCCATCCTACCCAGAATGAGCCTCGTCTAAAAAGGAGAGGTCATAGGTGAGGCTCGCCGCTAGTATAGCACAGCATCAGAACAACAACACAATCAAGCATCTGAATACTATATCGATGTGGCAGGATTGTATTTAGAAAGACTACCCGGTGCACACATCAGATTGACGGTAGACCTGAACACCCGTCATCCTTCGGTGGACCCATTCCAAACGGGCAATCCAAACCGGAATTCCGTCCCCTCATCCAGGGGGTTAAACGTCACATGACTGCCATGCAGCCGGACGATCAAATCGGCAGTGGAAGCTCGACTGCCGGGGCAAAAGAAAGTTGCCGGGTCTTCAATCTGCTGCGATGTCAGTTGTAAGCCGGTCTGAATACGGACGGCGACCATCGAAGGCTCGCTTTGACTGACCTGAATCGTTGTCGATCGATCTTTCCAATAATAATGTGGAGTATCAGGCTCTATCAGGCAAATAAAGGCTTCTTTTAGCTCTGAGATACCTTTAATCGGCGGCAGGTTGTCGGGAACATCGATGCTCACCTTGTTCATTTGTGTGTACATTTGCAGATAGTTCATGGTATCGGCAACAACATCGGAAAGCTGTAGCTTGCGCCAGGCCGGCTCCTGACCCCCAAACCGAGATTGCAGGTACTCGGCGGGATGATGCCATAGCGTTATGGCTCGCAAACAGCTATGATAGATGATATTCAGAAACTCTCGCTGCCGCTCAGATAGATCGCCCCCTACGCCCTTCAGGAGCAGCTCTGTGTAGCCTTTCACAGCCACCAGGGGAGTGACACCATCATGTCGCCACGTGGAGAATAAACTGAGAACCTCCCGCATTTCATCTGACAACGTATTGCAATCACCCGCCGGACTCTCACCAATATCGGAAGCGTGCTGAATGGTTGGGTCCATTTTTACCTCACCGATCATCATCTCTACTTGCCATCTAAGCCATCGTATTCGAACCAATCCCAATCGGCCACATTCTCACTCTGCTGACCATTGCTGCTGGCATACATTCCAATATACGCACCGACGAATCCACCGGCCACCGGTGTGCTCAGAATACGCCCATCGACATCTTCCGCAACCGGATGCCAGCATTCATACTCTGTAGCAACGTAAAAACTATACTTCTGACCAACCGCTGAGACCTTCAGGTAAACCCGACCGGCCTGGACAGGCTGTTCGGCCAGAATCGTTTCATCGCCCTTATCACGCTTGATCAGACAAATAACTGGTTCTTGTTCTTGTGTGATGACAAAACGAAAATGGAAGTCATTATTTTGCAGCAATACGATCCCGGCGCATTCATGATTGCTTTGAGGCGTAAACTCCATGGCTGTCCGCGCGGCGAAGTCGATATGCTGTTGCCTGCGCCCAACAAAGCTGGGGTTGGCCAACTCAGATAGGGTCTGTGGCCGCAAATACAAACGCAGATGGCCAGGGCGATCAGACAGGCTCCAGAAAGACTCGCGCGGAGTACGCAGGACATTCCAGCAAAGCGCCAGCTTTTGTGCATCGAAATGGTCGCAGGCAGGCGGGGAAGGCCATCGATGCTCGGGTAAATCCGGAGCCGGGGTCTCAAATTCGACATGTCCAACCCCAGGATTGACGACCGGCCACCCGTCCTCCCATCGGACAGGAGTCAGGAAAGTCTCGCGGCCCAGATTGTAGAAATATCCGTCATAAGGCCGTATGGCCAGCATGACCATCCACCACTCCCCATTCTGCGTCTCGACCAGATCGGCGTGCCCCGTCCCAACAATGGGGTAATCTAACCCGAGATTGCGATGTGTGAGGATGGGATTACGTATATTGCCTACGTATGGGCCGGTAATCGCCTCGCTGCGGGCGATAGTCACAGCATGATCATGATGGGTTCCACCCTCAGCAATCATCAGGTAATACATTCCGTCAACTTTGTAGATGTGCGGGCCTTCGGCCCAGCCGGCCTTATTCAGCGCGCCTTCCCACAATGAGTATTTCGAACCGGTTAGCTGCATGGTCTTCAGATCAAGCTCTTGCAGCCAGATTTCGCAATGGCCTCGGAATGTTCCCTTGGGATGCAGACGATTGCCAACATACCAGACACGCCCATCGTCATCGAAGAACAAAGATGGATCGATGCCGGGCGCGTCATCTAACCAGTATGGTTCGGACCAAGGGCCTTCGATAGCAGGAGCAGTTACGATAAAGTTGCCGTGCTCCTTCTTGCCATCGACCAGCGTATTGATGACATAGAAAGTGCCCTGATGATAGCGGATGGTAGGCGCATACAACCCCCCGGAGGGTCGAATACCATCCAGGTTGAGCTGTGATGGGCGGGTTAAGACATGGCCGATCTGATGCCAGTTGACCAGGTCTCGGCTGTGGAAGATTGGCAGGCCGGGGAAATACTCAAAGGTCGAGTTGATCAGGTAGTAATCCTCACCAACGCGACAAACAGAAGGATCGGGGTAAAAGCCTGGCAGGATTGGATTACGAAAATGTCTATGCATGAGCAGGTTCCTTATACAACATGACGTGGCGAATCTACTGTTATTCTACTCCCTGGCAGACACAGTGACCAAACATTCATCGATGACTGTTTTGCCGATCTGTACTCAGTGCTGTTGTTTATTCGTGGAACACTTACCATGACCACTCTTATATCACCAGTAGTGCCGATTATGTTGACATTTCTCCATAACGAGCACATCGATGGGGTATCAGGATTACCATCACAAATGACAAGACTGAGCCAACAGGATTCGGCGTTGGGTCTCCTTCGTTCCCGCACAGAGTGTAGAAACACAGGGAAGGAGACACTCAACCGGCTTCTGGCATGATCTTTTACATTGAGAGAGAATCCTCGTCCAATCGGTATCCTCCGCCAATACAAAGAGTCACTCAACGATGGAACAACCCTCCACTATCCCCGGCTTTCGATTCGTGCCGCGCACCGGCGTTATCTACGTGATGCATGAAGCCGCCCAGCTTGGTTTTACCTACCAAAATGGCGACTGGGCCAACCTGGGGCAGGGCTCACCTGAGACCGGCGATCTTCCCGGAGCCCCACCGCGCATCGATACCATCACCATCCCGGCGCCCAACCGGGGCTATTCACCCATCGAAGGAAATTGGGCACTACGCCAGGCTGTTGCCGATTACTACAACGCGCACTATCGCCGGGGGAAGGCATCGCAGTACAGCGCCGAGAATGTCAGCATCGCCAGCGGCGGACGCATGGCGCTGACCCGATTGGCTGCCGCGTTGGGCACCATCAACATGGGACACTTCATCCCCGATTACACTGCCTACGAAGAGCTGCTCGGCATCTTCAAGGCCTTCAGCGCCATCCCGATTCTGCTGGATGCCGGCCAGGGATATCATATCACTCCGGCAGAGCTGGAGCGGGAAGTCCTGGGCCGCGGCCTGAGCGCGCTTCTCGCCAGTAATCCCTGTAACCCCACCGGTCAGGTCGCCGAGGGCGAAGAGCTGCAAGACTGGTGCCGGATAGCGCGTCGCTGTCACTGCTCGTTGATCCTCGATGAGTTTTATTCACACTTTATCCACGAAGGCGATCTGGGGCGGATGGTCTCGGCTGCCGCCTATGTGGAAGACGTGGATAGCGACCCTGTCATCCTCGTCGACGGGCTGACCAAGAACTGGCGTTATCCCGGTTTGCGCATCAGTTGGACACTCGGCCCACGCGAGGTGATCGAGGCGATTGCCAGTGCCGGGTCATTCCTGGACGGTGGAGCCAACCATCCTTTTCAGAGCGTGGCGCTAGGGCTCCTGGATATTGAGTATTCCAGGCAGGAGACATTGGCCATCCAGACCTGCTTCCGCCAGAAGTGTGCCTATACGTTGGAACGACTCAAGGACATGGGAATCTATGCGGATGCCAGGCCGGCCGGGACATTCTATGTTTGGGCTAACCTTTCCCGGCTACCCTCGCCGATC
Source organism: Anaerolineae bacterium (assembly GCA_016928235.1). GTDB lineage: Bacteria > Chloroflexota > Anaerolineae > Aggregatilineales > UBA3940 > JAFGMS01. The sequence continues at coordinate 7,876 of JAFGLD010000276.1, read as the reverse complement.
AACGACGGCATGAGCTTCTTCAGGGAGGGGCTAAAGGAGAATGTGATTACCATTCCCGGCGTTTTCTTCGATGTCAATCCCGATCATCGACGCTCCTACGCGCGCTACGAGCACTATTCTCGCATCAGCTTTGGTCCGGAGACGGCAAAGCTGGAACAGGGTCTGGATGCGTTGGAGAGGGTGATCAAGAAGTTCTGATATTGCCGATTGACGCCTGGTGGCTATTGATGGAACAACAGCTTTTCCGGTCATTAATGGCCAAAAAAGCTGTAAACTATTCATCCGTAATTTCCGCTTTGTACATTTGCCGCAGGGATTGTTGATCAACAACAGATTTGGTAAGTCGAGAAAAAGATCGGGATGTTTTTGAAAAAGATCGAAATGTTTTTGGGAAAAGATCACGATCTTTTTCGAAAGAGATCGAGAAGTTTTTTGCGTAAGTCAACGCTTATGATTGATCAACTATATAATTGCTTTTGAGGAGCTCACATCATGTTTATCGATCTTCCCTTAGACCAACTTCGTACCTACTGCCCTCCGCGAAACGAGCCGGCGGATTTCGATCGGTTCTGGGAGCAGACTCTGGCTGAGACGCGCCAGTTCCCGCTCGATGCACGGTTTGAGCCTGTTGATTATGGGCTGAGGCTGCTGGAGACCTACGATGTTACTTATAGTGGCTTCGGCGGCCAACCCATCAAAGGCTGGCTGTTGCTGCCGCGCTCGGCTTCCGGCCCGCTGCCTTGCCTTGTCGAGTTTGTTGGGTACGGCGGTGGACGCTCGGTCCCTGTTGATCGATTGATTTGGGGTTGCGCGGGATATGCCCATTTCGTCATGGACACCCGCGGGCAGGGCAGCAACTGGTCGACCGGCGACACACCAGACCCTGAGCCCGCTGACAGCAACCCCCATCACCCCGGTTTTATGACGCGCGGCGTTCTCGACCCTAAGAACTATTACTACCGCCGCGTTTTCACCGATGGCGTCAGGGCTGTCGAGGCTGTACGCTCGTTCAGCAAAGTTGATGCAAGTCGCGTGGCGGTCATGGGCGGCAGCCAGGGCGGCGGCATCACATTGGCAGTCAGCGGTCTGGTACCCGATCTCTCGGCTGTCATGCCCGATGTGCCCTTCTTATGCCACTACCGTGTAGCAACCGAGATCACCGATTCCTACCCTTATCAGGAGATCACCAAGTACTGCCAGATTCACCGAGATAAGGTGGAAACGGTATTCAACACACTTAACTACTTCGATGGGCTCAACTTCGCGGCTCGGGCCAATCACCCTGCGCTCTTTTCGGTGGGTCTGATGGATGAGACTTGCCCGCCGCGGACGGTTTTTGCCGCTTACAATCACTATGCCGGGCAGAAAGACATCAAAGTGTGGTCTTACAACCACCACGAGGGCGGCGGAGTCGCGCAGGATCTGGCAAAGATGCAGTTCCTGAGTAAATTGTGGGGATAGCCAATGGTCCGATTGCGTGATTGACGATTGGTCGTGGCTCAACACTCCGGTTTGGGCACCCTCAAAACGGTCATTGCGACAATCAAAAGCCGCAAGCAGAGCCGGGTCGAACCACCGCCGGCTCTGCCTAACGGACACACTCAAGACAGTGATTACTTGACCCCAGATGAAGGGTTTTCCTGTCCTTTGCGGGCGCGGGAGATGACAAACCGTACAACACCGAATAACACCAACCCGATGACAATCAGCCAGGGCAAGACAGCAATGCTAAATCTGATGATAAAGTCACCAAAGTTGCGCAAGCTGCGTAGCAGCGCATCCCATGACCGCCGCACTGTCTCTGCCGGGCGCCAGGTCGTATCGACCGGCTGTGACAGAATGTAAGGCTGCAGGGAGACTGTGATAGCAGACAGCGCCGCTGACTGCGACAGGTACTGCATCTGCCCCTTGATAGAGGCGATCTCGGCTTCACGCTGGGTCAACTGCTGCTCTGCATTCAGCAGATCTTCCGCATTTTGTGACTCTGCCATGATCTCCAGCAGCCGCTGGCGGGCGGCTTCCAGCGTCTCGAGCCGTGCATCAAGATCGACATATTGGTTGGTCACATCTTCGGCCGATTGGCTCTGCGTGGGTATCGTTCCCTTTGCCGCCAGCCCTGCAATCTGATCCATCACATCATCGAAGCGAGTTGCCGGGACACGAATAGACAGATCGATATAGGGATCAGAGGTTGACCCGCTGGCATATTCGTTAATCGAGACGACAAAAGCCCCATCAGCAGCCATCTGGGCTACCATGTCTTCGACGGTTTTCCGGGCAGCCAACGTATCTTCGACAGCAACGGTGATGCTTCCATTCCGGATGATCATCCGGTCGATGGGTTGTTGGGGAAGTTCTTGATCCGCAACGGGGTCCCTGTCCGGATCTGGTGCCATAGGAGCCTCTTTCCCAACAGACATTTCATCACGGACTTGGCCATCATACCCTTCGTGATCCCAAAAACGCTCCCCGGAGTTGCTGACTGATCCGGCACTACTGCCGGGATAAGCCATGTCCGGAGCCGGCGCCACGGCCGATGATGGTAAGTTCCTTGGGATGGAAAACACCAATACCATCAACACGAAAATACCAACAATAATGCCGGCACCAATGAGGAGCCAGTTTCTTTGTTTATGCGACATCTTAATCTCTCCTTTGAGTTATGTCGGTCATTCAACAAGTTGTGTTTTACCCATCAAGAAAACATTAGAAAACCCGACTTGTTTTCTTGTAAGACGCCCCAATGGTCCAACAAGTTCCAATAGCCAAAGAATTAACTTACTCCTGTTTGACCAGTAATTGATAGCGATGTTCCCCCGTCTGTCCATTCACATTTGTGCCATAGCAGGCAGCATATATTGTGAACTCAAACTCTCCTACATCTTCCGGTGTTCCTTCAATTTCGGCTATGCCATCCTCACCCTCGTAGATCAAAGATAGGCCCGGCGGAAGCTCCTCCTCGAGAACACCGATCTTGAATACCGGCGTTCGATTGTTGGAAACTGTGATAGTTGTCTGGTATGGCTGGCCAATATGTGCATCGGGCAACTCGGATGGTGAAAACACCAATGGCTGCTCTATGATTTGGCACGCCAAAACCATTCCAAATAACAAGATCAACAGCAGATGTCTATGATGATTTTTCATTGCGCACCTCATTGGTATACTAATCGTTTGCGAGAAACACAGAGTAAAACACGGCCGACGTCTGGCGCAAAGACAACAGTCAGAAAGATGTGTTCCATCTCAGTTGTGCGCCATGCAATAGAGCCGGCGGATTCATCTACGCATTGAACTGACTTCATAGGCACATTAAGCCACTTGATGGGGCAGCATAAGCGGCTTTATCCCCACATTGAGAGGCTTGATCTATGTTCGGCTCAACTTAAACACATCCCAATAGCAGAATCTCCAGCTACAGGCAGGGCACGGAAGACATCACCGGAATTGCAAAACCTGATATAACTATGAGCATTAAGCGTTACCTTAAGCAAAACACTTCTTGACCCGTTTCAAAAAAGGGAGCACGTATTTTCTCCAAAATGTCGAGATAACGCCTGGAAAAAAGCTATGACTCGCAAGCCAATATGTGCTAAACTCATCAAAAGCCTATGAATACAGTACAAGCACCAGTCAATATTGGCAAGGTAGTTTTTCCCGCGTGAGTATCTACGGAAACAATATAACCACCCTCTTGCATGATTATCATGTGGAAGTGAAAGACAGATAGCACCCGGCAATGGCGTGGTCGAGTTGTCTCAGGCACATGATTGACCGATCCTCCTGTAGTTTGGGTGGTGGTGCAAGTATGAACTTGCTTGAGAGGCAAGCTTTTGTGACTTGCAAGTGTTCTGCCGTCTAACGCTTGAGAGACCAACCTCGTTATTCTTACATGGTACCGAAAGACATACAAAAGGGTTCATTCCCAAAATATGACATCTGAACTCATGAGCTTGTCATCTTCGGTACGCTAGTAGAACCGTTTTCTGTCCCACTACCAGGGGCAGAAATTTACTTCATCATACAAAAAGGAGAAATGATGACGGCAGTCAAAATCATGCCATGTCTTGATATGAAAAATGGACGTGTAGTCAAAGGCATTCACTTTACAGAACTGAAGGATGCCGGCGATCCGGTGGAAAACGCATCGTTCTATCAACAAGAAGGTGCCGATGAGTTAGCCATGCTTGACATTGCCGCTACGGTTGAAAATCGCAAGACTCGGCTTGAATGGGTCAAAAATGTATCGTCGGTTATAGAGATACCACTGACTGTCGGCGGCGGCATTTCCGCTTTAGAGGATATCGATTTGCTGATGCGGGCAGGCGCAGATAAGGTCTCCATGAACAGTGCTGCCGTAAAACGCCCGGAACTGGTACGTGAGGCGGCCAGGCAGTTTGGATCGGGGCATATTACCGTGGCAATCGATGCACGCCGGAACCATGCCATGCCATCAGGATTTGAGCTTGTGGTATCGGGGGGAACAAAGCCGGTAGGGAAGGACGCCGTGGAATGGGCAAAACAGTGCGAGAGCTTAGGGGCTGGCGTGATACTGCCAACCAGCATGGACGGCGATGGAACCCAGGCCGGATATGACTTAGCGTTTACCAAAGCCATCGCCGATGTAGTCACAGTGCCTGTCGTGGCATCTGGTGGGGCCGGGGAACTCCAACATTTTGCCGACGCAGTCTTGCAAGGTGGGGCCAGCATACTGTTGGCTGCATCAGTCTTTCATTACCGGTTGCTCAGTATTCATCAGGTCAAGGAGCACCTGCGCAGTCAGGGAATAGCAGTCTTTTCAGATGAAGGATAACTTTTCCCAGAGCCGTTATATAGTGACGAGTCAAAAAGCTATTTTCGTCCCCATTGGTGGGCCTTGGCTTATGAGCCACTCCTCAGATAAGAGGGTATCCACAAAATCCAACCCCAACTCACAAGGAGATCGTTAATGCCTAAAGAGATTACTGCACAAGAGCTTGATACAGAGCATTTTATCAACGAGAAAGTAGAAGAGATTAGGGACACTGTAGGAGAAGGATGGGCCATCAATGCCCTCTCCGGTGGCGTCGATTCCTCCACGGTTACACTGTTAGGGCATCGTGCATTGGGCGAACGTCTGAAGACGGTTTTCATCGACAATGGTCTTATGCGTGCAGGCGAAGCCGGGCAGGTTACCAGTTTGTTCCAGGCTCTCGGCGTCAAGGTTGAAGTCGTCGATGCATACACGGAGTTTTTTGCAGCGCTCAAGGGTGTAAGAGATCCAGAAGCCAAACGCGAGGCCATTACACAAACCTTCTATCGCCACGTCTTTGGCCGTCTCATCCGGGAGAGCGGCGCGAAGTATTTGCTACAGGGAACGATCCTGACCGACGTAGACGAGACAGTGGCCGGCATCAAGCGACAGCACAATGTTTTTGAGCAGTTGGGAATCGATCCGCAGGAGGCCTTTGGATATCGTATCCTGGAACCCCTGATTCAGCTGCGCAAGGATGGTGTGAGAAAACTAGGAGAAGCACTTGGGCTGCCCGGCGAGCTATTTCGGCGCATCCCCTTTCCAGGCCCCGCACTCGCCGCTCGTGTCATCGGAGAAGCGACTCCGGAGCGCATCGAGACGGTCAGGCAAGCCACACAGGTAGTCGAGCGGCTGCTCGCGGACTATGATGCCTTTCAGTACCTGGCCATTTTGCACGAGGATCGGGTGACAGGAATACGCGACGGGCAACGCGATTTCGGCCAGCAGATTGAAGTGCGCTGCTGGAACAGCGTCGATGCGCGTACGGCCACACCTACCCGCCTCCCGTTCGAGATCCTCGAGCAGCTAGGTCAGGAGATTGTCAGCACAGTGCCCGGCGTTGTCAGCGTTACCTACAATATAGCACCCAAGCCGCCATCAACCATCGAAGCTGTGTAACACCATCCTCTTCCTAAGGAATGGGAATGAAATAACTTTCCCCATAGAGCCGGCAATCACGACTACGGATGGATAAGTTAATCGGTGCTCATTCCTAAGGGGGTTCATGAATGTGCCCTTCCGCCGGGATATATTGCTTCTGGCACGGAGCTGATCTTCATCGGTCGATCATTGGAACTCCAGCAAGCAGCCTGGCATATTGCTCCAGCCGATTCCTGAAACGTTGGACCGTCTGGTGGTCAAGATAATGTCTCTAATGTGAATATCTGAAGCGGGCCGGGCAGGTAATTTGAAAAGATGCTAACCATATGGTTTGTCCGACATGCTGAAAGTCAAGCCAATGCGGGAGAACGTACTTCTCAACCTGCGCACATTACACTGACTGCAACGGGATGGAAACAAGCGGAGTGTGTTGCGCTGGCTTTTACACAGCCGCCTTCGCTCATCATCACTTCACCTTATGTGCGCACCAAACAAACTGCTTCATGTACGCTCATCCGATTCCCGCAGGCGATCCATGAGGAGTGGCCCGTTCAGGAGTTTAGCTATTTGGCCCCTGGGCGTTGTGTCGATTCAACTCCGGACGAACGCCGTCCAATGGTTAAAGCATATTGGGAACGAAATGACCCAAGATATGTAGATGGTGACGGTGCTGAATCCTTCGAGACTCTAATAGAACGTGTCGACGAAGCCCTGCTACAGTTGCGTCATAGGGACTACAACCCGATAGCAGTATTCAGCCATGGACAGTTTATACAAGCTGTGCTCTGGCGTTTGTTCAATCATCAGCAGGATGTCACCGCCCATGCCATGAGGCAGTTCCGTGGTTTTTCAGAGACCATCCCAATACCGAATGGAGGCATAGTCGAAATCCGGTTTGGAGATGACGGCGATGAGTGGATTAAGCCGGTAACCAATGCACATATCCCGCCGGATCTTGTAACCGTATGACTCGATGATTAAGTTTTTAACATTGACGGGTGATCAGTTTTCAGTGATCAGTGTAAAGCCGCAGACCGAAAGTCACAGGTCACAAGAGGCATATCATAGACATTATCACGATTAGATTTTTCAAGCGGGAAACAGGTTCCCATTTTGGCGTTACTACGCTTCAGTGCCGTAAATCGTGATAATGTCTATGATCTAAAGCCATACAGGCCCCCAACGATGCGCTGCCGTCTTATTGCGAGCATACTCATGAGCAACGGCGATTGTTGTGCCATGAAAAACTGCTCGCCTAAACCAATACAGAGCAAAAATTTGATCGTCGAGTGAAAGGAGTCACATATGAAAAAAGTAATCGCGATGCTCATTGGTGGTATTGGATCCATTCTACTTGGTTTGCCCTACATACTCCATGCATTTGGTCCCACTGAAGCCGAGGTGATGACCTGGGGCCAGGTCTCTCTCTACACAGGCATTGTCCTTGTATGTTTATCGGCTGGGATCGGGCGCAACAACAACATAGCTGCCAGGCTGGTTCTGGCGCTCGGCTATGTTGTCCTGATCCTCCTCCAGGTACATCCTATCTTCTTATGGTTTACTTTTCACGGTACCGGGATATCCGATGGCACACCACCGAGCACATTCGTGGCGCATTGGTGTTACGCAACCCCTCATATTGCGCTAGTTATTGTTAGCCTTTTGGTTCTTTACTATCTTGCCCAACGCGAGCCCCAGTCCGCAGTTGCTCAACAAGAACTGGAGCCACCGTCCCTTCAAGAATAAACCAGGGCGGAACGGCAGGGCAGGAAAGGGCTGGAGTTCTTACAAACCTGCCGATCAACCTCCCCAATTGCTTACTCACCACCCGGCAAAGAGGGAGCAAACCCGTTAGACCAGGTTCTATCAACTGGCCTGGTTAGTGAAATTTGTCCAAAGTCCAATACCCGTGAATGAATTGTCAGACTGCAACATCTTCCGTCGGAATTGCCGTAAAACATGCCTAATGTTGTGCAGAGCCGC
>JAFGLD010000275.1 GCA_016928235.1 Anaerolineae bacterium | reverse complement strand
CTAAAAAACCAAGTGTCATAGATGCACTCATGTGGGATGCATTTAGCCTTAACTTGGAGGCATTTTATGAATATTCAAATGGCCTCTGAAGGGCTTCTTTACTGCCGGGCTATTTCTGCCCAACTGTACTAGCCGGTTACGGATGGATATCGGTAACCGGTGTCAATCAGGGCAAAAACCCAATGTGAGATTGTCGGGGGTCTTCGTTTTTGGCTCTTCGCATTTTGACCCTTGATCTGTCGCCGGCAACTAAGAACTGATCGCAGGCTAATGTATCCGTAATCCGTGTGCAAAGTCGAGCTAAACAAGTAGCAGGTGCCAATCAACACAAATCGATCACTGTGTAAGGTACCAATGAGCCAAGGTTCGGCATTCGTTACTCAGCACCATTTTCAAGGGAGGATACCTGATGAAATACTGGGCTCTGCTGGTAGCTTTTTTGTATTGCCTTATCATCGTTGTCTTGACCTGGCCTGTAATCATCATCGCCTTCTGGCCGAATGTGCAGGCGGCAGATTTGGTAGGGATTTTCTCAGCAGAAGCCTGGCCATACTGGCTGTTTGTGGCAGTTCCAGGCTTGTGTCAGGTTGCCCTTTTAACGATACCTGTAGGCATTGCTGAACATCGCCCGATTGCCCGTCGCTCGCTGATCTTACCTATTGTTGTGGCAGGCTTCATGATGGGTGGACTTGTTATAGGCGCCATGTTTTCTCTGGAGGAATTTGTCTCGAAAGGGGCAACGTTGCATTATCGAGAGGCGCTGATCGTTGGTGGGCTAACATGGATTCTCTGGACAGTGATTTTCTATCGTCTCAGCCGGAACGAAGCCCCTGGTGACCTGATTTCTCGGCTGTGTCGCTATTTGCTTGGGGGCAGCATTCTAGAGCTGCTTATTGCTGTCCCAACTCACATTGTTGCACGGAGTAGAGATTATTGCTGCGCAGGGTTTATGACGTTCATCGGGATCACCCTTGGGATTTCCGTTATGTTATTCTCCTATGGCCCAGGCGTGTTCTTTCTATTCGCTGATCGCTGGGCTCGCCTTTATCAGCATCGACGGCCTGATGATGAATCAGCATCCGGATAAGAAACCGCCCATCCCGACTCGTTTCGGCTCATTGAGTGTCTGAAACAGCTACCGTCCCGACGCAGGTGGGAACAGGCGCGCCACCCTTCTCACAAATTCGCCCAATCTATGGAATTAGAAAGCGCAGGAGAGATCATTTGGCAGGCAACAAGAACCACTACCATATCGAGCCGGCAGACACTGTGGAAGGCATCTGGTGCGAACTCCCTATGGTAAATGTGGGGCGGGGATCGCATATGCGCCGCGAGCCTGACCTGGTTGGCCTGGTCACTCATGCCGGTGTGCCACTCTTTTCGATTGCTGTCTTTTGCAATCCTGATGAGCATTGCGCCTTTCACAAGGCCACTATCTGGCAGACCTGGGCAGTGATTGGTCATGGACACAGTCTCTACTTTGTCGATCTGGAAAGCCGGAACGCAAAACCATACTGGCTGGATGCGCCTGGTTCTGTTGATATTGATGCTGGAGAAGGACATTCCAGTCACGAGGAAATGTCGACAGAGCCTCGAACCATAACACCGTATTTTGGACACTTATATACAGGAGACGACTACCTCCTGGCGGCAACCGGAAGCAGCCTTCTCCGATTCGACGCGAATGCAGACATGGTTTGGGAGGCGCATAGCCTGGGTATCGATGGTGTTCTTGTCCACAACATCGACGGTTATTGTGTTAGCGGTGATGGTGAATGGGATCCGCCAGGCGGGTGGCTTCCGTTCACACTCGATCTCCGGACCGGCCATGTCATCGAACAACAGCACCCACCAGATGTCTACCACTTAGCAAAGGGCTGAACAGGGTGTGTCAGCGACAGTGGCGGGTAACGAAGATATAAAACATCTGCCATTCATCCCTGGTTAACCGGTAGGAATCGCTGATCGACGGGTAGGAATGGTTGGCCAGTAAAAAAGTGAGCGATGATCGATACATGATGGCACCAATGCCTATCGACTGCAGTCAGGAAATGAAGAGACCGTTGAGATCTCTTCTATGCCGGGTAAGAAAAGGCTGAAAGGCCCGTCCCTGGTATTGTTTCCCTGACCAGATGCTTGCTTCTTGTTGTCGTTGGCCTTCAGTTTGTCAGAATGAGGCGATCATTGACGAGCGTGGAAACAGCTATTGAAGGCGGATGACTGAACACCAGGGCTGAGAGTGACATGAGGAATCGATATTCCCCAGGTGATTACACCAGCGACTGCTCTTTGCGGTATACCGTCCCGTGGCACAGCGCAATGAGCGTACCATCTTCGGTGGTGACGGCCAGCCGGTAAAGGGCAATGCGATGCCCTAAATGTTCCTCGGTTGCTTCAGCATAAAGCCGCGTGCCGAGGGAGGCCGCAGTGACAAAATGGATATCGACATCGAGTGCCACAGCGACCTGCCCGTGGGAATTGCTGGCGGCTGCAAAGGCGGCATCGGCCAGCGAGAAGACGACGCCGCCATGCGGAGTGCCATGGGCATTCAGCATGTTCTCCTGCACGGTCAGCGCCGTCTTTGCATAGCCGTCTCGCATGTCCAACAACTCGATCCCCAGAAATTGGGCAAACGGATCCTGGCGGAGTTTTTGGAAAATGACGTCTCTACTCATTCTCTCGATTACGGCATCTCACGCCGGTCGACAACGCGCCTGGCCTTGCCCCCGCTGCGCTGGATGGAGCCCGGCTCGACGATCTTGACCACAGTCGAGACGTAGAGTGTCTCCTGCATCGCCTTCTTGACTTTGTCGGTTGCTCCCTCGATGGCCGCCGCGCCACAATCTTGAAGTGACTGTGTTGCCTCGACCCATACTTCGAGTGTGTCCAGACTGTCCTTCTCGCGGTCGGTGTAGATGACATACTGCGGCTCCAGCTCATTGAACTCCAACAGCACATGCTCAACCTGCGAAGGAAAGACATTGACACCGCGAATGATCAGCATGTCATCGGTACGTCCCAGCACCTTTTCCATCCGCGCCATTGTGCGCCCGCACGGGCACGGATCGGTGCGTAGAATGGTGCGGTCGCGTGTGCGGTAGCGGATCAGCGGCAGCCCTTCCTTGGTCAGCGTGGTGAAGACCAGCTCGCCTAATTGATCGTACCCCAGCGGTTCGCCGCTCTCCGGATCGATGATCTCCGGGTAGAAGTGATCTTCAGCGATGTGGAGACCGGTGTGGTAAGGACACTCGACTGAAACACCCGGTCCGATGACTTCGGCCAGGCCGTAAATGTCAAAGGCTTCCACCCCTAGCTTCTCCTCGATGTCGAGACGCATCCGCTCAGTCCAGGGCTCTGCTCCGAAAATGCCGATGCGCAGCCTGGTGTCCTTACGCACATCCATCCCCATCGCTTTGGCCTCTTCGGCCAACACCAGCGCGTAGGACGGCGTGCAGGTCAGCACGGTCGAGCCGAAGTCCCGCATGATCTCGATCTGCCGCTTGCTCAATCCGCCGGAGACCGGGATCACTGCCGCGCTGATCTCCTCCGCGCCGATGTGGAACCCCAACCCTCCGGTGAACAGGCCATAACCATAGGCATTGTGGACGATATCCTCGTGCGTCGCGCCTGCGGCCGTGTAGACTCGCGCCATTGTTTCGCCCCACACTTCCAGGTCTTTGGCGGTGTAACCGGTAACCGTCATCTTGCCGGTTGTGCCGCTGGTTGCGTGGATCTGCCGCAGCTCGGTTAACGGCACAGCAAACATGCCGAAGGGGTAGTTATCGCGCAGGTCTTGCTTGGTGGTGAAAGGCAGCCTGGCGATGTCCTCCAGTGACTTGACATCATCTGCCGATACGCCGGCGTTGGCATATAACTCTGTGTAGAAAGGCACGTGAGTGGTTGCCCATTCCACGATCTCCTTAAGCCGCTCCAGTTGCAGCTTTTGCAGATCCGAGCGCGACATCGTCTCGAATTCGCGGTTCCAGATCAATACTTTTTTGTCCGTCATCTTGTCTCCTCCAAAAACGGTGATGAGTGATGAGTCCTGAGTGATGAGTCACAGGCAGAAAATGTGGACATCACATATTACGAGGCAAAAAATAAATGCTAACAGCTTTGCGAGCCCAACTGAAAAGCCTGTCGATTTACATCAATCGATCTGGCAGGCACCAATTCTTCGATGACGCTCAGCCATAATTCCGGGGCAATCTCCGGCATGAAAGTCGAGAGCGCGCCCAACATAACCATGTTATGCGCGCGAACGTTGCCTGCCTCTTCCGCTAGTCGAAGGCTTTGGACGAAGCGAACATCGCCAACAGCACTCAACCCGCGCCGGATTTCATCATCGCCGGGATACGCATTGCCGCCGGAGCTGACAGTGAGCGGCGGGACGCGCATATCGCCTATCAGGGAGACGGCTCCTGCGCGCAGCATATCGACATAGCGCAGGGCTTCCAGCTTCTCCAGCGCAATCATGAAGTCGGCCTCCCCCTTGCCGATCAGCGGCGAGTAGATCTTCTCGCCCCAGCGGATGTGGCTGCTGACACTGCCGCCGCGCTGCGCCATGCCGTGTACCTCGGCCTTCTTGACATCGAACCCTGCGCGGACACCGACGGCGGATAAGACACCGCTGGCCAGCAGTGTCCCCTGTCCACCAACACCAACGAGCAGGAAATTGGTACTCTTCATAGGTCGTTCTCCATCAACTGCGGCTTACGCATCACGAAATGAAATCGCCTTTCGCGCGCATACCTGCGCACAAATCTCGCAGCCGGTGCACAGCAGCACATCGATCTGCGCTTTCGCCCGCCCGCTCTTGGCATCGACAACATCGCTCCGGATCACCGCCGGGCAGCCGATTTGAAAGCACAGGCCACAGCCGTTGCAGCGTTCCGCATCGATAGAGAGCGCCACCCACTGCTTGCGCGCTTCGGGCAGCAGGGCGCATTCACGCCGCGCCACGATCACCGCCGGCCCCTCGCTGTCCAGGCACTGTCGCAGCGCCGTCTCTACGGCCTTGACATCGTAGGCATCGACGGTGAGTACCAGCGGAATACCCAGGGAACGCACCAGATCCTCGATCTCAACCTCATGAGCCGGTTGGCCCATCAGCGTCTTGCCGGTGGCCGGGTTCTCCTGGTGGCCGGTCATGGCCGTGGTACGATTATCGAGAATGATGGTGACGGTATCGCTTTGGTTATAAGCAACATTGAGAAGCGCCGGAATGCCGGAGTGGAAGAAGGTCGAATCACCGATGACGGCCACGTGCTTCTGAGCAATATCGGCTTTGCTGATGCCATGTGCCACGCCGATGCTGGCTCCCATACAGCCGCAACTGTGCAGCGCGCCCAGCGGCGGCAGGAAGCCCAGGGTATAGCAGCCGATATCGCCGCTCACGACCAGCTTGAGCTTGTTAGTTGCCACGAAGACGCCCCGGTGTGGACAGCCTGGACACAAAAGCGGCGGGCGACCGGGCAGCGCGCTGTCTTGTTCTTTTTGTTCGATAGGAGGGGAAGGGGAGGCATCTAGCAACCCGGCCTTGATCGCACTCCGGCGCACGATGGTCTGATCAAGCTCGCCGCAAAGCGGGAAGATGCTTTTCCCTTCGACGGGAATACCAAGCAGTCTGATTTGCTCTTCGATGAACGGGTCCAGCTCTTCGATGACGATCAGTTGCTCGACCCGGTTGGCGAAATCGCGGATCAGTTTCTCCGGCAGCGGATAGGTCATCCCCAGTTGCAGGAATGAGGCATCGGGGAAGACCTCTCGGGCATACTGGTAGGCGATGCCGCCGGTGATGATGCCCAGCCTGGTATTGCCCAACTCGACGCGGTTGTAGGCAAATGTCTCGGCGAATGCTTGAAGCTGCGTGACGCGGTCTTCGATGATCGGGTGGCGCCGCCTGGCATTGCCGGGCACCATGACATACTTGGCCCGGTCGACACGGTATTCAGGCGGCGCGTCGCGTTCGGTGGATCGAGGCTCGCCCAAAGCGACCAGCCCGCTTGAATGGGCGATGCGGGTGGTGATGCGCAGCAGCACAGGAGTATCGAACTGTTCGCTGATGTCGAAGGCCGCGCCGACCAGGTCTTTGGCCTCCTGACTGTCGGTTGGCTCGACGCAGGGGACGCGGGCAAATCTGGCGTAGTGGCGGTTATCCTGCTCATTCTGCGAGCTGTGCATGTCAGGATCGTCGGCGGTGACGACGACCAGCCCGGCCTCGGCGCCGGTGATCGAGGCGTAAAAAAAGGTGTCGGCGGCGACATTGAGGCCAACATGTTTCATGACCGCCATCGCCCGGCTGCCGGCATAAGCCGCGCCGACAGCGACATCGAGTGCCACCTTCTCATTGGGCGACCACTCGCTGTAGACATCCTGGTAATGGGCCAGGGTTTCGAGGATCTCGGTGCTGGGAGTGCCGGGGTAGGCGGCTGCCACCCGTACACCTGCCTCGAAGGCTCCACGCGCGATCGCTTCGTCGCCGGATAGAAATTCCTGCTTCAAGTGACTTCCTCCAATGATGGATACCAACCTTACGCTCGTGATGCTCCCATGTCAGCCGGAGTCCTGGTCGATCTTCCGAACATTGACCACTTCCTCGCCCAATTCATCGAGCGCTGCCAGCAGCGTCTCTTTTTCGATGCCCTTCAATCTGAAGGTGAAGTAAACATGCTGTGGGTCCTCGCTCTTGAACGATGCAATCGAGTGCATGTTGCCGCCCATCTTGGCGATAACGCCGGTGAGCCGCGCCAGCTCTCCCGGTTGGTCCGGCGAACGCAGCGTGATACGTAGATCGGGCTCGCCACCCCCCAGGATTTCCAGGAATGCCTTAAAAATATCCGTTTCAGTGATAACGCCCAGCAGCTTGTCGCCTTTCATGATCGGAAGGCATCCAATCCCCTTTTCGACCATCAGACGCGCTGCATCTTCGAGCGGTGTGTCTTCAGCGACAGTGATCGGCTCGCTCATGATGTCCTTGACCGGCATACGCGCCAGCAGATAATTGGCTTCGAAGACGGATAGCGTTGTGGCCGGGGAAGGCCCGGCGTGGATCAGATCGGCACGCGCTACAATGCCGATGAGCTTACCCTTCTTGTCCACTACCGGAAGATGGTGAATCTTATTCTCTTTGATGATGCGATAAGCATCGGGAACCGTCGTGTCCGGCGTGACTGTGATCGTATCAGGACTCATACGGTGTTTGACTAACATCGCAATCTCCTTTCTTCATTCCACATGTGGCACACTGTTTTTTTGCCTGTCTAGTGTTTCGCGGCATAAGTAAACCGTCCGTTACGGTTACCTGCGAAACACTTAAACAGTTGGGTATGAAGGACATCTTTACTGCTGAACTATTTCCGCCCAACTGTACTAGTTAATTCGAGACAGGCTTCCGTCCCAAATAGGCTGTTTGTACACGCGCATCGGCCGTCAACTGCTCAGCACTTCCCGCCAAAACCACTTCGCCCGACTCCATCACATAGGCACGGTCGGCCAGATCCAAAGCAGCGCGGGCATTCTGCTCGACCAGCAAAATCGTCATTCCTTGGTTTCGCAGCTCGCCTGATACGCGCAGGATTTCCTTGACCAATAAGGGCGCCAGTCCCAGCGACGGCTCGTCCATCAGCAGCAGCTTCGGTTTGGCCATCCAGGCCCGACCCAGAGCCAGCATCTGCTGCTCACCGCCGGACAAGGTGCCGGCCATCTGCTTGATCCGATCTTTGAGCCGCGGGAATATCTCGAAGACAAAATCCATATCTTGCGCGATAGTCTCCTTGTGCTCGTGCCGGTAGCGATGGTAAGCGCCCAATACCAGGTTATCTGCCACACTCATGGTCGAAAAGACCTGCCGGCGTTCCGGTACCTGGCTCAATCCCAGCCGCACAATCTGTTCAGGTCTACAGCCTGCGATGGGAACACCAGCAAAGGTGATCTGACCACTACGGGCGGATACGATGCCGGAGATGGTGTTCATCAGTGTCGATTTACCCGCGCCATTTGGCCCGATGACGGCAACGATCTCCCCTTCGCTTACTTCGAGCGAGATATCACGCAGTGCCTGTACGCGACCATAGTAAGCATTGACTTGCTCCAGCTTTAACATGTCGCTCTCAAGCCTCCTGCCCCAGGTAGGCGGCAATGACACGCTCATCGGCTTGCACCTGATCGGGGGTGCCTTCGGCGATTTTCTGTCCATAATCGAGCACGATAATGTGGTCCGCCAGGCTCATCACGAAGGGGATGTCGTGCTCAACCAACAGCACGGTCACCCCACCGGCGCGGATGACGCGGATCAGTTGTTCAAGCTCCGCTTTCTCCGAATGATTGAGCCCCGATCCTGCCTCATCGAGCAGCAGTAGATGCGGAACTGTCGCCAGCGCACGAGCGATTTCGAGCAGGCGTTGCCGGCCAAAGGGCAGGCTCAAGGCCGGTTCTTCGGCGTGTGATTCCAGCCCCACGTGGGCCAGTTGTGCCAGCGCCCGCTCCCGGATATGATGTTCTTCCCGCCGGGCATGAGGCAATCTGAATGCCGCATCGATCAGCCCATAGGTGGCCTGTTGGTGGCAGCCCACCATGACATTCTCCATGACAGTCATGTTGCCGAACAACTGCACGCTCTGGAAGGTGCGCGCCAGGCCCAAGCCTGTGATGACATGTGGCTTAAGGCCGATCAGCGATTGTCCATCGAAGCGGATATCGCCGCGGGTGGGCGGTAATACTCCCGAAAGCAAATTGAAGATGGTTGTCTTGCCTGCGCCGTTGGGCCCGATGATTGCCACGATCTCACCCGGTTGGACATCGAAGGAGACATCGAAGACGGCCATCAGCCCGCCAAACTCCTTGCGCAGGTTTTTGACTTCGAGTATTGGAGGCATATTAAACCACAAAGATCATGAAGAAAACGCCGAAAAAAACAGTCTCATCTTCCGGTATTGATACATAGGATTTCATTGGCCAAGATCCTCAACTGTCCCATTACTTTGTACCCTTTGTGGTTCGATATTGCCATGTCGACGACGCCGGCCTTGCATGAACTGAACACTACTGGCGGTGAGACCTTCGGGCATGAAGATCATGATCGATACCAGTATGATGCCGTAAACAATCAGCTCGTACTCACCGCTGCGCACATTGAGCAATCGCTCAAGCTGTGATTTGAGCAGGTCGCGGACGACGTAAATCAGTCCGACACCAAAAGGGGCTCCCCAGGTGCTGGCAAGCCCACCCACGGCGGCCATCACGACCAGTTCGACAGAGGCGCGGAAGCTGAATGGACTGGGCGAGACGGCACCCTGGAAGTGCGCGTAGAGGCTGCCTGCCAGACTGGCAAAAATGGCGCTAAGAACCAGCGCCTGCACTTTGTATTGTTCGGCATCCACGCCGCTGGCCTCGGCTGCCACCTCGCTGGTATGCACAGCTCGCAGCGCCCGCCCAATGCGTGAATCGACGAGGCTGAGCGAGATGACGATCACGGCTATTGCCGCTCCCCAAACAAGGAAATAGTAACGCTGCATCGGCCACAATGTGAAGCTGCCGATGCTCAGTCGTGGCACACCGGTCAGGCCATCATAGCCGCCGGTAATATCCGGGAACTGCCCGGCCAGGATGTGGATAATGACTCCCAGACCTAATGTTGCCATTGCCAGATAGTTGCCCTTGAGCCTCAAGATCGGCTTGCCGACCAGGTAAGCAAACCCTCCGGTCAAGATCATGCTGACGACGATCATCAGCCAGGGCCACCACCAAAGCCCGGTGATGCCGGGCAATATCGTGTGGCGTGTCGCCAACGTCGAGAGGATGCCGGAGAAGTAGGCGCCCAGCGCGTAGAAACCGGCTTGCCCCAACGATACCTGGCCTGCGTAGCCCATCAGCAAGTTTAGCCCAACGACGACAATCGTCAAGATGCCGATGCGGATCATGGTATCGAGCGTCACCACGCGCCCGGTAAGCGCGCTAAAAGAAAGGCCGAACGGCCGGAAGATATCGACCGCGCCCAGGGCAGCCAGAACGACCGTAAAGGCGATCACGTTCACGAGATTACGGCGCGCCCACAAAGCCTTCATCGATGACCTTCCATGTTGGTTGATGCCATATGGCCCCTTTGCTCTATCTTGTGATCTGTTTTTTTCCCTACTTCACTTCTTCGGTGGCCTGGCCTGTGCCGCCTAAAATCCCCTGTGGCCGGAACAGGAGGATGGCGATCAAGATGACGAAGGCGAACACGCTCTTATAAGTAGGATTGGTGACGCCGGCGGCCAGATTCTCGGTAACACCCAATAGTAAGCCGCCCACTACTGCGCCCGGAACACTTACCAGACCGCCCATAATGGCGGCGACAAACCCTTTGAGACCCAGCATCAGCCCCATATCGTAGATCGGGCGCGTCACCGGCCCCAACACGATGCCTCCAATGGCTCCCAGAGCCGCAGCCAGCGCGAACGAGAGCATCGACATGCGGCCCGGGTTGATACCGACCAGTTGTGCTCCGCGTTGGTTGACGGCACAGGCCCGTAGCGCCTTGCCCATAATGGTGTGCTCCAGAAAGAAGTACAGCAGCACCAGAACGACGATCAACGTGCCCCAGATCCACAGGGTCTGCGCTTGCAATATCACGCTGCCAAAACGGAAGATGTGATCTTCGAGCGCCAGTGTAGAGAAGGCAGGAAGTACGTAAGGGTCGGCGCCCCAGGCCAACAAGGCGCCGGCCCGCAACGTGATCGTCACGCCAACGGTGATGATGGTAAGAGTCACGGGAGGAGATCGGCGCGCCGGGTGGATCGTCAGCCGCTCGACAGCAGCGCCGATCAATGTGGCGAGCACAATCGCAGCGATGATTGCCACGATCAGCTTGAGCGCCGGGGGCAATGGCAGTGGTAGTTTATGGATCGTCAGGCATAGCATAGCACCCAGCATCACGAACTCGCCCTGAGCAAAATTGATAACGCCGGTGACCCGATAGACGACAACGAATCCCAACGCCATCAGTGCGTAGATACTCCCACCTCGCATGCCGTCGAGCGTCAGCTGGACGTAATGCTGGGGCAGGAGGCGCTGGCGAGAGCCGAGCCAGACACACAGAGCAATGGCAGCAAATACCAGGCCTGTAGCTAATACGATTTTGCCGATCTTACCGCGAAAAAATTGACGCATGGGCTGATAGATTCATGATTGTAGGGCGTAAACAGTTCACGTATCATGCAAAACAATGGGGGGACAGAATGTCCTCTGTCCCCCCCATTGTATATGTGACTAGATTACCATTCAGACTCTGGGAAGGCAACCCACCGACCATCCTCGACCGTAACAAACAGCAGCGATTCTTTCGTCAACCCATTGTGATCGGCTGGGCTCATGGTGAATACCCCACCGATGCCGGGCCAGCCCTGGATTTGGTTTTCCAGGTAGTCTCGCACCGCTGTCCGCTGCTCTTCCAGACTCATACCGTCGTTCAGACTTTCGAGGGCATTGAGGGTCATCTCCACTGCATCCCAGGCGTGGCCGCCGAAAGTGCTGATCGGCTCACCGTTGGTGAACGCAGTGTAATCATCGATGTACTTCTGGAGGACTGTCTTTTGTGGGTCGCTGTCCGCTACCTGATCGAGCACGGTGATCTTGCCGCAGGGAAAAACGGTGCCATTAGCTGCCGCGCCCGCGGTGTCGATGAATGCCTGGTTGCAGACGCCATGCCCCAGGGTGATCGGGATCTCAGGAAGCGCCGTGTGCACGGCTACAGTTGCCAGCGAAGCGACTGGGGGCGTCGAGCCGACCTCGACGGCCTGGCAGCCACTGGCCTGGACCTGGGCGATCTGGGCAGAGAATTCGGTGTCACTGGTAGCATAGGCGCCTTCGTAGACAATCTCCAGCCCGGCGGCCTCAGCGGTTGCCTTGAAGTTGGCCAGGCAGTCTTTGCCGTAGCCATCATCAGTATAGAGGATACAGACCGATGAAACACCGGTGGCTTTCAGGTAGGCAGCCTGCCACTCGCCGGCATGTCCGTTGGTCTGCGGGGTCTTAAACATCCATCGATAGGTTTCGCCGGTATCAGCATTTACCGTGATCGGCTGGGCCGAGGCCATCGAGATACAGGGAGTTTCGTTTTCTTCGCACACCGGGATGTGGGCGATGGTGGTGCCGCTGCCGGTGGTCGAGACTACTGCTACGGCCTCGTCCTCCTGGATCAGGCGCGTGACGTTGCTGACGGCATTATCGGCCACCGATTCATCGTCATAGATGACGATCTTGACATCATGCTTGACGCCGTCCGGCCCGGTAATGCCGCCCTGGTCGTTGATCTGTTTCTGGATCATCTCGGCAGTCTTGGCCTCCGGTAGTCCCAACGATGCAGACGCGCCGGTTGCCGAGGAGTTGAATCCGATCTTGTAAGTCACACCCTGACCGGTTTCCTGTGATGTGCCGGAGTTGCATGCCGTCACGTCCAAGCCCACTATAGCCAACAAAGTAACAATTGCTAAAATCTTGCTGCGTATGCTCACGTTTCCCCTCCTGCTTGGTTTTTACTATGGATGAAAATTTCTTACTGCAACCCCATCGGCATTGGGACCGGATAGAGAACGATCCAACCGCGATGAAGTGTCATGCCATTCTCACTCTTGTCCAGTGTTCCCCTCAAAACGAGCAACTGCCTCGCGCAGCCCGTTGGGTGCGCGGACAGGTTTCTTTGTCTGTATGTCCACCGCTACAGCAGTGATTTTGCCGGTTGCAACCAGCTCATTATCCGGCTGTTTTGTGATGGCAAACTCAAAGGTAAAGCTGCTGTTGCCAATGGCGCCGATACGGGCGTGGATGTGCAGCAGATCATTGAAGCAGGCACGCCCTTTATGCTGGCACTCGGAGGCCACATAGAACATGTCAATGCCGGAGGCCATCATATCCTGGTAATCAAACCCAATGGTGTTCATATATTCGATCAGGGCAACATCGAAGTAAGTGAGATAGTGGCCAAAGTAGACATGTTGCTGGGAGTCGACTTCGACGTAACGTACCCGGATGGGATGATAGAACCGGTATGGGTGATTCTCTCGGTTGTTAGGCATCCTGCGATTCTTTTGGCACTTTGGCAAAGGCCTGATTATGTTTAGGATGTGAAGATACTATCGGAAACATGGAAATAGCAATTTCCAAAGAGACACACATGGCAATCAATGTCTCAGGTGATGGATCCTATTACCAGAGGCTAACATAAACCCCGCTCCTAAGCAAAAACCCCACCCGGTGGCATTAGTTGCGCAACTCAGTATGGGGGTGCCGGATGGCTAATCGTGCTTGTCGGTGCTCAGCCCGGCTTTGGCCAGGAACATCCGGTTCGTTCTATGTGCACTAGCCGCCTGGCTGTGATCCGAACAGCAACCCGACACCATACCCGGCCAATGCTGAGAGAATCCCGATTGCCATCATTTGTATGCCGCTGCGGAACGGTCGGCCAACAGTCAGGTTAGCTTTGATTGCTCCTACACCAAACAGCACTGCCGCCGATGACACCAGTGCCGTCCAGATTGCGGGCTCATGATGCATAAAGAAAAAAGGGATTAGCGGGATCAGCGAGCCGACAATAGCCGAGAAACCGACCAAAAGCGTTGTTGGGAGCAGGCCTTTTGCATCGATGGGTTGGAGTTCCAGCTCGTGGGCCATCATGATTTCCACCCAGTGATGTTTGTTCTTGGAGATATGCTCGACGACATCCTGAAGCAGCTTGCCCTCAAATCCCCATTTCTTGAATATCTCGGTGATCTCTGCCCGCTCCATCTCCGGCATGTGCTCGACCTCATGGTATTCGCGTCTCAACTGGGCACGATAGAAGTCCATGTTAGCCAGTGTCGATGTGTAAGCAACCGCCGCCATCGAGATCGACTCGGCAAAGGCAGCCGCCAGACCACCGACGATGATGATGCGCGTCTCGTCAGTCGCCGCGGCAATTCCCAGGATGACGCCCATCGTATTGACCAGCCCATCCTGCCCACCCAGGATGATCTCGCTCAGACGGGCGCCCAGGCGATGCAGCTCACGGCCGCCCCGTCCTGATAGTGCATCTTCGTTGGCTTCGGTCCGTGTTTTTGTTTGATTAAGAACATCTTCTTCATCATCTGAGATGGTTACTTGTTTAGTGGCAGCCGGGCTCATTCTCTCTCCCCAAATGGCAATGATTATTTTCTGAGGCTTTATCTTGATGCCTGCCGGCAAGGTGTTTATATCATATCTATTAGTCACTTTTAGAACAACCAATCAGCTTATCATAGGTGTCAACTGAAGGGTCTGGCGTTGCTCTGTGATCTGTTTTCAGCTCTCTGCTCGCGGAGACTGGTTCGCGGCCGTCTGGCAGAAGCTAATAGCTAACAGCTAATAGCTAACAGCTAACAGCCAATCACACACTACGATTGAGCTTGAGTTGACACTTATGATCAGCTTATCTGTGGGACAGAGACCGAACTGTATATGGTGCTGCACGATACCGACCTGTTGGCCCTGCACGATACCATCGCCAAAGCCAATGACCGCGGTGTGGCAATCGGCACATTGCTCACAGGCAAAGGGCAGCTTGAATACGGGCAGACATCGTACTACTCACAGTCGAAAAGCGAGAGCCAGGAGATGGCCAACACCTCGATCGTGGTAGCAGACAACCGCGAGGTGCTGATTGCAAGCACCGACAGTGGGGCAACTGCCACCACCACTAACCGGAAGGTGGTGATGGTGGCTCGGCAATTCGTATGGATGGAGTTGCTCACCTAACGCATCTATGCCCGGCTGGGCGCCGACCTGCTGACACTGCCGACGCCCGAAGACCGGCAGCTGTTCGAGAGTATGAGCGGATATCGAGAAGTAAGGACAATGACTTTCTTAGATCGATCATCATCCGATTGGAAAGATTCGGGCCTCCGGACTTTAATCCAGCCCTAGCACGTCAAGAACGCCGGGGGCGGCTAAACGTGAAAAAGTGTATGCCATTATCTCTGCCGATGGTTGGCAATCGTTTTTCAACCACCAGATGATGGTGTTCAGCAACGCCCCGGCCAAGAAATGCGCGATCAGCATGGGCTCGACAGAGCTCTTTGATGTAGCCTCCCAGATAGCCTGATGCTGCTCATGTGAAGAGCTTGTCATGAATTCCAGCACATAGGTGATAAAGCCCGCTGAGCCTTGTCTGCCCAACATGACCCGGTAAAAAGCTGCATGTTCCTGTACATGCTTGAACGCCGGATACGATGCAGGTTTATTGTCTGCAAGCAGGGTGTCCACATCGGTATTGGAGATGCTCTGCGCCAGCGCTTTGAGCAGGGGCTCGATGTAGTCAATGAGCAGGACATCTTTGTCTTGATAGTGAGCGTAAAATGTCTTGCGGGCCACACCGGCACGATCTGCAATATCGGCGACGGTGATTGCCTCGAAGTTTGTTTCTTGAATGAGCGAGACCAGTGCTTGCTGTAGCGCCTCACGGGTGCGGCGCTGGCGCAAATCGGGATGGGACATGGTAACACCTGTTACTTATGTGCCAGGATGTGGTTTGATACTCCCGGATTGTACTTTACTATGAGCGAAAACATATAAGAAGAGAGCAGGGCTTTGGAACAATCTTGGCCAATTGGTCCGGGATGATACCCGGTGTATCCGACGGCTCGATGGCATTTCCGTCCGATATCTCCCATTCGGCAATCGACTTTATCGGCAGGTAGCTCTGTTACTCTCGCTCAAGTCTACTATCAGGAGAAACCATGAACAACTATCTCGATTACTTCCAAATTGTAGGATTGGTCTTCTTTCTTGTCGTTTTTGTAGGAAGAACATTGTATTTGCGTTTCGGCAAAAACATCAATCCGATCACACTCGGTGTAGGAAAAGACGGCGTCAAGCGCGTCATCGAACTCTCCTTCTTCGTCGGCCTGATGGCCTGGATTGTCGAAGTGCTGTTGACTGCGCTTCGCGCCGATTTTCGACTTTTTCCTGCGCCTTTAGATATGCAACTGATTGATACAATACCGGCCAGACTCATTGGGGCAGCATTGGTGGTTGTCTCTTTTATCATCTTTATATGGGCTTTGGTCTCATTCCGTGACTCATGGCGTGTCGGAATCGATAAGCAAACACAGGGAGATCTGATTACGACAGGGATTTTTGCGCTTTCGCGGAATCCGATCTTCGTTTTCATTAATGTTTACTTCATTGGGACTTTTTTGATCAATGGAACGCTGATATTTTTGATCTTTGCGGTAGTGGTCGTCATCGGTTTGCACTACCAGATACTTCAAGAAGAGAGGTTCCTGGCAGAGTCCTATGGGATGGCCTATCAGGATTACTGCAATAGAACAGCCCGGTATTGGGGCTGGAGGCGTACATCCGGATAGAGCACATTGAGCCGGGCCATCGGTTTTTTTGACGACTGCCCGGAGGGTTGGAACTGATTACCGCACCGCCGATTTCGAGCAGCCAGGCTGTGTTATTGTTGTCTGTGCTACAATGGTTGATCCCCTATCAGCAGATGATCGATCTACAGACTGGGAATGATCGATCTGCAGACTGAAACTTTATTTTTCTAGGCGAGAAAATTATTTTTCCAGTCGAGAAACTAAATTTTCTCGCCTAGAAAATTCGAATTCCGCTAAGCAAATTGATCATCACCTGCCGGCAAATCAAAATCCACCGACGGTGGTGTCAAATAACGCCTGAAAGTGTGCATAGCAATAACGGCCAAAGTGTGCCACCCCTAGCAGTTTGTCGGAGAAGTCGGAACATCGGTTTTGTTCTACCGAAATGAGCCCCAAAACCATGCCTAATCTCTGATTTTGAGG